>CAYGNN010000107.1:0-5170 GCA_964351165.1 uncultured Phycisphaeraceae bacterium
ATCGGTTCCGACCGGAAGCGAACATGACTGGACGCCGAGTCTGAGCGCAGCGAAGGCTCGGGTATCAGCCGGCGCTCACCGCCCCGGCCTGAACAGCGTCCGCAGCGAATCCATCACGTCCTCGCGTCCGTTGATCCTGCTCGTCAGCAGCGACGAATCCGCCGCGTTCCCTCGGCTGTCGCGGTCGGGG
This sequence comes from uncultured Phycisphaeraceae bacterium, assembly GCA_964351165.1. Taxonomy (GTDB): domain Bacteria; phylum Planctomycetota; class Phycisphaerae; order Phycisphaerales; family UBA1924; genus JACKHE01. The sequence continues at coordinate 191 of CAYGNN010000107.1, forward strand.
AAGGCGTCGTGGAGCACGTTGATGAAGTTCCCGCTGCCGTAGGCGCTGGCGACCTGGCAGTAGCCGAAGAGGTTGCACGTGGGGAGCAGCTTCTCGCGGAGCAGCTTCACGCACTGGCGGTTGTCGGCGTCAGACGAGTTATCACCATCGCTGAAGTGGAACAGGTAGATGTTCCACGCGCTCGGGTCGTACTTGTCTTCGAGCAGGTCGAGGCACAGTTGGTACGCGCTGCTGATGCGCGTACCGCCATCCTCGCGCAGGCTGAAGAACGTGTCGCGGTCCACCTCGCGCGCGCCGACGTCGTGGACGATGTACCGGTGCTCGACGCCGTCGTAGTTGCGGCGCAGCCACGTGTCGATCCAGAAGGCCTGCAGGCGCACGAGGTCTTTCTGCTCGCCACCCATGGATCCTGAGACGTCCATCATCGAGACGATCACCGCGTTCGACTGCGGCGCCTTCACCTCGTCCCAGCTCCGGTAGCGCATGTCGCGCTTGATGGGGACAACGACCGGGTTCTCGAAGTCGTAGTCGCCGAGCATCATCTGCCGCTTGATCGCCTCGCGGTAGCTGCGCTTGAAGTGGCGGAGCGCGCTGGGGCCGCTCTGGCGGATGCCGGTGTACTTGTCCTTGACCGTCGTCAGGCGGTGCTCGCCCTTGGGTTCGATGTTGGGCAGCTCGAGTTCCTCGCCCAGGATGTCGGCGAGCTCTTCGAGGGAGACGTCCACCTCGTGCGCGTGACGCCCTGGCTGATCGCCTCCGGTGGGGTCGCCGCCCTGGCCCTGCCCCTCGCCCTCGTCGCCCTCGCCCATGCCGACGCCGCCCGAATTGTCGCCGTAGCGGAAGCGGGGGAGGTCGATGTCGTGGACCGGGACTGAGACGACCTTCTTGCCGTCCCTGGCGAGGAAGTCGCCCCTGGCGATGAACCGCTTGAGGTCGCCGCGGATCCGGCCCTTGACGATCTGGCGGAACCGCCGGTGATCCTGCTCGATTTTGTTCGCCATGGGAGGGTCTCCGGAGGGGCCGTGTGGCCAGCGATCTGACAGGGTTGGACCGCTCCAGATAGGATCGGCGATCGGGGATCGCGGAATGACCGCCGATCCCGGCGTCCGAGAATCCACTGGTCGAGAGCCATGCCGGTCCACCATTCCAAGTCTGAACCCAACGACCACGAGGAAAACCCTGTGGTCGGCGGCCAATCCGACCGGGACAGGGCGGAGCTGTGGCGCCTGAGCGCGATGGGGACGGAGTTCGTCGCTGCGATCGCAGGGATGCTGATCCTCGGGCTGCTGCTGGACAAGTGGTGGGGGACGACGCCGGTGCTGACGATCATCGGCGCGGTGGTCGGCCTGCTCGGCGGGGGCTACAACCTGATCCGGCAGGCGCTCCAGGCGGAGAAGAAGGCCGCCGCGAGACGGAACCAGCAGCGATGACCACCACCACCGACCCGAGCACGGACACAACCGGACCGCCCGCAACGGGTTCCGTCGCAGCACCGACACCGGCGGAGACCGGCGAGGCGATGGCCGAGGTCCCGATGTGGCCGATGCTGGGCGCGATCACGCTCGCCTGCGCCGGCGCGGGGCTGCTGGGGCAGGTCGTGGTCTGGGCGGTGCAGCGGTTCGGCGGCGGCCTGGCCGGGACGGATCAGATGGCCGCGTGGGTCGGCGCCGGTGGGCTCTGGGTGGCCTTCATGGCGGGGACATTCGCGATCCGGCCCTGGCGGGTGATGCCGATGACGCGGTGGGCGGCGCTCTGGCTGGCCGGGCGAGGAATCTGCTTCATCGCAACGATCCTGAGCGGTTTGGTGTTGCTATACTCCGCCCCCCAACAAAATCGGGCCGTGATCGGTCTGGTGCTGGCGGGGGGGTACCTGGGCGTTCTCGCCGCGGAAACCGCGGTGGTCGCCAAGGCATTGCAGCGTGGCCGGGGCGGTCTGAGCGCCGGCGATACCGACGGGTGAACCAGTTTTTTTCGACACTTTCCTTGTAGCAAAGGCGATCGCTCCAGCGATGCAACTCTCACCGCTCACACTCGCGTACGAAGTCCCGAACCCGCTCTACCATGTCGTTGACAAGGAAGTGCTCGGCGGTTTCATGACGCAGCACACGATCACGCTGATCATCGCTGGCTTCCTCTGCATGTTCATCCTGCTGGCGGCGGTCCGCAAGATCCGCACCGGCGATGAATCCGAGGGCAACGCCCGCTACGTCACCAGCGGCGCCTTCGCGCACATGATCGAGTCCATCTGCGTCTACCTCCGCAACGAGGTCGCCAAGCCGCAGCTCGGCAAGGACACCGACAAGTTCATCGGCTTCCTCTGGACGCTCTTCTTCTTCATCCTTGTCAACAACGTGCTGGGGCTGATCCCGCTGCTGGACCTCCAGCACATCATCGGCGGCTTCGTCAAGGGCGACACGCACTGGGCGATCCTCGGCGGCACCGCCACCGGCAACATCGCGGTCACCGGCGCGCTGGCGCTGATCGCCTTCGTCGTCATCCAGATCAACGGTCTCCGCAGCAGCGGGCTTAAGGGCTGGGCGGCGCACTTCCTGGGCGGCGCCCCGGCGTACCTCGCGCCGATCATGCTCCCGGTCGAGATCCTGGGCATGTTCATCAAGCCCTTCGCACTGGCGATTCGTCTCTTCGCCAACATGGTCGCAGGGCACACGCTCATGGCGACGATCCTCATGTTCACCGGCATGGGCATCGGCATGCTCGCCGATTCCACCGGCGAGGTCGGGGCGGTCACGCTCGGCGGCGGCATCCCCATCGCGATCGTCTCGCTCATCGCGGCGGTCGCCCTGATGTTCCTCGAGATCTTTGTCGCCTTCCTTCAGGCGTTCATCTTCATGTTCCTCGTGACGATCTTCATCGCCCAGCTGATGCACCATCACCACGACGACCACGAGGGCGCCCACTCCCACCACGACGGCGACGCATCGGCAGCCACCGACGACGCAGCGCTCGTCACCCAGTAAGTCTTTTCCAGCCTGCAACGGCTGATCCATGTTTCGATCGCAGGCGCCAATGCCAACGGTCGAGTTTCCAGAACCGAATCGACAACGCCCGTGTGCGTTGAAAACACCTAGAGCCTCAGGAGCTTCCGACAGATGAAGACGAAGACGATCGCCGGATGCATCGCCGCAGTCGCCGGCCTTGCCCTCGCCGCCAACCCCGCCCTCGCCCAGGACGGCCACGCCGTCATGGACCTCGCCCCGATCGGCAAGGGCCTCGGCGCCGGTCTCGCGGGTCTCGCTGTTCTCGGTGGTGGCCGCGTCATCAGCCGCATCGGCGGTTCCGCCGTTGAGGCGATCGCCCGCCAGCCCGAGGCCGCCGGCACCATCGGCACCAACATGATTATCACCGCGGCCCTCGTGGAAGGCGCGACGCTGTTCGCCGTCCTCATCGGCCTCCTGGCGCTCTTCCTCATCTGAGCCCAGCCCGAACCGCAACGCCCTCGCAGCCTGAGGCGCGAGGGCGTTGACCGGTCGGCGTCTCCATCCGGAGCAGCGCCCGCCGGTCAACGCCTTCGAAGGCATTCCCATACTCGTTTCCGAATTCCATCAGGAATACGCCCAATGCAACGCATCCTGCCCACTCTGATCACCACCGCCACCTTCGCCTGCTCCGCGCTGCCCGTGCTGGCCGCCGACGACGCGCACGGCGAGGCCCCGAACCCGGTGGCGTTCAACATGATCCCGCTCTTCGCGACGCTGATCATGTTCGGCATCGTCTTCTTCATCCTCAACGCCAAGGTGTGGCCGGTGATCGTCAAGGCGCTCAACGACCGCGAGGAGAAGATCAAGAAGGAGATCGGCGACGCCGAGGCCGCCCGCAAGCAGGCCGCCGCCGCCCTGAACCAGTACGAGAAGGCGCTCGCCGAGGCCCGCACCGAGGCGGCGCAGATGCTCGAGTCCACCAAGGCCGAGCAGCAGAAGATGGCCGCCGAGCTCAAGCGCAAGGCGGAGGCCGAGATCACCGCGATGAAGGACGCCGCGACGCGGGACATTGAGTCCGCCAAGCGCGCCGCCATCAGCGAGGTGTACGCGCAGATGTCCACGACCGCGACGAGCATCGCGTCGAAGATCATCCAGCGCGAGCTCAACGCCGACGATCAGGCCCGCCTCGTCGAGGACTCCCTCGCCGAGCTGCAGGGCGTCGCCCAGTCCAACTGATGTTCTGAACCAGGAGCGACCCCGATGGCTGCCACCGACACGAACAACCAGACCGACGCGATCTCACGCGTCTACGCCGCGAGCCTCTTCGACCTGGCCAACGCCAAGGGCGGCCAGAGCGAGATCGAGAGCGTCGCAGGCGAGCTCGAGGCGATCGTCGAGATGGCGCGCGCCGACGCGAACTTCGCCGAGTTCCTCTCGTCGCAGATCCTCAGCGCCGACAAGCGTCGCGATTCGATCCGCAAGATCTTCGACGGCCGCTGCTCGGACCTCGTCCTCCGCTTCCTGCTCGTCTGCAACGACAAGGGGCGCCTGAACAAGCTGGGGGGCATCGCCGCGTCGTACGACGAGCTGCTCCAGGAGCACTACGGCCGCGTCGAGGTGGACGTCTACACCGCGACCTCGATCGACTCCAGGCAGCTCGACGCGATCCGCGACCGCCTCAAGACGGCGATCGGCAAGGAGCCCATCCTGCACACCTACACCGATGAATCCCTCATCGGCGGCATGAAGCTCCTCATCGGCGATCAGCTCATCGACGCCTCCGTCGCGAGCAGGCTCCGCAAGATCGGCGATCAGTTTGCCACCAACGGCGCTCCGGCTGTCCGCGCCCGCACGGCGGAAATCTTCCAGGCCTGACCCAAAGCCTGACCGTACGGCGAACATTCCAGAACCCGGAACGTCTTATTGATCGTGCTATCGCTTTGCGCTCTGGACGCCGAGTCTGAGCGCAGCGAAGGCTCGGATATGATGTGCGCACGCTACCCCCAAAGGAGTCTCCTGATGCTCAAGTTCATCCACGTCA
>CAYGNN010000107.1:5180-9500 GCA_964351165.1 uncultured Phycisphaeraceae bacterium
CTGCTGCTATCGCTGCGCCCTCTGGACGCCGACTCTGAGCGCAGCGATGGCTCCGGTATCAAGCGCACACCACCCCACAGGAGTCATCCCATGAACAAGCTCACCCAGCTGATCGCCGGCGCACTGCTGCTGTCAGCCATGACCGCCTGCACGGCTCTCGCCGATCACGAAGCCCACATCCCCACGCTGACCGTCACCGGCAGCGCCGTGATCAACGCCGCCCCCGATCAGGCGACGATCCGTCTGGCGGTCCTCACCGAGGGCAAGGACGCGTCGGACGTCGCCCGCGACAACGCGAGGCTGGCCAAGGAGATCCAGCGCGCCCTCATCGGCGCTGGCGCCAGCGAGGACGACATCGAGACGACCGGGTTCAGCGTCGAGCCGGTCTACAACTACCGCAACCGCACGAACGACGAGCCGCCAACGATCATCGGCTACCGCGTCAGCAACGAGGTGCAGGTGACGACGCTCGATCTCGACAACACGGGCGAGCTGATCGGCGCCGGCATCGAGGCGGGCGCCAACCGCGTCAGCGGCCTGCAGTTCGACCTCAGGGATAACTCCGCCCAGCGGGCGCAGGCGATCGCCGAAGCCACCGCCGCAGCGAGGGCGGACGCCGAGGCCCTGGCCGCCGCCGCCGGGATCGAGCTGGATGGCGTCCACGAGATCAACCTGATCCCCAGCTACAACCAGCCGGTGCAGCGGGAGTTCGCAGGCCGCAGCGCAATGGCGATGGACGCCGCCCCTCCGGTCAGCCCAGGCGACATCCAGGTCAGGGCGCAGGTGAACCTCGTGTACCGGATCAGCGGGGGCTGATGCCGGCTGGATCATGGCCTGATCCGGCCCTCGAAACGCGCTGAAAATCCCCCTGATTTCACCGCCGAAAGGCCCCCGGATCGAGACAAACCGGGTCGGGATGACTACCCTGTTCGACCCTCCGATCCCACCGGGGATTCGGTTCGATATTGCTGCCCAACACCGCTCTGGACAACGAGAACACCGGATGAAGATCAAGACAGACGAAATCGCCTCCGTCATCTCCAACGAGATCGAACAGTACTCCTCCGAACTCGAGGTCTCCGAGGTCGGACGCGTCATCCAGGTCGGTGACGGTATCGCCCAGGTCTACGGCCTCTCGAAGGCGATGGCCGGTGAGCTGCTCGAGTTCCAGACCGATCAAGGCGCCGTCATGGGCCAGGTCTTCAACCTCGAACTCGACACCGTCGGCGCCGTTGTCTACGGCGACTACCTGCAGATCCGCGAAGGCGACACGGTGAAGTCCACCGGCCGCCTGCTCGACGTCCCGGTCGGCGAAGAACTGCTCGGCCGAGTCATCAACCCGCTCGGTGAAGCCATCGACGGCGGCGCGCCCATCGCCACCAGCGAGCGCGCCAAGGTGGACATCATCGCCCCCGGCATCGCCGCCCGTCAGCCCGTCACCGAGCCCATGCAGACCGGCCTCAAGGCGATCGACTCGATGATCCCCGTCGGCCGCGGCCAGCGCGAGCTGATCATCGGCGACCGCAAGGTCGGCAAGACCGCGATCGCCATCGACACCATCATCAACCAGAAGCAGTTCTGGGGCACCGATGAGGCCGTCGTTTGTGTGTACGTCGCGGTCGGCCAGAAGGAATCGACCGTCGCCGGTGTTGTCGAGACGCTGCGTGAGAACGGCGCGATGGATTACACCGTCGTCGTTTCCGCCGGCGCCTCCGACCCGGCGCCCCTCCAGTACATCGCCCCCTACGCCGGTTGCACGATCGGCGAGCACTTCATGTGGAACGGCAAGAAGGGCAAGACCCCCAAGCACGCCCTGCTCGTCTACGACGATCTTTCCAAGCAGGCCGTCGCGTACCGCCAGCTCTCGCTGCTGCTTCGTCGTCCGCCCGGTCGTGAGGCCTACCCCGGCGACGTCTTCTACCTGCACAGCCGCTTGCTCGAGCGCGCCTGCAAGCTCTCCGCCAAAGAGGGCGGTGGCTCGCTGACGGCGCTGCCCATCATCGAGACCCAAGCCGGCGACGTCTCGGCCTACATCCCGACCAACGTCATCTCCATCACCGACGGTCAGATCTTCTTGGAGACCGACCTGTTCAACCGCGGCATCCGTCCGGCCATCTCGGTCGGTCTTTCGGTGTCCCGCGTCGGTGGTTCGGCCCAGATCGAGGCCATGAAGAAGTGGGCCGGTCCGCTGCGTACCTCGCTGGCGCAGTACCGCGAGCTCGAGGCCTTCGCCCAGTTCGCCTCGGACCTCGACGAGTCCACCCGCCAGCAGCTGGCCCGTGGTCAGCGCATGGTCGAGCTGCTCAAGCAAAAGCAGTACCAGCCCCTCGACGTGGCCTTCCAGGCCGTCTCGATCTTCGCGGGCACCGAGGGCTACCTCGACGACGTCGCCCTGACGGACATCGCCGAGTTCGAAGAGGCGCTGCACAACTACATGAAGACCGAGCGCGCCACGATCCTCGAGGACATCCGCAAAGCCAAGCGCAAGTCCAAAGAGATCGCCCCCGAGCTCGAAGAGGCCATCAAAGCCTTCAAGACCACCTGGTCGCCCGCCAAGTGAGGCGCGTCAGCTAGTCCCCTGGGAACCGCGTCATGGCGAACCTCAAAGAAATCCGCAGCCGCATCGGGGCGGTCAAGAACACCCGCAAGATCACGCAGGCCATGAGCCGTATCGCCTCCGCGCGATTGGCCAAGGCGCAGTCGGCGATGGAGCGGGCCCGCGAGTACGGCGATCGCATGCGCGATGTCGTGCAAGCGGCGGTGGGCGAGGTCGACGACGTCGCGGCGGCGCATCCCTTGATGACCGTCCGCCCCGAGGTCACGGCCGAGGCCGTGGTGCTCGTGACCTCCGACCGCGGTCTGTGTGGTGGCTTCAACACCAACGCCTCGCGCAAGGCCGTGCGCCTGCTCGAAGACGGCGCCCGCGAGGGTCGCAAGGTCGTGGCCATCTGCGTGGGCAAGAAGGGCGCCGCCTTTCTCAAGCACCGTGACTTCAAGCCGGTGCTGGCCATCGACGCCCCGACCCCGGAGACGGTGGTCTCGACCTCGCGCGAGGTCATGCACAAGGTAGCCAACATGTTCTTGGGCGAAGACGAGATCGCGGTCGACCGCGTCCACCTGGTCTTCAACAAGTTCAAGAACGTGATCACCCAAGAGGTGGTCGACGAGGGCCTTTTGCCGGTGGACCCCGGCACGGCCGAGGGCGAGGCCGGCGCGGCCGTGCGCAAGTACGAGCCCGACGTCGCCGCCGTCCTCGATCACCTGGTGCCGGTCTCCGTCGAGACCCAGCTGCAGCAGGCCTTCTTCAACTCGGCCGCGGCCGAGCTCGCCGCCCGTCGTCAGGCCATGGATTCGGCCACCGACAACGCGGGCGAACTCATCGACGAACTCACCCTTTTGTACAACCGCGAGCGCCAAGCCGCGATTACCAAAGAACTCATGGAGATCGTCGGCGGCGCCGAAGCCCTCAAGGGCTAGTCGACTCTCGCGCACCGACCCTCCGTCGCCTTCAGGACTTCTTGTCGAAACCAGGCATCCACCATGTCCGATCCCAACAAGCCCAGTGATTCCCTGTTCGCCCCGCCGCCCGCCTCGGGTGGAACGCCCGCGCCGAGCGCCCCGGTGGTGCCGCCGGCGGCCAGCGGCAGCTCGCCCGTCGCCCCGCCCGCCGGAGGCCTCTTTGGTGGCGCGCCCAAGCCCTCGGCTCCGGCCCCCGCGGCGCAAAGCAGCGCGGCCAAGGTCGTCGGTCGCGTGACTCAGGTCATCGGCCCCGTCGTCGACATCGAGTTCGACACCGAGCTGCCCGAGGTCAACACCGCGGTCAACATCACCAACCCCTCGATCAACGACAAGCCCGACAACCTCGTGTGCGAGGTCGCCATGCACCTCGGCGAGAAGACCGTGCGCGCCATCTCCATGGACAGCACCGACGGTCTCGTCCGTGGCATGGAAGTGCGCTCCACCGGCGCGCCCATCATGATGCCCGTCGGCAAGAAGGTCCTCGGCCGCATCATGAACGTCACCGGCGACCCGGTCGACGAGCAGGGCCCCATCGGCGCCGAGGAGCACCGTCCGATTCACCGTGCCGCCCCCGAGTTCACCGACCAGTCGGTGACGGTCGAGCCCTTCGTCACCGGCATCAAGGTCATCGACCTGCTCGCGCCCTACCGACGCGGTGGCAAGATCGGCCTGTTCGGCGGCGCCGGCGTGGGCAAGACCGTGTTGTTGATGGAGCTCATCAACAACGTCGGTAAGACCCACGGTGGCTACTCGGTCTTCGCCGGGGTCGGCGAGCGTACCCGCGAGGGCAACGACCTCTAC
>CAYGNN010000108.1:0-9447 GCA_964351165.1 uncultured Phycisphaeraceae bacterium
TCATCGAAGACTTCGAGATCGGCGCCGCCGTCGGCCCGACCACCGCCAGCGCCTCGATCGCCGGAGCCAATCAGGTCGACGTCAACCTGAGCGCCGACGAAATCTCAGGCACGATGACCGAGGGCGCTACCGAGTCCTTCGGCTACTTCGAATTCATGACCAACTTCGGCGTCGATACCGACACCGACATCACGCTCTCCTGGGACCTCAACCCCGGCATCGACCCCAGCGAGCGCGAGTTCCTGCTCCGCGATGTCACCAACATCTCGCTCCTCTTCGAGTACGACTACGCCACTCACGGCGACACCGGCTCCGTGAACATCCCGCTCACGCAAGGCGTGCAGTACTACGTCGAGACCGAACTCCGCGCCTTCGAGCAGACCTCCACAGGGTTCTTCAAGATCGCCGGTCCCACCTGCCCCAGCGCCGACATCAACGGCGACGGCGTCGTTGACACCGCCGACCTCGGCATCCTCATCGAACAATTCGGCGACAGCTGCGACTAAACACACCGCGCCGCGCAACAACGAATCAACGAACAAGCACGAAAAACAGCGTCGCAACGCCGATTGGCCTTGCGACGCTGTTTTTGCATCAACGTGTCGTGCCGAAACGCAGGGTTAACTCAAGGGCAGTTCTGCCCAAACTCCCCGATCAGGATCCCGAGATCCGCCGTGTCCGTCACGCCATCGTTGTTGACATCCGTCAGCGGATCCGCAGACCCGAACCCGGCGATCAGCAGACCGAGATCCGCCGTGTCCACGAAGCCATCGCCGTTGACATCTGCCCTGCAGATCCCCACCTCCGAGACTGTCCCAGGGCCGACAATCATGTTGTCCGCTGTCTCGATCGGCGAGGACGCAGCCCACTGGCTCGTCACGAAGAAGTACTCCGAGCCGCCATCCAGGTACGCCGAAAAACTCGACGTCCCGGAGGGATCGCCGTTGTGGCCGAACCCGTTGCCGAGCCCGTAATCGAGCAGGTGCGCCAGGGGGTCAGCCGGAACGAACGCATCGCGGTAGATGTACGAGAAATGATTGTTCCCCGATGACAGCACGCTGCTGAACTCATACACGCCGGAGACATCGACGGTGAACGCCATCGCGTGGTACCGCACAGGGCCCTGCCCGCTGATCCCCTCGATGAAGAAGGGGCGGTTCCAGTCCTGCCCCTCGACAGGCGTCGCCTGCCCCGTCCACGTCACGTCCGGCGCTTCGCCGAACAGGTAGTACGAAACATTGCGGAGCCCGTACGTCCAGTTCGATTGCGGCTCCGTCGATCCGAAGTCGAACGTCCACATCCCGTTGCCAGCGACCGGGGCCCCGTACACCTGCGAGCCATCCTGCAGCGGGTAATCCGCGATCGTGACATCGCCGCTGATGGGATTGAAGACGCTGCTGACATCGCTCGAGGGCGACGTCGCCTGCATCGTCACGTCCAGCGACCAGGGGCCGAGCCCGTCTTTGAAGTCACCCTGCACCGTCGTGTACCGCGCGCGCAGCCCGATCCCGACGACCGGCTCCGTCACGCCGGAGAACGTCACCACGCGAGCAGCGCCAGCCGTCGTAGGGACATCGAAGTCCGTCTCCGCGACAGACCCGACCAACTTCAGGGCGCCGATCGAGTCGCCGGCCAGGCAGAGCCCGGCGAGCGCGAAGACAGTCAGAATCCGAGCGTGCTGCATAGCGGTGGTCCCTCTGGGGTGACGCCCCTGACCGGAGGCCCCGATCGAAGGCAGGTGGTTGCATGTCGCGTCGATGCACTACGAAACTACCAGCCCGAGCCCGCCGTTTGAAGGCCAAACCGCCGATTTCGGCCATCCCAAGCCGGTTCTCGGAGCCGATCCAGGCGCCTATCATCGCAACCTCCCGCAGGGCCCGGCGACCAGCCGCCCCAGCAGGATCACATCCCCGTTGGGGCCAACCCGCAATCGGCGGCGAAGGCTCCTCAACTTTCACCCCTTGAAAGGACAGCGACCCAATGTCGAAAACCATCAAGCTGTTGCTCACCGAGAACGTCGATTCCCTCGGGATCGTTGGCGATGTCGTCGAGGTCAAGATGGGCTACGCCCGCAACTACCTCCTCCCCCGCGACATGGCCATGACCCCCTCCGATGAGGCCATCGCCGACCTCGCCAGCAAGCGCGCCGAAGCCGAGAAGGAAATGCTCGCCCTCCGCGCCAACCGCGAGCAGATGATCGACAAGCTCGACGGCGCCGAGCTCACCCTCGTCCGCTCCTGCAACGACGCCGGCCACCTGTACGGCTCCGTCACGCAGAACGACATCGCCGAGGCCCTCACCAACGCCGGCTACCCCGTCACGCCCCGCTCGGTCCGCCTCCCCAACGCGATCAAGCGCATCGACTCCTTCGACATCCACATCCGCCTGGATCAGGACCTCGAAGCCGACATCAAGCTCGAGGTCGTCCCCGACCGCGAGTTGCACCTCGACGAGCGCGAGGACATGGAGTTCGACAAGGACGGCGAGCTGATCGAGAAGGGCGCCGCAGGCGCCGAGGCCGAAGCGCCCAAGGAACGCGAGATGCGCGTCCCCGCCGAAGCCGACATCTGATCAACCACCGGCCCGGCCGGCACATCCAGAGATCAAAACGACAACCGCCCGAGCAGCACGCCCGGGCGGTTGTTTATTCTTGATGTACCGCGGCATTCAACGCATCGACGGCAGCGGCGGCGCAAAGGTCGCGATGGGCTCAGGCCCAAGTTGCAGCGTCTCGATCTGCACGTCCCGCTGCTTGTCGACGAGGAACAGCAGCGTCAGCCGGTCGTTGGGCTTGCTCGCGCTGAGCTTGGGCAGATCGTTGTACCGCGTGATCGGGTTCGCCCGGTCGAACTTGATCGTCGTCCCCCGGTCGTTCTTGAAGATGTACCCGACCACGTCGTAGGGGGGCTTCCCGCTCGCGCGGAGCTGGATCGATCCGGTCAGCAGCAGCGTCTGGGCGTACGCCTGCCCAAGGTTGGAGAGCGCCAGCCGCTTCCCGTGGCTGACATCGATCTGCACTAGCGTGGTGTTGCCTTCGGTGAAGAAACTGTCCACGCGCAGGCTCGCTGGGACATCATTCGTGATCTCCGAAGGGGCGAACGTGTTCTCGCCGCGGACGATCTCGTTCTCCTCATTCAGCTCAAGCCCGCCGCGGCTCGACTTGCTGAAGATCGCGGTCAGCCGGTTGTTCACGCTCACGCCGGAGCTGTGCAGCTCCTGCTGGTCGATGCCAGAGATCCGCGTCCCGCCGAGCTTGATCGGCACGCTGCCGCCACCAGCTGCGGCATCGCCGCCGCCGACCGCAACCGCCGCAGCGCCGACAAGAATCTGACCGCCATCGATCGCCGCGTCGCGCTGCGCCGTTGTCACCACGCCCTGCTCACCGCCGCTGATCCCCAGCGTGCCGAACTGGTCCACCGGCACACGGATGTTCTTGACCACGACATAGTCCGCGGTCGAGCCGGCGGGCAACGGGAACTCGAACGCCATCGTCGCCTTGCTCGCAGCGCCGACCGAAGCGAGGAAGACCTCCTCAGCGTCGAACCGGAACCGCCCATTGGACTGCCCATCGCGCGACTGCGTGACCATCGCCACAGGCAGCGAACGCTTCGGGTTCCCATCAGCATCGGTGTACAGCAGCACAACCTGCCCAACCCCGAAGACGACCTGCCCGCCGCTCTCCTTGGCGCCAGGCTGGAACTGCATCACGAAACCCTCCAGCCGCGTGCCGGGGGTGTAGGGATCGCCGTCGAGGTTCAGCGCCGACTGCGGCCGATCGCTCTGCGAATCCTGGAAGAGCTCCGCAGGGGTCGGCGCTTCGACCGTGTACCGCCCAATAGTTTGGAAATCCTCAGGCGTCATCGTCGTCCGCCCGCGATCATCAAACGTGATCCGCATCAGCGCCGCCTGCTCGTGGATGCCTGGCGACATCACCGCCAGCGGCGTCGAGGTCGCGAACCCGCTCATGCTCAGCCGCTCGTACAGCGACACCGTCAGCTTGTCCGCAGGCAGCCACAGGCCGCCGCTCCGAGTCAGGTTCCCGTTGCCGTCATACGTGATCGGCTTGTACCCCAGGAAGTCCGAGGGCAGCCGCAGGAACCCCATGCTGATCACGAGGAACCCGATCGCCAGCACGCCGGAGCCGACGCCGAAGACGCCGCCGCCGACGAGGTTCGTCACCGGTGAGAACTTGATGTTCGTCGGGATCGCCTTGTCCATGATCACACGCAGGAGAACCAGCGTGATCAGGAAGGGCAGCGCCAGGCTGATCGACCACGCGATGTCGTCACGCACGCCGAGCATGACATACGCCAGCGGCTCCCACACCGCCAGCGCCACCGCGCCTGCGATGAGCGTGCAGAGGAAGTGGATCAACGCGGAGAACAAGCCCTCCTGCGACCACATGTACGCGATGAACGCGACCATCACGATGACGATCAGGTTGATGACAATGACCATTGCAAAGACCTCTCAGACAGCGCCGATCAGCGCCGCAAGTGTTCTGTTTCTCAGCCCGCCGCCGCAGGCTTGCCCGAAGACGACGCCCCGGTCTTCTTCTTCGACTTCGACGAAGAGCCACCGGTGATCCGCGCGACCTCTTCCACGCTGGTCACGCCGGTCAGCGCCTTGTACACCGCCGCCTCCTGGATCGAGGGAAGCCGCTTCCGCTTGATCGCGTTGCGGAACCCCGAGAGATCCCCGTTCGACAGCGGCTGCTTCTCTTCCGAACCGATCTGGTACACCTCGAAGACGCCCTCCTGCCCGAAGTAGCCGGAGCCCTGGCACACCGGGCAGATATCCTCCTTGCCCTTGACCAGCACCTGACCGCCTCGCTTGAAGAGGCTCTTCGTCTTCTCAGGCGTCGTGCCCAGCCGCTTGAGCATCTCAGGCTGCGGCGTGTACTCCACCTTGCAGTTCGCGCACAGCTTGCGGATCAGCCGCACCGCGATCACGCCGGTCAGCGCATCGGAGACCGGCTTCGTCTCGCCGACCGCCTTGGCGAAGGTCTGCACCGCCGTCAGCGCCGACTCCGCCCGGAGCGAGACAAACGTCCGCGTCCGCTCCTGGTCCGCCTTGACGATCTCCTTCGCCGTGTCCACGTCCGGGAGCTCCGCGACAAAGACCACGTCAGGGTCGCGCCGCAGGATCGACCGCAGCGTCGTCGCGTAATCCGTCGCGTCCCCGCTCATCGGGTCGTAGATGTTGTGCCGGATGCCCTCGATCGAAGTCGAAGGCTCGATCTCCAGCGTCTGGATGTTCTGGGTGTAGGCGTCATGATCCCGAGCGAGCGCGTACATCGTCGCCGTCCGGCCGTTCGCCGGGGGCGAGGCGAGCAGCACCACGCCCTCCTGCTGCAGGATGATCGCCTTCAGCTCGTCGAGCTGCTTGGGCATCAGCCCCAGCTCCTCGATCCGGTGGTTCACCTGCGACTCCGGATCGAAGATCACCGTCATCTTCACGCCGTCCGTCGAGCCGCTCGTCGCCACCAGCAGCGGACGGCTCGTCGCGCCCTGCTCGATCGCGACCTTCGCCCGCAGCTTCCGGCGCCGGTCCTTCACGTCGAGCCCGGCGCAGCCCTTGATGAAGTCAACGATCGAGAGCGCCCGCTCCGCAGGGATCGGGTCCGCCGCACGCCGCACGCCGTCGATGGTCAGCGCGACGTTGTAGTTGCCATCCTTGCCTGGCGCGATGCCGATCCGCGAGGCCCTCGCCCCGATCGCGTCGATCAGCAGCGCCTCCGCAGCGATCCGCACGTCGTACTCAGGCGTTCCGCGCTCAGGGGGCGCCACAAGCCCGTTGGGGCCGCGGAAGCCGAGCGTCACACCCTTGGCGAGCTTCGCTTCCTTCCGCTCGTTCATCTGCTCCTTGATCTTCGCCAGGTTCATCGACCACTTCAGGTCTTCCGGGACGCGGTGCGAGGCGTTCCGCTTGAGCGCATACGCGACGAGGTCCGCCCCCAGGATCACCAGCATCAGAGGGAACCCGATCAGGAAGTTGGGGAAGAACAGCACGACGCCCAGCGCCAGCAGCCCGAGCCCGATGTGCACCGGGTTCCACACCTTCGCACCGATCAGGAACCGCCGGGCGTCCGAATCGAACACAGTCGAAACCACCCAGGCCCAACCGATGAACGGGATCACGATCAGGATCGGCTTCCACGCCGAAACGAGGAACACCGGATCGGCGTCAACAGCGAGCGTGGTGAGCGTCAGAAAAGCGTTGGTCATAGTTGCGTATCGCGTGGCGCCGTCTCGTGCGAAGCGCCGGGGGGAGTCTTGAAGGGAAATGCAGGATCAGGCGCCGCCGGTCCGGGGGATCAACCGATCCCCTTGAGCCGCATCGACAGCTCGTCCGCGTTCGGCGTCGCGTCCATCGCCGTCCGCATGTGAATGTATTCCTCCTCAACAAGCTTCACAAGGCAGCCGTTGAAGTCGATCATGCCGGTCTTCTGGGCCTCCTGCGTCAGCAGGATCTCCTGCAGCTCGCCCTCGCGACCCTCCAGGATGTACTTCCGCACAACGCCGTTGTTGATCAGGATCTCCACCGCAGGAATCCGAGGGATGTCCTTGTGCAGCGTCGGCAGCAGCTTCTGGTACACGATCGCCCGCATCTGGTACCCCATGATCTTCCGGACCTGCTCCCGCTCCTCAGGCTTGAACAGGTCGTAGATCCGCTGGAACGTCTGCGGCGCGCTCGACGCGTGGATCGTCCCGAAGACCAGGTGACCGGTCTCCGCCGCGTGCAGCGCCGCCTCGAACGTCTCCGCGTCGCGCATCTCACCCACGAGAACCACGTCAGGGTTCTCACGAACCAGCGCACGCAGCGCGATCTTGAAGTCCAGGCAGTCGATCCCGATCTCACGCTGGTGGATCGTCGCCTTCTTGTCCTCGAAGATGTACTCGATCGGATCCTCGATCGTGACGATGTGCACCGCCTTGTGCTCGTTGATGTAGTTGAGCATCGACGCGATCGTCGTGGACTTACCGGAGCCGGTCACACCAGCCAGGATCACGATCCCCTGCGGCTGCATCGCGATCTCCGACATGATCGGCGGCAGGTACAGGTCCTCGAACCGCTTGATATCGCTCGTAATGAGACGCGCTGCCATCGACAGCTTGCCCCGCGTCATGAAGAGGTTCACACGGAACCGCTCCCGCTCGGAGTAGTCGTACGCGAAATCGACCGAGCCGTACTTGTGCAGGTCGTCCCACTGCTCCTTCGTCAGGATGTGGTCGCAGATCTGCTTGTACTCCTCCATCGTCACCGGATCGGTGTCGAGCGTCTTGAGCTCGCCGCGGAGCCGCACCACAGGCGCCTTGCCCGTTTTGACAAGGAGATCGGAAGCGCCGAAGGAGATACACGCCTTGAGGAACTTCCCGAGCCGCGTCGCGTGCGGATCGTGCTTCGCGTCAGGGTCGAGCGTGCAGTGACCGGTGACCGACTCACCAGAGGGGGGGGACTCAACAGGGGTCATGAGAGCAGGGTCCTTCCAGCAACATCCAATCGCCCACGCAGGACGCAGGCGGTGGGGGGGAACAGCAGGCAGCGCATCCGCAGCAAACATCCAGCAGCGGAGCACGATCCATCCGAGGCCGGCAGACAGGAACCCGCCACCAGACCACGACCGGATCAGTACGCAGAAAAAGCGGACCGGGTTGCCACGCCGTCGGCATCCAACAGGACAACCGCCGAAACCCGGCCCAGCGGTCATCTTACCGCGATCGGACCCCGCTGCGTAGGCCGAAAACCGCCCATCCCACTACTAATAAGGCATCCGCTCCCCAAACCGGTCCACAAACGCCCCAGATCTCCCCGGACAGGCCCCATCGAACGCCCCGATCATCGCCGCGGCGCTCTCAGAGGGCGTCAAGGGCGCCGACTCCCCGCCCATCCGCGTCGCCACCCACCCCGGATGGATCGCCAGGCACGTGAACCCCTCGCCCTTGAGGTCCGTCCCCAGCGTGCTCGTGAACATGTTCGCCGCCGCCTTGCCCATCTTGTAGGCGTAGTACACGCTCCCCCGCGCGATCTCGTTGGACCCCAGCTCGCTCGAGAGCGTTACAACCAAGCGCCGTTTCCCCGCCAGCAGGTTGGGCAGCAGCGCCTGCGTGACACGCACCGGACCGATCGCGTGGATCGCCAGGTCCCGCTCCAGCCCATCGAGATCCAGCTCCGCAAGGGATGACTTCACCGGCGCTGACCCAGAGTTGTTGATCAGCCCGCAGAGCGAAACCCCCTCCAGATCCGCCGCCAGCCGCTCGACGCCACCTTGATCTGTCACATCCAACGCAAACACCCGCTCGGCAACCGCGCGCAATTCATCCGCTGCCCCAGGATCCCGAGCCGTCCCGAACACCGTGTCCCCCCGAGCCGACAACTGCGTCGCCAACTCCAACCCGATCCCGCGGTTCGCGCCAGTAATCAGCCATGTCATCGCCATCGGAACTGTTCCTTTACACTCGTTGAGGCAGCAGTATGCAAATTGCAAGGATACCCTGGCGCGGAACTGGATGATGAAGCTTGAGAAGGATCAAAGAGTTGCGGTCGGCTTCCTGATCGTTTCTGTTTCTCTTGCTATTGCCATCGTCTCCTTCGGGATCAACGACCCTGACGCTCGGAAAGGGCTTGTTTGGACAGGGATACTGTTCGCGGTTTCGCTGATCTACCTCACAGGCGGATCCCGATTCAGGGAATTCGCGGATCAGTACTGCCGCTTCTGGTCGTTTGCTGGCCCGGACCTGAGCCCAAGGAAAACCCGCTGGGCGCTGATCCTGATCGCACTGATGCTGTTGATCGGGGCTGGGCTGGTTTACTTCGCCATCAGCAAGCCGGTCTTCTAAGACGCGCGTCCCCGCATCGCCAGACTCACCCCAACCGGTAATCCCGCGGCGTCATCCCCACCACACTCTTAAACGCAGCAGCAAAGTGTGCCGGTGTCGCGTACCCCACCCCAACACCGATCGCACCGATCGGCTCCCGCGTCGTCCGCAGCAGCCAGCGCGCCACCTGCATCCGCTTGATCGTCGTGTACCGCTTGGGCGAGATCCCCACGAGTTTCGTGAACAGCCGGTGGAAATGGTGGGGGCTCAAACCAGCCGCCTCCGCGATCGCATCCAGATTGATCGCCCCAGCGAACCCATCGTGGATCGCCGCCAGCGCCCGCGCTACCCGCTCGTCCGCCAGCTCCTCCACCGCAGGCAGCGTGTTCCCCCCAGTCAGCGATCCAGTCAGAGGCCGCAGCTGCGCGTGCCAGTGCGCCGCCTCGCGCAGCCCCACCGCCCGGTTCCGCCGCAGCGCGACCCAGTGATCCACCTCCCCGATCCGGATCGTCATGTCGATCGGCGCCTCGTCCGCCACATCAGGCCACCGCTGCGCGCGCACCCTCGTGATCGTCCGGCACAGCTGCGACGCCGACACATCCGCCCGCCCCAGCGTCCGCCGCGTCGC
>CAYGNN010000109.1:0-9413 GCA_964351165.1 uncultured Phycisphaeraceae bacterium
GCTCCGAACCAAAATGCTGGTCCTCATCGGGCTCCCCACCCTGGTGATCTACCTCGTAGGGCTGGGGCTCACGCTCGGGCACTTTTCGCGCGTCGCGCGCGATGATGTCGAACGCGAGACCTCACGCCTGGCGCGGAACTACGCGGCGCAGTTCGACGCCGCCTTCCGCGAGACCGCATCCATCGCGCAGACGACCGCCAACCACGTCACGGTTGAACCGGCGATCACCGAGGAACAGATCTTCGCGGTCCTCGAGGCCAACACGCTCCAGAACGACGCCATCTACGGCGCTGCGATGGCCTTCGAGCCAGGCTCGCACCCCAACGCGGCGGACCTCTACAGCCCCTACGTCCACCGCGCCGGCAATGCGCTCAACCGCATGAACATCGACCGCGCGGTGTACGACTGGTACGCCGACCCGACCTACCAGTGGTGGGGCAGGGCGAAGGCGGAAAACCGGGGGCTCTGGACCGATCCCTACTTCGACGAGGGCGCCGGCGATGTGCTGATGGTCACGTACTCCGCCCCCTTCTACGAAGGCGCAGGCGGCCCCTTCCGCGGCATCACCACCGTGGACATCATGCTCCCGACCTTCCAGGAGCAGATCGGCCAGCAGATCCTCGCGGAGCAGCAGTTCGCGATCGTCACACCCGACGGTGTCTTCGTCTCCAGCGCCAACCCCGACGACATCCTGAACCGCTCGCTCTATGACCTGCCGCGAGAACTCGGCAGGCAGGACCTCGTCGAGGCGATCGACGGGATGCTCGACGGCAGCTCAGGCGTGACCGTCCTCGATGGCTGGAAAGCCGAGACCGAAGACCGCAGCGGCACGCAATGGGTCTTCTATGCGCCGATCAGGTCCAACGGCTGGACCTTCCTCGCGGTGATCTCCCAGCGTGAAGCGCTCGCGCCGGTCCGTTCCGCGATCGCGCTGGGCGCTGTCGCGCTGGCGGTGACGCTCGCGCTGATCATCGGCGCGATCTGGTTCGTCGCAGGGCGCATCACCAGGCCGGTCGAGAGGCTCCGCGCCTCTGTGCTCCGCGTCGCAGGGGGCGACCTCGACGCGCACGTCGAAGGCGTGACCACCAGCGACGAGATCGGCGAACTCGCGCAGAGCTTCAACACCATGACCGACGAGCTGCGCACCAACGTCCATCGCCTCGCGATCGAGCAGGCCCACCGCGCCAAGGTCGAGGGCGACCTCGAAACAGCCAGGCACATCCAGCAGGGGCTGCTCCCCAAGCATCCGCCGGTTGTTGAAGGGTTCGAGATCGCAGGCTGGAACCAGCCGGCAGAGCAGACCGGAGGCGATTACTACGACCTCCGCGCGCTCCCCTCAGGGAACGTCCTCGCTGCGATCGCCGATGTCACCGGCCACGGCATCGGACCGGCCCTCATCACCGCCGCGTTCAGGGCGTACCTCCGAGCCGCCGCGGCACACCCAGGGATCACGCTCGCGGAAGTCCTCGCAAACATGAACCGGTTCCTCGATGCCGACACGCCAGACGGCCGGTTCGTCACCGCCGCTGTCTGCGTCCTCGACCCCAGGACGCGCACGATGGAGATGCTCTCCGCAGGTCAGGCCCCCCTGCTCTTCTACGAAGCGAAGACCGGCGAGGTCCACAACTGGGACGCCGACAGCTTCCCCTTCGGCGTCGATCCCGATGTCAAGTACACAGATCCCCGCGTGATCCGCTTCGAGCCAGGCGACACGCTCGTGCTCGCCACCGACGGCTTCTTCGAGTGGGCCAACGCCGACCGCCAGCTCTTCGGGACCGACCGCATGATCGACGCTGTCAAGCGAAACGCGCACCTGCAACCTGACGAGATGATCAAGGCGTACTACGACGAGGTGCGCACGTTCGGCGCCGGCGTCGCGCAGAACGACGACCTGACCGCGGTCATCATCAAAGCCGTGTGATCAGGGGCAGGGCGTCCCGAACGCGCCGATCAGGATCCCGAGGTCGGCCGTATCCACGACCATATCGCCGTTGAGATCACCGTCCGGACCTGCGGTCCCGAACTGCCCGATCAGGATGCCCAGGTCGGCGGTGTCAACGACACCATCCCCGTTGATGTCACCGACGCACTCGGCAGCCATCGTGTATTCGATCTCAAGCCGCGGCCGGTTGATCGCGGAGCTGTTCTCTTTGGTCGCGTAGCGCTTGGCTGTGTCGCCGCCCAGCTCGACACCGATGATGATCCAGCCGAAGTTGTCGCCTGGGTTATCGAGCATGTCCTGCACGTCCGCCGCCAGCTGCGCGCTGCTCCACGAGTACGAACCGATGCCGCCAACGCTCTGCGCTGCGGAGATCGCAGGGTTGTAATCGCCTCCCTCGTTCACCCAGAGCGTGGTGTTGAAGAACCCGTGCAGCCACGTCGCATCGCCTGGGAGCGCCGCGCCGCCGCCACCGCCGCCGCCGGAAGCGACGGAGCCAGCCTCGCCCCAGTCCATGAGCAGCCGGTGCATGTTCTGGTCCTGCGCGCCGGATTGCGTGCGGTCCATGAAGAGCGTCATCGTCGCGCCGGTGACCGTCGCGCCGGCAGGCACCGCGGAAGCGACATCGAACTGCACGACACCCCGGCGGATGAAGCCGCCGCCGGTGATCCCGACGAAGAGGCTGGGCCCCGCGCCGCTGCTGAATCGGCCCAGGAAGTCCTCGAAGAGCGTGTTGTCCTTGCTGGCGCCGATCGAGACGGTCTCTGCAGTCGCAGCAGTTGTGAACGTGAGCGCGCAGACCAAGCCCAGGCAGGTTGTTCGAAGCATTTTGATTTCCTTAATGAGAGCACCCGGCCTACGAATGCGCGAACGCACAGACTGCTGGCGGATTGCGATGCCCAATCCTAACGGATCTCGCGCCGATGCCAACAACGAATCCGATGCCCAGATGTCCCACTGTCGGAAATATGTGTTCCCGGACGTGCCTCAGCCCTTCGAGGCTTCGCAGCAGCACGCCTTCGAGAAGCACTCGCCGACTTTGTTCCAGTTCACCACGTTCCAGAACGCGCTGATGTAATCCGGCCTACGGTTCTGGTAGTTCAGGTAGTACGCGTGCTCCCAGACATCCAGACCGAGCAGCGGCTTGCAGCCGCAACCAGCGGCATCGCCGATCAGCGGCTTCATCACCGGGTTGTCCTGGTTGGCGGTCGAGCAGACGACGAGCTTGCCGCCATCGCAGGCGCCCAGCCACGCCCAGCCGGAGCCGAAGCGCGTCGCCGCGGCGTTGGCGAACTCTTCCTTGAACTTGTCGAAGGAGCCGAAGCTGCTGTTGATCGCCTCGGCCAGATCACCGGTCGGGGCGCCACCCATGCCGTCGCCGCCCATGATCGACCAGAAGAGCGAGTGGTTGGCGTGGCCGCCGACGTTGTTGCGAGCGGCGCCCTGCTTGTCCGCAGGGAGCTCCTGCAACTTGCCGCAAGCGTCCCAGGGGCAGGTCAGATCAGCCAGAGGCGTGCCTTCGAGGGCGGCGTTGGCCTTCGCGACGTACCCGGCGTGGTGCTTGCCGTGGTGGATCTCCATCGTCTTCGCATCGATGTGCGGCTCAAGGGCGGCGAAATCGTACGGCAGCGCGGGGAGTTCAAAGGCCATGATTCTGCTCCATCAGTTGGGTTGGTGACGCCGGGAACCCGGCGGGATCGTGCACGAAATCGGTGCGGGCCGGAGCATCCGCCGGCCCTGCGGAATCACGCTATGAGAGCCCCCGATCCGGGTCAATCAGGCCGAGCAAGCGGCCAGGATGTCCCAAGGGAAATCCCTGGGGTTTAACGAGGCTTCCAGGGCGGTTTTTGACAATTTTTGGATATTGATTTCGATATTTTTCAGCCATTCCTAGACTGAATCGAAAAAAGCACAAACTCTCGGACGCCTGTTTCGTATCAAAGAGCAGAGAATCTACTTGCAAAGGCCACGGATTTGCCTTACACCTACCGATCGTGTTTGACACCCCAGCGCCGTGATTGTGGCCGCTGGAGGCGTCTCGCCGATGGATTGGCGACGCGAACCTCTCTCTCTTGCTCGTTTCACAACTCGACCGACCCGACTTCCCAGGCCGCGACGGCTCGCACCTGGAAGGGTTGATGCCGCCACGTCATTTGTTGAGGTCGTGGGGACATCGTTCGGCCATCGGTCACCACACGCAGTCAGATGGAAGCCATGAACACCTCTTTTAACAACCCGATCACGAACTCCCCGCTCGAGCAGATGCGCCGTCGCCGCAGGGTGAACGTCACGCGCACCTCGACCGGCAAGAGCTCGACGACGCGCGCGCTCAGCGCTCATGAGGAGGCGACCCTCAAGCGCCTCATGCTGAAGCCGCAGGACTTCATCGACTCCCCCTGCTTCTATGAGCCGGGCGCCGAGAAGGCCATCTACGACGACGCGCCCCCCATCCGCAAGCCGGACACCTCCTGGTACCACCCGGTGATGGACGACCTCAGCCCCGGCAAGGGCCGGATCGAGAAGTCGTCGGACCAGGTCCTGCTGACCGCCGCGGAAGAACGTGTGCTGTTCTACCAGTTCAACTACGCGCGCTGCCGCATCCTCCAGGTGCAGGAAGCGGTCTGGGCCTCGCCCGACCAGCGTCCCACCGACGAGCAGGCCCGCGAGATCCTGCGCTGGCACGACCTGTCCGAGCGCCTCCGCATCCAGATCGCAGAGACCAACCTCGCGCTCGTCCTGGCCATGGCCAAGCGGACGCGCATGAGCGAGGTGGACTTCGCCGACCTCGTCTCCGAGGGCAACATGGCGCTGCTCCGCGCGGTGGACAAGTTCGACGCCGGCCGCGGCTTCAAGTTCTCGACCTACGCCTGCCGGGCGATCCTGAAGGCGTTCAGCCGCCAGGGCATGAAGCTCAGCAAGTACCGCCAGCGGTTCCCGACCGACTTTGATCCCAAGCTGGAGCGCTCCAACTTCCTCGAGGAGAAGCGCACCGAGGTCCAGAAGGACACCGCCGACGAGGTCAAGCAGATCGTCCTCGCCAACCGTGCGGACCTGACCGACATCGAGCGCACCATCATCGACTACCGCTTCGGCATCGATGAGGAGCCGATGGACAAGCCCATGACGCTCGAGCAGATCGGCCAGATCATCGGCGTCACCAAGGAGCGCGTCCGCCAGATCCAGAACAAGGCGCTGGACAAGATCCGCGTCGAGCTCGAATCCAGCTACCTCTGCGTCCCAGAGCAGGACGAGGAGGCCGAGGCGGCCGCCGCCCACAACTGATCCCGCTGGATCAGCAACGCACCAACAACAACGCCCCGTCTCACTGATGAGACGGGGCGTTTTTCGTTTTGAGCATGACCAACCGCGCCGATCAGGAGCCGGCGCCCGCCTTCGCCAGCGCCGCCTTGATCCGCTCGGCAGTCTCCTCCGCGTACATCGCGGTCTTCCCGAATCCAGGCGCTGCGCCGACAGCCTCCGCCTCCGCCTGCGACTCCGGGTAGTTCGAGATCAGCATCAGCGGCGCCCTTGCAGCGCTCGCGTACTTACCGATCAGAGCGATCCCGCTATCGTCTGCGAAATCCCCATCGAGCACGCGGTTGACGAGCGCCAGGTCGGCGCCAGGGAGCCGATCTTCCACCTCCGCAACGCTGTGCGCCTGCTCGACGTTGGGCCTGCCCAGGATGCCGCGGAGCGCCGCCTTGAGCATCATCTGGTCCGGGAAGCAGTGGCCGACGAGCAGGATGGTTGGGTTCTCTGAATCAGGCATCGTTGCGGTCCTCGTTGTCATCAAAGGTCAGCGCGACCTGGTGCGCTGTCACCACGACTCGGATGCCGTGCGGCCAGTGGAAGTCACGCGGCTCTGTCGAATCGTCGCGGATCGCCCTGGTTACCGGATCGATCACCCGGCGTGAGAACTGGTCCGCCCCGACGCCGCCGGTCATCCGCAGCGCCGCATCGCGGAGCCCAGCCCCCAGCACGATCGCGCGCACACCGCGGAGCGTCTTGCGGTCCCACTCCAGCGCCTCGCCGAAGACCTCCTCTACCCGGTCCTGCACCAGCAGCGCCGCATCGCGGAGGAGGTCACCGGCGCGCACGGCGCTCGCCGGCGCCTCAGGGCGCAGCTTCGTGAGTTTCCGTGCAGGCCCGGCGCGCACAGCGCTCCGGAACCGGTCGGTGTCGTCGTTGGTCGTGTCGTGCGCCCACTCCACACCAGCGGCCCTGCAGATCGCCTTCGTGTCCTCCTTGCAGACCCAGAGCATGGGGCGGATCAGCGTGACGCCGTGCTCGATCTCGCGCGACGCCGCGACACCGGAGAGGCCTTCCAGCCCTGAGCCGCGAGCGATCGCCATGAGCATGGACTCCAATTGGTCGTCCGCGTGGTGGCCGCTGGCGATGAATGGGATTGCTTCGCCGCTCGCCATCGAGGCCAGCGCCGCGTACCTGCTCACCCTCGCGACGCCCTCGTCGTTGCCCTGGCCTGCCACGCGGACCGACGACTCGATGAACGGCCGCCCCAGCGCCTCGGCGAGCCTCCGCGTCAGGTCCCGGTCAGCGAGCGCTTCCTCCGAGGGCCGAAGGTCGTGCACGACGTGCCCCAGCGCGATCGGCGCTTTGGCGCTCCAGAGCGCCAGCGCCAGCGCGACGGAGTCCGAACCGCCGGAGCAGGCGATGAGTGTCGGCGCCCCTCCATCGGTCAGCTCGCGCCAGGCGGTCACGATGTTGCGCACCGCCGGGTTCGTCCGGAGCGAAGACCGGGTAGAGTCTCTGCCGCTCGTGAACATCGAGGCGCCGAGATCGACGCTTGGATTTGTCATCGTCATGGGCGCATGATACCGATGCATCTGGTTATCCAGACGCTTTTCTGCCCCGACTTTTTCCTGCCGCACCGATGCCCACGAGCCTCCCCCACATGCTGACCCGGACCCTGGCCGCTGCCCCACAGGAGGCATCCGGCGGGACCACCATGGTCCAGATGATGGCGACCGTCGGTGTCCTCCTGCTCTGCTTCACGACACTCGTGCTGCTCCGCAGGAGACTCCGCAGGCAGGCGCACGAACGGGGCCAGTCGGTCAGCGAGCGGATCCAGAGCGTCCGCGAGGACGCGATGCGCCGCTCGCAGCGCCCTTCCAAGGCATCGCAGCAGCAGAGCCCCAGGGCGAGCGCCGCGGCGCGGGCCTCCGTCGAAGCCGTCATGGCGGACGCCGAAGAGCTCACCAGGCGCCTCGCGGCGGTCATGGACAACAAGGCCGCCAGGCTCGAGATCCTGATCCAGCAGGCGAACGAGGCTGCGGAGCGCCTCGAGCGCGCCAGTGGTTCCGATGGTGCGCCCAGGCCGGCGCCCTCGCCCATCCAACCGACCGCGATGGACCCACTGACCGCTGAGGTGTACGCCCTCGCCGATCAGGGCAAGGCCTCGCTGGAGATCGCGCGCGAACTGGACGAGCCGACCGGGAAGGTCGAGCTCATCCTCGCGCTCCGCCCGCCGAAGACCTCGGCGACCGCTTCAAACTGATCGCTTGCTGAATACCGACCGGCTCACTCGTACGCGGAGGCGGTGACCTCGTCGCGGCGCTTGATCTTGATCGACCCGTTGCTGGTGTCGATGACCGATCGCCCCTCGCCCTCGAAGTTGAAGGTCCAGTGGTCCTTGCTGTGCTTGTGCGAGCCGGTGTTCGGCGCTTCGCAGTGCACCGAGCCGTTGGACGTATCCGCGTTCACCGAGCCGGCGAAGGCGGAGCCAACGCCGAGTACGACCGAACCGTTGCCGGTATCGATGTTGACCGGGCCTGGGTTGCTGTCGGTCAGCTGCACGATGACAGAGCCGTTGCTGGTGTCCACCTCGACCGGACCGGACACCTCGAAGACGCGGACGCGGCCGTTGCTGGTGTCCGCGAAGACGGAGCCATCGATGGACTCGAGGGTGATCCGGCCGTTGCTCGTATCCGCGCGGACATCGCCGATGTGATCGGTCACCGTGATGCGCCCGTTGCTGGTCTGCAGGTCCGCGACGCCGGAGAGGGACGACACGGTCAGGCGGCCATTGGAGGAACGCAGCGTGATCGATTCCGTCTCCGGCATCGCGATCGTGAAGGTGCAGCCCTCGTTGTTCAGCCGCTTGCCATCCGCCCAATCGACGCGGACGACGAGGTCATCGTCGATCTGGTTGGCGGTGATGAAGGTGTTGTCGAGGCGCTCCTGCGTCCGCGCCTTGACGAGCGCGGTGATCTCGATGGTGTCGCTGCTGGCCTTGCGCACCTCGATCGCGCCGTTGGCGGTCAGGACGTCGAGCCCCATCGTGCCCAGGTAGGGCGCCTGCAGGTTGCGCGTGTCCTTGAACTTCGCCTCGTTCCAACCGGAGACGCAGCCGGTGAGCGTGAGGGCGGCGGTGGCGAGCGTGAGGGCGCCGGCGCGGATCAGGGTCGTTCGGTTGGCGGTGGTCATCGGATCGGTCTCCGGAAGGGTTGTTCAGGTTGAGCGTGGACACCCCTCGTTGGGCATCAGGCTGGGGCGATTTCAGCCCCTGGCGCCGGCGACCCGCAGGGCGTCCAGCGCGAGGACCTCGAAAACGATGTGGCTCGCGAGAAACGCCGTCATCTGCGAGACATCCCGGTCAGGGAGCACCTCGACGACGTCCGCACCGACGATGTTCGCCCCCTTGCACATCCGCAGCAGGTCCAGCGTCTCGGCGGAGGTGAACCCCCCCACACTCGGCGTCCCGGTCCCCGGCGCGAAGGCCGGGTCCACGACGTCGATGTCGAAGGACAGGTACGCCTCCTCCGCTGCGATCCTCGTCAGGAAGTCACGCAAGCGGTCCGGGCCGTCCCGCCGCCAATCGGCGTAGGTGATCAGCGTCACGCCGTGGTCCATCGCGAATTCGAGGTCCTTCGGTGTGTTCAGCGGCCCCTTGATCCCGACCGAGACCATCCGCCGCGGATCGATCACGCCCTCCTCGATCGCGCGGATGAAGGGCGAGGCGTGCCCCAGCTTCTCGTCCCAGACCGAATCAACCGTGTCGAGGTGGCTGTCGAAATGGATACACGCGAGCCCCCCTTTGGGCGCGCCGCGGCGTTGGTGCGTGGCGCGCATGTTGGCGCGCGCGATCGAATGATCGCCGCCCACCGCCATGAGCCTCGTCTGCTTTGCATCACCGAGCGACTTCGCGAACGCCAGCGCCTCGTCCTGCGTTTCCGCGCACGAGTAAGGCTTCACCGGTGCATCGCCTGCATCCGCGATGCTCAGCAGCTCGGTGATCGTGACCCCATGCTCAAGATGGTGCGGCTTGAGGTACTGCGAAGCGTCGCGCATCGCCCGCGGCCCGAACCTGGCGCCTGGGCGGAACGTCACGCCGGTATCGAAGGGCACGCCGTAGATCGCCCAGTCCACCGGTGCGTTGGCGCTCTCGACATCCTCGATCCGCGGATAGCGACCGAACGTGGTCAGCCCTGCGAAGCGGGGCGTGATTCGGGCGTTG
>CAYGNN010000110.1:0-2446 GCA_964351165.1 uncultured Phycisphaeraceae bacterium
CCCGGCTGGATGCGTTCCAATTGTGGTACAACGAATTCCGTCCGCATGCAGGACTTGATGGGTGCACGCCGGCGGAGAAAGTGAGAGCGGCAAGCCACTCAGTCCCCGTGCGATACGCACAGAAGGGAGGTGTGATTCCAGAAATCCGAGTCAATAGGCAATCGATCCGCGGCGATCCGAGGCTTTACAAACTCGTGATTCAAATCCGTGAGCGGAGGATTGCCGCATGAAACAAGCCGGCCTACGGCATCTGGATAGCACACAAACTCCCTGGTCCCATATTCCGCTATTTGTACTGCCATGTTTTCTGTTTGCCTACTTCAGTGTCATGGACCCCAGGGACCGCTCACCGCTGGCGGACTCTACTTCAATCCACAAACTCGCTCCGGCTAAGCTTGCTGGGACTTCGATCTGACCGTGGAAATGGTCTCCGTGCCCGTCGGCTTTGGACTTCAGCGCACCTGTTCCGAACTCGTCACCGATCCAATAGCGAACGGCGGCGGGTATCGGCCCGGCCTCAACATCGATGTCGAGATCTATTTCTGTAGATGTGATGATGTCGCCGGAAGCAGAAACAGCAAGCTTTGTACCTGCGATCGTGATTTTACGGAGCGATGCTATCCCGCCGTGGCTGTTGTCGACATGCTCTTCTAGATCACCGTCAGCTTGGTCATGGCTTTGATGATCACTTTGCTCCCCCTCCGCATGACTATGGCCGTCATCCACCGAGTGCATGTCACCGGAACTCGGACTAGAGGACTTTCCACACCCAGGCAGAGCCTGTGCGACAAAGAAAACGAACAATAATGCGATGAGGTTTTTGATGAATTCATTCATGATCAGGACTCATTTGGAGTGACGGTCTTAGTCCGGCGTAACGAACCGGATAGACGAGTAAACACAGACGGACGGACGGACGGCCGACGCTCGGCTTTTTGTCCGAAGACAAGCGAATACCCCGCCGGTACAACGAAGAGGTTCAGGAATGTGGAAGTGAGCAAACCACCGAGAGTGACGATGGCCAGTGGCGCGAGCAGCTCACTACCAGGCTCGCCTGCCGCGATTGCCAGCGGTACGAGGCCCATCGAGGCGGCAAGTGCGGTCATGAGAATCGGTACGAGCCGCTCCATGGATCCCTGGACAATGGCATCGCCCAAGGGCACGCCCTCAATTTGCATCAGGTGGTTGTAATGATTGATGAGCAGTATGCCATTCCGCACGGCAATGCCGAACAGCGTGATAAAGCCAACCAAACTCGCGATTGAGACGACGGGCGGTATGTACGGCCCGCCGATGCCTACAAGAGCGAGCGAATTGGAAACGGCGCCGCCGCCCTCGGTGATGTAGATAGCAGCGATACCACCGATCAGAGCAAGCGGCATGTTGAGCATCACGAGCATCGCGGCCCGCAATGAGCCGGTCGAGACCTGGAGGAGCATGAGCATGACGACGACTACCACGAATCCTGCGACAAGGATCGTGCGTGACGCGGATTGCTGGGCCTCAAACTGTCCGCCATAGGCGACGGTCATTCCGGCTTCTTGGATGATCGGATCGACACGCTCCTGGACCTCGGCAACGAGATCGCCCAGGTTGGAGCCTTCAGCGACATTGAGCGAAACGACCGCCTTGCGCTGGGCGTTCTCCCGAGTGATGAGATTGCTAGATCGTTCTGGACCGATATCGGCGACATCGCTCAGGCGCACCGTAGCGCCGCCGCGGCCGCGGAGTAGCAGGTCGCGGACCTGCTGGATCGACTCGCGTTCTTCAGGCGCAAGACGGACGATCAGGTCGTACTGCCGTACGCCTTGATTGACCTTGTCCACAACCTCGCCATAGAGGGCCTCGCGGACCTGCTCTGCGGCATCGGCTGGGCTGAGCCCAACAGCTGCAAGCTCTGCGTGCCGGTATCGGATGGGTAGCGAGGTAATCATCACCTCGCGGTTTGCATTCACATCGCGGGCGCCTGGAAGACTCTTGAGTTCGACCTCGATGGCCTTGGCGACGTTGCGAAGCTCGGTTAGGTTCTCGCCGAACACATTGATGGCGATCGCCGCTGGCGTGCCCGACAGCACATGGCTGAGACGGTGCTCGATAGGTTGGCCGACCATGGTAGTGATGCCGGGCACCGCTCCGAGGATGCGGTCGATCTCTTCGCGGATCTCAAAACGATCGCTGCCCGAGTCGACGGTGACCTCGATCTCGGAGTTGCTGACCGGTTCGGCGTGCTCGTCGCGTTCGGCCCGGCCTGTTCGGCGAGATACGGAACGCACACCTTCGATTTCGACGAGTTGCTTCTCAACCTCGGTCGCGAGGCGATCGCTCTCGACGATGGATGTGCCGGGAGGCGCAAGCAAGAACACAGTGAACGTGCCCTCGTTAAAGGATGGAAGGAACGAACTCCCGAAAGTACTCGCGAGGAGCAATGCCGCGGCAGTGACAATGC
>CAYGNN010000110.1:2456-8279 GCA_964351165.1 uncultured Phycisphaeraceae bacterium
GCCTGCGCCACCGAGCACCCTCGCCCGAAAACGGATAGCCGCTTTGAGCGACGGCTCGTACCAACGCTTGAGCTGTCGAACAAGGAACCCGTCGCGGTCCTCGTGGTTGCCGCTCAATCGCCCTTTGAGCAAGAACCGACACATGGCCGGGACTACTGTCAAGGCGACGAGAAGTGAGGCCATGATCGAAATCATATAAGTGAGCGCTAGTGGCTGGAAGAACCGTCCTTCGAGCCCCTGCAGGAATAGCAGAGGCACGAAGACCATGACAATGATGACGGTGGCGAACACCATTGCAGGGCGGATCTCGTTGCTAGCATCAAATATGACTTCTGTGAACGGGCGTCGTTCGGACTCGGGCGTTGTTCGATTTTGTTTAAGACGGCGAAATACATTTTCGACATCGATGATCGCGTCGTCGACGAGAACGCCGATCGCAACCGTCAGCCCGCCCAGGGTCATTACATTCAATCCAAGATTCATCGCGTCCATCATTAATAAGCCCACAGCCAGGGAGATCGGGATCGCCGTGAGCGTGATGAGTGTGGTTCGCAGGTTCATTAAAAACAGGATCAGCACGATGAGTACGATGATGATCGCCTCCCCGAGCACTTTGGTGACGTTGTGGACCGCACGGTCGATAAAGTGCGACTGGCGGACGACATCGCGGTTGAGCATGACACCGCTTGGAAGCGTCGGTTCGAGCTGATCGAACAGGGCGTCAAGATTGCCGGTCAGCGCGAGCGTGTTTGTACCCGGGGATTTCTGGATCGACAGGATGACTGCGGGCTCACCACCCTCTGAGGCGGTACCGCGTTTGATCGCCGGTCCAAGTATGACTTCGGCGACCTGCCCGATCGTCACCGACACACCTTCGTGGTATTTGATGACCGTGTTGGCGATGTCTTCTGGGCGTGTGACGCGGCTCTTCTGACGGATCGGGATCTCGAAGCTATCAACATTGACTAGGTAGCCGCCACTAGCCGTGCTGTGGGCCCCACCCGCGGCCTCTACAACGTCGGTGATTGTTAGGTCGTAGAGCCGGAGGCGTTCTTGATCAACGTTGACCTGATACTCGGGCAATTCGCCGCCAATGGCGACAACTTGGGCTACGCCAGGCACAGCGAGTATTTTCGTCCTGAGTTCAAATTCTCCTAATGAGCGGAGTTGCATCGGGCCTACGGAGCCATCGGGAGAGGACAGTGAGATCAGCATGATCTCACCCGCAATCGAAGTGATCGGCGTGATGAACGGCTCGACTTCGTCTGGCAAGTTTTCGCGGGCGGTCACGAGACGTTCGGCGACGAGTTGGCGTGCGTTGTAGAGGTCCGAGCCCCATTCGAGATCAACCCAGACGATTCCAAGGCCGATGGCGCTGGCGCTACGAACACGCCTCACGCCTGTCATGCCGTTGACGGCGGTCTCGATCGGAAAGGTGACGTATTGCTCGACCTCATCGGCAGCGAGCCCCCCCGCCTCGGCCATGATGGTCACGGTCGGGGCGTTCAGCTCGGGAAACACATCAACGCTCATACGAGGCAGCCGATAGCCGGCGTAGCCGACGATCATGACCGCCGCGATGAGGACGAGGCTGGAGTATTGGAGCGAGAATCGGATGACAGCTTTCAGCATGGCTTAGTCCTCCCCTTCGTGGAAGGCGCCATCGGAATGAAAGTGTCCACCCTTCTGGATTGACCCGCTGGTCGCGAGCATGAGCTGGAATGCGCCGTCGAGGACAACTTCGTCTCCGTCACGCAGGCCGCTAAGCAGAGCGACCCACCGCCCGTCATCGAGGCCGAGGTCCGCCTCCATGCGGATTGCCTCGTTAGGGTTGTCCGGGTTGCGGCGGAAGATGACGGGTGTCAGTCCGTCACGCTGGACCGCGGCGAGCGGGATGGCCAGCTCTGGAGCAGCTGTTGTATCTATGACGATCTCCAACTGTGCCGAGACACCTGGACGGGCCCAGGTCTTGAGTTCCTCGGGCACGGTGAAAAGTTCAAGTGTGCGGTCGTTGGGATCACCGGCCAGGCCGAGTGAAATCGTACCGGCCATCGTCTCGGTCAGAGGCACCGCACGACCGGCGGTGGTCGGTGTCGGTGGCACAATCCGTGCGGTCAACCCGTCACGCAACACGCCCAGATCGCTCTGGAGCCCGGACGCACGGAATCGCAGCCGGTCGGGTTGCACGACGGTCACTACGGGCGTCTTCTCATCCGCCCATGAGCCGTTCGTTAGCCCAAGCATCTCGACAATGCCAGCGTCGGACGCAGTCACCTCGATGGTTGTGATCGCAGCCCAACCCGGCTCGGAGCCGTGAACGGTGTCGGTGGTCTGTGCGAGTTCGTCCCGCGAATGTGAGACGATCGAAGACGCCGCGTCGAGCAAGTACTCCAGGCGTGCGCGTGCGGCCCGTATATCGGCGACTGTCTGCTGCCGGTCCGCTCGAAGCTCGGCCTTCTTTTCCATGACGTTTGCAAGGTCGGCCCGAGTACTTGCATGCGAAGCCCGTGCTTGCGCAAACTCATCGACCCGTCCGCCGCCCGCTTCGCGGACCGACTGCAACTGCTCGACCCGTTCGTTCCAGACAGCCACGCTTTCGTGAAGGCTGTCCTCGTGCTGCTGATGTGCCGCTAGCAGCGGCTCGAATGTTTCGAACCGTGCGTCGAGACGCTCGATCTGGGCAACGGCATCAGCCAGTTGCTGCTGCATCTCACGCCATGCGGGCGAATCGAGCAGGTACAACGGCTGACCCGCTTTGACGTGATCGAACTGCTCGACGAGTAACTCAACCCGCCCGGGCACCGCTGTGCGGTACTCTCGGCGTGCAGTTGGCAGGTACTCAAACCGGCCAGGCACCCGGAGCGTATGTTCGACACGCCGGCGTTCTGCTTTCACAAAGCTGATGCCGAGGTTCGATCGCACAGCAGCCGGAATGGCCACGCGGTCGGAATCCGTTGCCATCGCCTCGGTTTCCGTGGTGTGGTCGTGCCCATCCTCCTCGCCGTGTTCGGCCTCGGAGGATGAGTTCGGGGATCCGCCACCGCAGGCGGCCATTGTCAGCGGCATGATCGCCGCAAGAGCGATCGTGATCGCTCGTTCCATACTGTTCATCGGAAATCCTCCTCGGCGGGCGTGCTGCCTCGTGCCGCGGTTTGTGCTGTGTCGCTCGTCGCGGATTGGTCATTGGTTGATTCAACTGGCGCAGGCGATTCAGGCTTGTCCGGACCAAGAATCCGTGCGATCTCAACGGCCGCATCGATCTCGGCCTGTCGCAGTTCAAGAAGTCGGCTCTTGGCCTCGAAACGATGGGTGACGGTTTCAAGCAAGAGCAGGGTGTTGACCTCTCCCAAGTTGATCAGACGCTCCATTTCCAACGACTGCTCGTCGAGCATCGGCACCAGTTCATGCTCGAAGGCGTCTCGCTGAGCCCGGGATGCGTCGAGTGTCGCGCGGGCGATGGCAAGCTCGCGTGCGAGCCGTTCAAAAGTGGTCTCGGCGACGGCACGGGCGACCTCGCGTCGCGCCTTGGCCTTTGCGATCCCTGCTCGGTTCGCATTGAGGATCGGGATTGGAACGGATACACCCAGCAGGAGCCGATCATCATTATCTTCACTCCCATAACCCGTGCCGATCGTGATGTCCGGGTACTGCTTGCGAACCTCCAGGCGGAGCGTGTCCTCGGCGACCTGGTACTCGGCCCGCCGAACGGCGAGCGTCGTGTTCGACTCGATGAGCCGGGTGACGGCGTCATTCAAATCGATTGTCGATGCGGGTGGGAGTGATGGCAGCAGCTCCACAACCGCATCTGGCGGGAGCCCCATCAGACCGAGCAGCGTGACCCGAGCCCGAGCCTCATCGAGTTCGGCCAGCGAGATATCCGCTAGCGTCTCCACCCGTTCGGCTCTCAATAAACGGGCCTCGACTCGGGTGATTTCACCCGTAGTTTCGAGACGGTTGGTGATCGCTGTGATCCGCTCGACCTGGCCGATGACCTCCTGCAGCAGCCGAAGCCGTTCAGACGCGGCGGACCAAGATGCCCACGCAGAGCGGACCGAGGCTCGGATACCCCACTCGGCATCGACTACCCGACGAAGTTCGGCCTCATACGCTGCTCCAGCCCGATCTTTCTCAACATCAAGCCGCCCCGAAACCGGGATAGTCAGGCTCAGTGTCAAGCCGTACTCGAATGGCCCCCCAGGTGAGAGGATTTCGGCTCCATCGAAGCCGAACTCGGGGTCTTCCCAGAGACCTGCGGTCTCGTAGTTCGCCAATGCAACGCCAGCATCAAGACGAGCGAGCCGGAGGTCAGGGTTGTAGAACAGCGCAAGCACCTCACCCTCGGCAGGCGAGAGCCCGTCGCTGGGATCAAACCGTTCCGGCGTAGCGGAGCTGTTCTCCGAAAGTCGATCTACAAAACGTGCGATCGATTCCGATTCGTCGAGCCGCGCATCGAGCGCGGCCCGGTGGTCTACCAATTCTAGTGGCGCCCGCTCATACGACTGGCAGCCTGCCAGCATTATGAAAGCGGCAGCAGAGCCGAGCCCTGGCAGCGCCGCCCGCGCTCGACGCGGACGTTTCAGATTGTCCATGAGTCTTGATTCCTGTCTGGGTCCATTGCGATACCAGCCGCGACGGACAAGGCCGGCGCGGCACGCGTGGAGATTCAGACAGATTTCAAATATTCAGACGAACGCTCGTCACGATCTCGAGCCTATGGACACCGCCGTGATCAATCCAATGAGATTGCATGGGCGGCCCGCGGCGGCCAAGACC
This sequence comes from uncultured Phycisphaeraceae bacterium, assembly GCA_964351165.1. Taxonomy (GTDB): domain Bacteria; phylum Planctomycetota; class Phycisphaerae; order Phycisphaerales; family UBA1924; genus JACKHE01. The sequence continues at coordinate 7,230 of CAYGNN010000110.1, forward strand.
TGAATCCGCCACGACAACGCCCCAAACCGGGGCGAAGACCATAACCGGTGAGATAGCGCTCCCGTCATCGCTGCGGGGCATCGCGAGGAGATCGGAGATAGTGAACTCGATATCGTTGCAGTCGCAATCGTGCTCGGAGCTGTACGCCTGTAGGGGCAGTGGAACCGAACCATCGTGGCTGCATGCCAGCTCGCATTGCTCTTCCTCAGCCGGGGCATGCTCGTGCCCGCCTCCGAGGCAGAGAACAGCCGATTCGCCTGCGCCGCCGGCAAAGGCGTGAAACGCGATGATCGCAATGAGCAGGATGGCGAGTGGGCGGTTCTTCACGGCTTGAGTATACCTCGGCTACTTGCAGGCGTTGCATGAGAACCAACGACCCAATAACAGCAGACTCAGAAATGGAGATGCTCATGGCATTTTGTAGGGATTCCTCAGGCACCGTGGATATTTTCGCCGCATCAAGGAATTTCCCTGCAATTTACGCCCTGTCGGCGTCACTCCAAATCTGCATTCCCCCGCGAACTACGACCACGGCGACAATCGAGCCGACAACCAGATCGGGGGTCCTGCTGCCGAGGATCATGACTAGCACTCCGGCGATGATGACGCCCGTGTTCGCAATCACATCATTCTTAGAAAAGATCCACGACGCACGCATGTGCGCACCGCCGTCGCGGTGCTTTGAGATCAACCACAGACACATGAGGTTTGCGATGAGAGCTACGCACCCCGCACCGATCATCAGGAAACTGGTTGGCTCACTCCCAAACACCGCGCGGCGGACGACCTCAGCGAGCACGCCGAGGCCCAAAGAAAGCTGAAGGACGCCGCTCACCTTTGCCGCTGTTTTCTGCGTGCTGCCAGCCCTGCGCACCGCATAGAATGCGATGCCATAGACCGCGGCGTCGGCCAACATGTCCAGCGAGTCAGCCAGCAGGGCGGTCGATTCTGCGATCCACCCGACGACGGCCTCCGCGCCGAACATCGCGGCGTTGATCGATAGCAGTGTCAGGAGTGTCCGATGCTCAAGTCCAGCTGTGTCCTCCGAGC
>CAYGNN010000110.1:8301-9397 GCA_964351165.1 uncultured Phycisphaeraceae bacterium
GACTGCTCCTCTGTGTCCGGCTGCGTACGGTGCATAAAGACTGAGCCAAGAACCGGAAGCACGAAGAGTGTCAGGAGCGTTGAACTGACCATCCCGCCGATCACGACGGTCGCGAGTGGTCGCTGGATCTCGCTTCCAACGCCTGTGGCAATTGCCATCGGGATGAATCCGGCGATATCAGTGATTGCCGTCGCGAGCACCGGCTGGAGGCGCGTCTTCGAAGCCGCGATAATCGCGTTTTTCCTTGGTTGCCCTGTATCGAGGGCGTCTCGAATCGCTGTGATCAGGATCTGCCCGTTGAGTACGGCGATTCCGGTGAGGGCGATGAACCCTACGGCGGCGCTGACGCTGAACGGTATGTCTCGCCACCACAGCGCAAAGATCGCACCGACCGCGGCAAATGGGATGCAGGTGTAGATAATAAGAACATCGCGCAAGCTCTTCAGGCTGAAGTACAACAGGAAGAAGACCATCAGAAGCACGGCTGGCACAACGATCAACAAGCGCGTTCGCGCCCGTTCCAGGTTCTCGAACTGCCCGCCCCATTCGAGCACGTAGCCCTCGGGCAAGTCAAGGCGTGCATTGATTGCTGCCCGAGCCTCTTCAACGAAGGAAGCTGGGTCTCGACCACTCACGTTACACTGCACCCGTATAAGGCGTCTGCTCCACTCACGGTTGATCGTCGAAGAGCCTTCTGAGAGATCGACTGAGGCCAGCGATGAGAGTGGAACCGCAACGCCTCCCTCGGTAGGAATCCGGACCGATGACACGGCTGCGATGTCTTTGCGGAATGTCGGCGGAAGCCTGACGATCAGCGGGAACACACGCTGGCCCTCGAACACCTCGCCGACACGGATGCCGCCGATCGCTTCTACGAAATCGAGGACCTCTCTCGCCGCAACGCCGTAGCGGGCGATGCGAGCCTGGTCGACGGATACGGCCAGGGCTGGCTGCCCGGTGATCTGATCGACCGAAATGTCCGACACGCCGGGTATATCCAGTAGCACCCGCTGAACGTCGTCTGCGAGGTGGAGTAGCTCATCGAAGTCGTCGCCGAAAATCTTGATACCGATGTCCGACCTGATGCCCGAGACCA
>CAYGNN010000111.1:0-9396 GCA_964351165.1 uncultured Phycisphaeraceae bacterium
AGCAGCGGCAGGTTCTTCTCAGTGCTGACACGACCGCAATAGCGCGCCTTCACCGCCCCCGCGCGCGCGCCATCGACCTTCGACCAGACCGACGCATCGCGGAACTCCGGCCGGAACGTCGCCGTCTCCACACCAGGGCGCAGCGCGACAATGCGCTCGCGACCGACGCCGATCCCTTCGAGCGCCCGGACATACTCCTCGCTGCGTGAAAAGACCTTGCGAACCCCTGCGTAGAACGCGCGCATCGTCTGCGCCGTCGCCCATCCCATGAACCGGCTCTGGTACAGCTCCTGCAGGTACGCCGGGAAATCCGTGTGGTACACGCCGCACACCGGCGCGCTGCTCAGCGGCGCCGCCATCCGGCCGACCAGCCCAACCGGACCGGGGGTCGAGGTGTGCACGACATCGGCGCGCCGCGCCATCGCGTGCTGCAGCATCGCGACGACCGGCGGCGCAACAATGTCGAGGTCCGGATACCTCGGCATCCGCCTGGCGACGATGGGCGGGAAGTTGACGAGGTTGGGCGTTTCCGGGATCGCCTTGGCGGTGCTGGTGACCACCGTCAGGTCGCGTCCGGTTTCCAGCGCGATCCGCGCCATGTCCTGGATGAAGCGGCAGACCCCGCTGACATCACCCAGCGTGTCGGTGTAGAGCGTGACTCGCATGATCCCTGTTCGCGTCGTAATCGTGTGGGGGAGGCGCGGGGCAAGAAAGCACAGAAATTTTCCAGTGGGATCGTAACAAGTGAAACCACCGCCACAGGGCAGGCATCAGAGGACTTGCAAGAGCCGGACGCCGGCCTGAACCACCGGCGGCTCTTCGCGACGCAACGCCTCCTCTCTTCCCACAACATGTCGTACCACGAAAGGAACGCACCATGCCACGCCTGAATGTCGTCGACCCCGCATCCGCCACCGGCGCCGTCAAGGAGATCTTCGATGGCCCCCTCAAGGGCAAGCACGTCAACATCTTCAAGGGTTTCGCCAACTCCCCGGCCGCATTCCAGGGCTTCCTCGGTTTCAAGGGCGGCCTCGACTCCGGCGAGCTGAGCCCCGCCGAGGGTGAACTCGTCGCCCTCATCGTCGGTGAGGCGAACACCTGCGACTACTGCGTCGCGGCGCACACCACGATCGGCAAGTCCGTTGGTCTCACCGAGGACCAGGCCGTCGCTGCCCGCAAGGGTGACGCCATCGGCGACGCCAGGCTCGACGCCATCGCGACCTTCACCAGGGCGCTCGTCGAGAAGCGCGGCTTCGTCGAGGATGCCGACATCGACGCCTTCCGCAGCGCCGGCTTCGGCGACAGCGAGATCGTCGAGATCATCGGCCTCCTCGCGCTGAACACCTTCACCAACTACTTCAACCATGTGAACGAGACCGTGATCGATTTCCCTGCGGTCCCCGCCCTCGCCTGATCCGTTCTCCCAGGCTCTCCCCAACCCCGATTTCAATATCGACCCCAACCCCGACCCCAACCCCGGCCCCGCAGCGACCGCCACACCAACGCTGCGGGGCCTTCTTTTTTGAATCGGGCCCCACCGATCCCGACCCGACCGACCCCGATACACTCCTCGCGATGCCCGCCCAGACCTCCAAGACCCTGCACACCGCGATCTACCCCGGCTCTTTCGATCCGATGACCTTCGGGCATCTCGATGTGATCGCCAGGGGCCGCAGGCTCTTCGACCGCCTGATCGTCGCGGTTGGGCACAACCCTGGTAAGGAACACCTCTTCACCGCCGAGGAGCGCATCGAGATGGCGACGGCGCTCGTCGCCGACCTGGTCGAGCGCGAGCCAGGCGAGGCGAGCGTCGAGGTGCTGGGCTACACAGGCCTGACCGTGGACTTCGCGGTCGAGCAGCAGGCCACCGCGCTGCTCCGCGGCATCCGCAACCTGTCCGATCTCCAGAACGAAGTCCAGCAGGCTCTGACCAACCGCGAGGTCGCAGGCCTCGAGACCGCCTTCGTCGTCGCAGGCCAGAGCTTCGCGTACACCTCGTCGAGCCTCATCAAGCAGATCACCGCGATGGGGCGCGACCTCGATTCGCTGGGGACGATGTGCCCCCCGATGGTCGTCGAGAAACTCCGCGCCAAGCGCGACGAGAAGCCGCCCATCCTCCAACAGATGCTCGAGACCGACTGAGCGATGCCAGCGCCGCCCACCACCGAACCAACGGTCCGGATCATCAGCATCGGGACGCTCGCGGCGAACCCGCTCTGGGACGAGCGCGTCCCGGTGCGCACCGGTCACGCGACAACGACGCTCATCACCGCAGGCGATCGGAACATCCTCGTCGATCCAGGCCTCCCAGGGCAGATCCTCGCCGCACGCCTGAGCGAGCGGATCAACCTGACGCCCGATTCCATCACCGATGTCGTGCTGACCTCGTTCAAGCCTGACATGCGGCGGGGGCTCGACGCCTTCACCGGCGCAACGTGGTGGATCAGCGAGGCGGAGCGCGAGGGTGTCGGTGTGCCGCTGATCGTCGAGCACCGCCGCGCCGAGGAATCAGGGGACGAGGAACTCGAGGGGATGCTCAAGCGCGACATCGCGATGCTCCAGCGCTGCAAGCCGATCCCGGACACCATCGCGCCTGGCGTCGACGTCTTCCCGCTCCCAGGTGTCACCCCCGGCTCGATCGGTCTGCTGGTCCTGCGGCAGGACGAGACGATCCTGATCGCCGGTGATGGCGTCGCCACCAGCGAGCACATCGAGCAGGGCAAGGTGCTGCCGACGTGCATCGATATCGACGCGGCCCAGGCGTCCTTTGCCGAGGCTCTGGAGATCGCCGATCAGATCGTCCCGGGACGCGACAACCTGCTCATGATCCCCGATCGCCGATCCGGCTCGATGCCTGCGGACCTCCGCTAAGGGGCAGGATCGCAGGGGATTCCCGGCTGTTGCATCTTTCTCGCGCCCGCGCCGATACCATTGAGCGCCGATGCGAAACTTCAAGAATTACCGTGCCCTGCTCTCGATCGCCGCCATCGCCCTGACGACCAGCGCGGTCGCCCCGCCTGCCGAGGCGCAGATGCCAGGCCGGGACAGCAAGGGGATGCCAGCCATCCCGCCAGGCGGTCCCAACAGGGTGGGCGCCAGGGTCGAACGGCTCCGGCTGACGCTCCCGGTCGATCCGGTCGTGGTGATCGTCCCCAACGGCGACGCCTACATCGATGCGATCTCCCGCTGGTCGGTGGACCACCGGTTCCCGGTCCTGATCGACGACGGTACACCCAGCGCCCGAGAGAACATCGCCAGGTTCATCAAGTCCTTCGAGCCGGACGAGGTCCTGCTCTGGCAGGGCGGCCGGCCGAGCGATGCGCCGTTCCGCGAGCGTATCGATTCCGCGTTCCACAGCGCCTGGGGCGCGGAGTCTTTCGACGAGCTCCGCACGATCTGGAGCGAGATGGACATCCAGCCGCCCGGCGTTGTGGTCACGACGCAGGGAGACTCCGCGTGGCCCGCCGCGCTCGCGCTGGCCGCTGGCAGGGCGCAACCGATCGTCTGGGTCGACGGACGGCTCGGGAACATCGGCGGCGTCGGCAAGCTCTCGACATTCCGCAACTTCGAACGCCAGATCAAGGACCAGTTCAAGAACCTGCGTTTCACCTGGTCGCAGGTCGGTGACGACATCGACGCGATCACGGTCTGCAAGAACATGCCAACGCGCGTCTGGTCCAGCGAGTCCGTCAGCGACCGGCAGGTCGTCGCGATGACAGACCTGCTCGGCCGATACGAGGACGGCCGGATCTACGCCTGGGCCGGCGTGATCTTCGGCACCGAAGCGGAGTCCGCGTACCGCGCGATGGGCTCGCTCTTCCTGCAGCCCGATTCCTTCTGGATGTTCAATGGGTACTCAACGAGGCCTCCGGAAGATGGGTACACCGTGGAGACCGCCGCGAGCATCCTCCGCAGGCTCCGGCACGACATCACGACGTACAGCCCGCCGCGCAACACCGTCGACGACTGGCGCGCCGCGACCGCGAAGCCGGTGGACGCAGGGTTCATCCACGTCAACGCCTCGGGCCACCGCGAGTGGTTCGAGCTGAACCCCGGCCGAGCGTTCACCTCCGACATCCCGTTCCTCGATCAGGCGTCGATCGTGACGTTCATCCATTCGTTCAGCGCGCAGAACCTGGACGACCGCGACTCAATCGCGCGGCGCTGGCTCGACAACGGCGCGTACGCCCTCATGGGTTCGGTGGACGAGCCGTACCTGCAGGGGTTCACGCCTCCTGCGTACCTGATCCCCGGGCTGTACACGCCGATGCCGCTCGGCGTGATGGTCCGCCCCAACTCCAACAACGCCTGGAAGGTCAACACCCTCGGCGATCCGCTCATCACGCTGGGGCCGAAAGCCCCGCGAACCGAGCGCATCCCGGCGCTGCCAGGCTCGAAGAACCTGGAAGACTCGATGAAGGCCGCCCTCGGCCAGCGCGAGTACGCGCAGGCGATCCGCCAGTTCATCATGATGGGCCGCACGCGCGACGTCTCGCAGCTGGGCAAGGCGATCATCACGCAGGACACCGACGCGCTCACGCCGGAAATCGCAGAGATGCTCGCGCCGGTTTTCTATCGCACCGGCCGGACCGACATGCTCACCAAGTGCTACCTGGCGATGGACGAGCAGACCCGCAAGGACACGATCACCGTGGACATGCTCTGGAAGGCGGTCGGCGGCGAGCTCGAATCCACACGCAACGAAGAGATCATCGACGCGATGAACGACAACGTGCGCGACCTCACCTTCGTCGAGGACATCACCGCGGTCTCCAACGCGATCCGCAGGCTCCGCGGCGACGCCGCGGCGCTGAGCATGCTCATGCGGTACGAGCGGTCCCCCGATGTCTCCGACGATCGGAAGCGGTTCATCCGCAGGGCGATGGAGCGCATCGATCCCAGCCGGCGCTGAGCGCTCGCGCGAGGATCTGCACGATCTGGGATCGGATCAACCGGTGTTGGTTCAGGCCGTCGCGGCAGGCGTCATGCCCATCGCCTTGGCCATCGCCTCACCCATGTGCGCCGGTGTCTCAGCGATCGTGAAGCCGGCGGCCTGCAGCGCCGCGATCTTGCTCTCCGCGCCGCCCTCACCGCCGGAGATGATCGCGCCAGCATGGCCCATCCGCTTGCCGGGGGGCGCGGTGCGGCCGGCGATGAACGCCGCCAGCGGCTTGGACATGTTCGCCTTCGCCCACTCCGCCGCGGCTTCCTCGTCGGAGCCGCCGATCTCGCCGATCATCAGCACGCCGGAAGTCTCGTTGTCCTGCTCGAAGAGTTCGAGGCAGTCGATGAACCCCATGCCGCGGACCGGGTCGCCGCCGATGCCGATGCACGTCGTCTGGCCGAGCCCCATGTTCGAGGTCTGCCACACCGCCTCGTAAGTCAGCGTGCCCGAGCGCGAGACGATGCCGACCGCCTTGCCCGTTTCGGATTCGCTCACGTGCGTGTTGATGTAGCCCGGCATGATGCCGATCTTGCAACCCGCGTTGGTGTAAGGGTTGTCCGCGCTCTCGCCCTCGCCGGTCTTGGGCCCAGGCGTGATGACACCCGGGCAGTTGGGACCGATCAGGTAGATCCGGTTGTCGGTCGTCGTCCCGGCGTTCATCTCGTCGAGCGCCGCCCTGGTGCGCACCATGTCCGCGACCGGGACGCCCTCCGTGATCGCGCAGATCAGCCGGATGCCAGCCTCCGCGGCCTCCAGGATCGCGTCGCCGCAGAAGGGGGGCGGAACGAAGATCATCGTCGCGTCGCAGCCTGTCCCGTTCACGGCATCTTGCACCGTGTTGAAGACCGGGAGCCCGTTGGCGTCCTTGGTCCCGCCCTTGCCGGGGGTCACGCCGCCGACAATGTTGGTTCCATAATGAAGGCACCCCTTGGTGTGCAGGGCGCCGTACGCCCCGGTGATGCCCTGACAGATGACCTTGGTATTCGCGTTGATGAGGATTGACATGGTGCCCGAAGGATAGCCGGATCTTGCCCGGTCTGCCCCGGCGAACCCCTGCTGGCGAACCCCAGGAGGTGGGCCCCTACCATTGATCCTGATGTCCATCGGCGTCCCGCTCACCATCGGCCCGGTCACCCTCGCGTCCAACTGCATGCTGGCGCCGGTGGCCAACTACTGCGACCTCGCGTTCCGCATCATCACGCGCGCCTGGGGCGGCGTCGGCCTCGCCTGCACCGACCTGCTCAGCCCGCACGGCTTGCTCCGCGGCAACCAGCAGTCGATGGACCTCGCCAGGACCCACGATCTCGACCAGCCCATCGGCATGCAGATCTACGGCTGCGACCCAGACATCCTGTCGCAGGGGGCGGTCTGGGCCGTCGAGCACGGCGCCACCATCGTGGACATCAACATGGGATGTCCCGTCGACAAGGTCGCCAAAAAGAACGGCGGCTCCATGCTCCTCCGCGACGCCTGCGCGACGACGCGCCTGACCGAGCGCGTCGTCGAGGCTGTCTACAAGGCATCCGGCGGCAAGGTCCCGACCACAGCCAAGCTCAGGCTGGGCTGGGACGACGATACCATCGTCGCGCCGACGCTGACGAAACAACTCGAATCAATCGGAATCGCCGCGATCACCATCCATGGGCGCACGACCGAGCAGCGCTTCCGAGGCGAGGTCCGCCACGACGGCATCGCGGAAGTCGTCGCAGCGGCCAACAAGATCCCGGTCATCGGCAATGGCGACGTGAAGACCGGCGAGGACTGCGTCCGCATGATCGAATACACCAAGTGCGCCGGCGTCATGATCGGCCGCGGGTCGTTCTCGCGCCCGTGGATCTTCCGCGACTGCTGGGCGCTGCAGACCACCGGCGCGACGCCCGACGAGCCGACCGAACGCGAGAAGATCGAATCCATCCGCCGGTACTTCGACCTGATGATCGAATTCAGGGGCGAGCACTACGCGATGACCAAGATCCGCCAGCGGATCTCCTGGTTCGGCAAGGCGCTCGGCCCCTGCAAGGGGCTCAGGATGCGTCTGCAGGATGTGACCGAGCCGGACGAGGTCCATGCCGCGCTCGATGAGTTCCTGGCCGGCGGTCTCCGCTCGAAGCCGCACCAACAGAACAAGCACACCGAGGCGCCGGCATCGCAGTGGGAAGAAATCCCGGCATGAGCGATCATCAGGATCCAACGCCGTACGAGTTGGAGCGCGCCATCGTCGCGCCCGACCTGCCAGGCGAAGTGATCGTGCGCCCCACGCCATACGAGGCGATCGAATCCCTCGCGGCGGACCTGCTGATCCACGCGCACAACTGCGTGCGCACCTTCGGCGACTTCCACCTGTGCCTGAGCGGCGATCCTGCGATGGAGCCGCTGCTGCTGCGGCTGCTCACCGATCCGACGTACCGCGACCTCCCCTGGCGGAGAACGCACCTGTGGTGCTTCGCGGAGCAGCGTGATACGACCAACGGCGCGGAGTACGACCTGATCCACGAGACCGTGACGATCCACGCCGACCTGCCCAAGGAGCAGGCGCACTCGATCGACACAACTCGCGGCGATGCCGCAGAGCGCTACGAGCGCACGATCCGCGAGACCCTCGCCTGGCGCGAGAAGGGGCACGACCGCTTCGATTGCGTGCTGCTCGCGCCGACGAGCGTGCCGGAGGATTGGTTGGTTGCAGGAGAGGACGATTCGCTCGTCCATGCTTATGCCAACCGAGTCGCCTGCACCACGAAACTGATCAACGCATCGCGCTACACCGCGGTGATCGCGCTGGGCGAGCAATCGCAGTGTGCGATCGAGCAGACGGTCGGCGGTGCGCACCCACTCTCGGCGCTGAAGCCGGTGGGGGGCGTGCTGCGATGGCATCTGGACGAAGCCGCAAGCGAAACCGGCTGATTCGCCGATCAATCAGGGTCGAATCACCATTGTTCTGTGGGGAATCATCCTGATGCCGAACCCAATCCAAAGAGTAGGAGCCATGGTCGCAGTCTCTGCATCCGCCACGGGGGCGATCGCTGGCGGCGGGTATCTTGGCCCAATCGTTCCCGATGGCGGCTACCAAATTGGTTCTTTCGGTTTCTCGGTAGCGATCAACGAAGATCACATCGTGGTCGGTGCGGGGCTTGATGACGTGCAGCTGGATCCGAGCAAATCGACTGTATCCAATACGGGATCGGTTTATGTCTTTGACGCTGTCACAGGTCAACTTCGGCTGAACTTAGTGCTCAGCGGTGGAATGGATAATGATTTTTTCGGCGCCGCTGTTGCGATTGATGATGATGTGATCCTTGTCGGTGCGCCACTCCGATTTGGGAGCGGCGCCGCTTATCTCTTCGATGCGATAACAGGCGAGCAGCTCGCGGAGATCGTGCCGGACGATGCAGAACCCGGTGACAGGTTCGGGAACTCGGTCGCGATCAGCGAATCGAGATTGATTGTTGGTTCACCGAACAAGAGCGATGTCAGTAACTTTAGAGGCTCCGCATACATATATGAGAGAGACGGAAGCAGACAGATCGCGAATCTGATTCCGAATTCGATCGATGGACACGGAAGGTTCGGCGCTGCCGTAGCGATCAGCGATTCGGCAGCGATCGTTGGAGCACCATACGCGGATGCCGTCTATTTCTTTGATTCGCAAGACGGTGACTTTCATCACAGGATCAGCCAAGCCGTGGACGGAGAATATTTTCGATTCGGATACTCCGTTGATGTCGATGGTGAGTATGTGGCTGTTGGGAACCCGCGAGACAACGACCATTCGATTGATAGCGGGGCTGCGTACCTTTATGACTTCGAATCCGGCTCCTTGATCAACAAGTACAAAGCACGAGCACCCGCATACCAGGATGCCTTCGGATGGACCGTGGCGATCGACGGGGACACGCTGCTTGTCGGCGCCCGCGACGATGACCTGGGTCAGACTGTCGATGCGGGGAGCGTATATCTGATCGATATTCCGTCCGGCCGAGAGATCTCCATCTTCCACGCGGAAGATATCGAACAAGAGCAACGGTTCGGGCAGTCGCTTGCTCTGCACGGCTCGATTGCGATCGTGGGTGCGCAGGAGGAAGATACAGGCCGTAGGATCACGGGATCGGTCTATGCCTTCGACGTTTCAGTATGTCCGGACGCGGACGTGAATCATGATCGGATCATCGACACCGCAGATCTCGGACAGGTGGTCGCGAGGTTTGGCACTGCGATCGATCCAGCGTCACCGATCGACATCAACAACAACGGCGTCGTAGATACCGCAGACATCGGATTGGTCCTGCGGTACTTTGGGTATGGTTGTGATTGATCATTGATCCGCACACGGCAGCAGTGCCTGCGTGCGATTGCACATCTGCGCTAGCCCTGGATATCGAGCTGTCCCTGCTCCAGCAATCCGTGCTCCTGGCGGTCTTCGTGCGCTTCTTCGGAGTCGTTCCCTTTGGCGCTGC
>CAYGNN010000112.1:0-9350 GCA_964351165.1 uncultured Phycisphaeraceae bacterium
CGATCTGCATGTCGATGACGTTGCCGATCCCGAAGTCGTCGGGCGAATCCCCGGCATCGGTGGCGGTCGGCGGATCGTTGTCGCTGGGCGGCTGGATGTTGGTGTCGTCAGGCATCAAAGAGGGCTCTGGGTGGCGTGGCAACGCGCAGCTTTGCCACGGTCGGAACGGAGTTCATGCGTGCAGATATTCTAGGCGAAGAGCAGGGTTTTGGCGAGACACGAGAGCATGGCGTGGCAACGCGCAGGTTGGCCGCAGGGGCGTCAGAATCGGTCCATTTCAAGCGTCTGTTTCGGCTCTCCGAGCCACCACCCGGCGGAGGACCAACGCCACAGCTCGGGCCGATCAACGAGCCCCCTTCGTTGCGGATTCTCGTTGATGTACTTGATCTTCTCGTTCAGTTCTTCTCGCGAGAAAATGTTCCGGTCGTAGCCGCCGCCACGCTGCCAGAATCGATTCCGCCCGTTGTGTTCGAGCCGCGACAGGATCGGCGCCGGCGGATCGAGCGATCTCCAGCGACCGATGACCTGCTTTGCGAAGCCGGTTTTGAGCGACTTCAGAATCGCGGTCACGTCGGCAACGGTTAGATCGGGAAGGATGAGCAGATGCACATGCTCGGGCATGACAACATACGCTCCGAGCTTGAATCCGAACCGGTTCCGGGCAGCTCCGAGTGCATCGACAAACGCGTCCTTAATCGCGTCGTTGCCGAACAGCGCCAGGCGTTGATAGCACGAGAATGTAAGAAATCGGGCATGCCCAGGGTGTTCGAAGCGTCTTCGGTGAGGCATAGGAGCAAGTGTACGCTCGGGCGTGGCAAAGCTGCGCGTTGCCACGGCACCCGCTTGATCACTGAACTCGAGTATCAGCCCGTTTCCGCACCACCGCCAACCCCAACGGCGCCACCAAAACCACCGCCACACCGATCGGCGCCAGCACCCACCGCTTCGGCTCCCCAACCGACGCCATCCACAGCACAGGCGACGCCAGGATCACCGCGATTCCGAACACCACGAGCCGGGCGATCCTCGTCGAGGCCCAGTCCGCGCCCCTAGTCAGCCGCTTGTGGGGGACCATCACGATCCACACATACGCCGGGAAGACCAGCGCGTAGGGCGACAGGAACAGCTCGTACATCGTCTGCCCATTCCCGGTGTACGACAGCCGCACGGCGCTCAGGCACACGAAGGCCAGCACGAGCGTCAGCGCGAGCAGTGGGGGGAACCCAGCGCCGCGATCGTGCTCGATCGAGCACGTCCGCAGCTCGCGCAGGTGCGCCGACATCGTGAAGACCGCCTGCCCAGCGATGTGCGCGATGATGAATCCGCTCGTCGCGCCGACGAGGAACCCCGGCGCATACGCAAGCGTCAGAGCGATCATCGACAGGAAGAAGACGCCGAACCCCAGCACGAACGCCCGCGTCCCGGCAGCGCCCTGCAATTCGTGCCGCGTGCGCAAAATCGTCAGGTCCATGTGGGGGCACGTCAGGAACCCCAGCGCCAGGATCGGCGCTGCGCCAAGGATCGCAGGGAACGCCTCATCCCCGGTCGATTCAGCGAGCGAGAAGACCTCGCCCTCTCCGTACTGCGTCGCCATCGCAGCGACCGTGATCGAGAAGGCGTACACCACGACCGACCCGAGCAACCACCCGGCCGTCCGCATCCCGGAGAGCAGCAGCGCCAGCAGGAAGAGCGCCCCGGTGACCACGATCGCGCCGAACTCACCACCCATGGACGCCGGGACGACCGGGATGCCGCCAACGACGATCTCGTTGAGCGGGACCGCCAGCTGCGGCAGCGCCAGCGTCAGGATCCACGACAAAAACGCGACATGAAAGAGGATCGTCACCACGCTGAACCAGCGCATCGCGATCGCGTGCCGGTCCGCTGTCAGCGCCGCGAGGCCCTGCGCCTTGAAGACAAACCCGACGCTCATCGCCCCCAGCACGTTGGGGACCGCGAACGCCACCCAGCCGGGCCAGCCGAAGTCGTGCACCAGCAGCACAGGCAGGAACATCCCGATGCACCACGTCCAAGAGCACGCGAGGAAGAGCGCACGCAACACCGACGAGGCGCCGAGATTGACGACCGGATCGTGGCCAGGCCCTGCCGCGGCGTCGTTCACGCCTCGTGCGGATCCTGGCCGGCCTTGCCCTTGGCCTTGCGGTTGATCTTCTTCGCCTTGTGATGCAGCTTGGGCGTCACATGGAACGTGCACTCGCACCGCCCGACGCGCCGCTCCTGCGAGGGCTTGGCGGTCAGCTGCTGCACGATGTTCAGCGTCAGATCGATGTTGAACTCACCGCCCGCCGCGACGAGCGCCTCGACGTCCTGGTTCGTGCGGATCTTGTAGATCGCAGGACCGACGCAGGGTCGCAGGAAGCGGTAACGCAATTCCTTGCAGACCACCGTGTAGTCGCCGCCGCAGACGCCGAAGACATACATTCCGCCGGCGATCTCGCTGTTGGCGAGCAGCGCGCCGCCCGCCATCGCGTTGTACCAGTTGCGGTTGAACCGCTTGAAGGGCAGCACCGCGGTGAACGTGGACTTGTCCACCTGCTTCACCCGCAGCCCCGAGCGGAACGCGAAGGGGAGCCAGATCAGCGAGCACAGGCTCCGCCAGAAGTGGTTCTTCGTGCTCAGCCGGCTGACCCACGCCTCCGCCTTGTCGAACCAGGAACGCTTGACGATCGGCGTCTCGTCCGCGATCCGCCGAGAGCTCGCCGGACGCCCAGGCCAGCGCGTCGCGCTGGGGGAGACCAGCACACCGTTGCGCTCCCCGACCCCGTTCGTCTCCGGGGCGCCGGATCCAGCGTCGTCGGTCGTCTTGGGGGCGGTGGTGGTCATCGATTGCAGTACGTATCGGTCAGCCAGCGGTTCTGAACAGATCGCCCGGCCACAGCATCATGATGCCGAAACCGGACCGCCCGATTCTAGCCGATGGATCGCAGCAGGTGCTTCCCCGGCTTCTCAGGGTTTTCCTCGACCCGCACCACCGCGTCCCCGACCTCGTGATCCAGCACCACAGTCCACGATTCCGCCGCCGCACGCCCCAGGAACCGCTCTTTCTGCACCATCGACTCATAAGGAAGCACGTCGTACGCCATCCCATAGGTGGGCGAGGCGTGGTGCACCGTCGGGATCAGGTCCCCAGGGAAGACCACCGTGCCCCCCTCAGCGACCCCATCGCCCTCAAAGAACACGCCCTGCTGCCCCCAGGTGTGCCCAGGGAGAGGCTCCACGCGGATCCCAGGCAGCACCTCGCCTGAACCCTCAAATGTCTTGATCTGCCCCGCGACAGGGTCCAGATGGTCCCTGAGGTAGGTGCTGTGCATCGTCGATTTGTTCGCCAGCGCGTCCTCCCACTCCAGCTTCTGCGTGTGGATCGACGCGTTGGGGAAGGAGGAGACCGCCCCCCCAGCGCCATCCGAATGCGTCAGCCCCCCGGCATGGTCGAAGTGCAGGTGGGTGACGATCACATCCGTGATCGCCCCAGGATCGACACCCTCTTCCGCGAGCGCATCGAGGATGCACCGGTCCTCCATCGCGTAGATCCCGCGTTTCTTCTCGTCGAACTTGTTCCCGATCCCAGTCTCGATGAGCACGAGCTTGCCGTGCCCCTCCAGCAGCAGGCAGTTCGTCTGCATCGGGATGCGGTTCTTCTCGTCAGGCGTCACGAGCCGCGTCCAGAGCGGCTTCGGCACGATCCCGAACATCGCGCCCCCATCCAGCATGAACGCCCCGGCACGCAGCATTTTCCAGTTCCAGGTCATGTCCCAAGGGTATCGCATCTGACACGCCGCCGATCCTGAGCGCTGATTCCCACGATCCGCCGCCCTATCCTCAACCTCAACTCTCACCACCAACCACCAAAGCCCCCACGGACCCACCGATGACCACCGCCACCGCCTCCGCCACCTCGATCACCCTCCCCGCCGACTCCAACCAGGCCCTCGGCATCGCACAATTCGCCGTGGACTTCATGGCCGGCAAGTTCGAAGGCCCCTCCCAGAAGGTCATCGACCGCACCGAGCTCTTCCACACCGACGCCTGCCTCTGCGGCGTCTCGGCGCTCGCGCTCAAGACCAACGCGCCCACCGTCCTCCGCAACGAGGCCCTCGACTACCCCGTCCCCAGCGGCAAGGCCGGCGCCTCCGTGTACGGCTCCTCCGAGAAGCTCTTCCCCGAGAAGGCCATCCTCGCCAACTGCAGCGCCGTCCGCGAGTGGGACTCCAACGGCACCAACTTTGGCTACAACCCCGCGCTGGGCCACACCGCCGGCGAGTTCGGCCACAACGACTTCTACGCCGTCGCCATCGCCGCGGCGCAGCTCAAGGGCCTCGACGGCGCGACCGCCCTCCGCGGCATGATCCTCATCGACGAGATCCGCGACCGCCTCGCCAGCGTCTTCTCGCTCAAGACCTACAAGATCGACCACGTCGTCCACGGCGCCATCGGCTCCGCGGCAGCCTACGGCGCGATGATGGGCGCCTCGCCCGAGCAGATCGAGTCCGCCATCGGCATGGTCGTCGCGCACTACATCCCCTGGCGCGCCATCCGCGCCGGCAAGCAGCTCTCCGATTCCAAGGGCGCCAGCGCCGCGATCAGCACCGAGGTCGCCATCCTCGCCGTGCAGCGCTCGATGCGAGGCTTCATCGGCCCCAAGGACATCTTCCGCAACCCCGAGGCCATCTTCCGCTTCTTCGAGCCGACTGCCGATGGCAAGGATCGCTGGACCGAGATGGCCCCCGCGCCCTTCGACCTTGTGCTGACCCACTCCGGCGACGACTTCGCCATCATGGGCATGCACTTCAAGCTCGGCCTCTACGAGCACCAGTCCGCCGGCGCCCTGCAGGCGATCATCGACCTCGTCAGCAACTCTCCCGAGCTGCTCGATAGCGATGGCGACAACATCCAGCGCATCAACATCCTCGCCTACGAACCAGCCTTCGGCATCATCGGCAACCCCGCCAAGATGGACCCCAAGACCAGGCAGAGCGCCGACCACTCCATGGCCTTCATCGTCTCCCGCCTCATCCAGAAGGCGATCGACTGGAAGAAGGACAACGGCGCCCTCCCGACCGGCGGCGAGTCCAACGACGAGATGTGGAAGGCCATGATCCTCACGCCCCACGACTACGCGCCGGAAGCCATCACCGATGCGCGCACCAGGGCGCTCATGGCCAAGATCACCTTCGAGCATGGGGGCGCCGAGTACGACAACGCCTACCCCGAGGGCATCCCGACCAGCGTCGTCATCACCGGCGCTGATGGGAACACCCACGACTCCGGCTTCGTCATGTTCCCCGCCGGCCACGCCCGCAACACCACCGCGGACCTCCAGGACATCCTCAAGAACAAGTTCGCCACCCTCGGCGCCCTCGCCACCGACGACGTGGACAACCTCGTCGCCCGCTTCTCCGGCGTCGCAAACAAGTCGGCCGGCGAAATCGAGTCGATGTACGACTTCGACCTCCGCGTGACCGAGGGGTACGAGTAAGCGGTCAGGTAAGATCGGCGCGTGGCCAGTTACTTTTCCAGTGATGCAATCCAACCAGGGTTCGTGCTGCGTGCAAACCCAGCTGATTTCTTGTCGTGGATGAGTTCCGCGCCGAACGATTATGGCCTTGAATCAATAGAAGACGTTGAGTTCTTCCTCGTGCTCTGCAAAGACAAGAGTGGGCTGACGATCGCACCCATGCATGCCAATGCAGAACAAGGAGACATCGCGGTCCCAAGGCACGGCCGGATTGGCCAGCAGCGATGGGCGGACTCGGACCTGTTCGTCCGGCCTACTCAGCTCTGGAGTGCGAGCAGCACGTCTGTTCTGATGGCAGGCTACAACAACAGGAATAACCGCAGCTCGCCAGAGAGCCCCGATCAGCTCGAAGAGAGCGCGCTGAATTTCCTCCTGAAGCGGATCTGATCCGCGACCTAATATTCTCGCATGACACCAGAACGCGCCATCGAAACCCTCAGCCGCACACCAGGCGTCCTGAGCGAACTGCTCAGCGACCGCCACGACCGCGACACGCTCTCCAACTACGGCGATAACACCTTCAGCCCCTTCGACATCGTCGGCCACCTCATCCATGGCGAGCGCACGACTGGCTCCCCAGGATCCGCCACATCCTCGAGCACGGCGAATCCACCCCATTCGAAACGTTCGACCGATACGCCCAGTTCAAAGAATCCAAAGGCAAGTCGATGCCCCAGCTCCTCGATGAATTCGAGGACCGCCGCGCGACCTCCATCGCGCAGCTCCGCGCCCTGGACCTCAGCCCGATGCAGCTCCAGCTCCGCGGCGCCCACCCCCAGCTTGGCCCAGTGACCATCGGGAACATCCTCGCCGCCTGGGCCGTCCACGACCAGCACCACATCGCGCAGGTCTGCAAGTCCATTGCCCGCCAGAGCACCGAAGACACCGGCGCCTTCCGCGAGTACCTGGGCATCCTCAACGACCAGGCGCCAGCGCCCGGCGCATGAAAACACCGCCCGGTTTCCCGGGCGGTGTTCAGCGTCAGCCTCCGAGTTTCAATCGCCCGCTGCACTCGCAACGGACGGGTCAGTCATTCAGGCCCTGCGGCGGCGCGAGCCGGCGAGCATGCCGGCGCCAGCGATGAGCGCGACCGGCCCGGGCGCCGGGACCTCGCGGGTCGAGAACCCGCTGCCGTCGAAGTAACCGCTCTTGCCGCTCCAGCCGGTGAGCAGACCCGTCTGGGGGTCGTACGACGTGCTGAGGTCGGTGTACTGGTGGAACCAGATGCCGAATTTCTCATCGAAGCCAGTGCCGAACCAAGGCGTGCTGCCAGGGTAATCGGGCGTCGTGTTGTTGATGACCGTCGCGTCGATCGAGAAGGCGATGCGTCGCTTGCCGTCGACCGTGTCCTCGACCGTGAGCTCCTGAATCCAGTTGCTGCCGCCGCGGTCCTCCGCATCGACGATGTCGTCGGGGGCCTGGTTGCCGCTGACATTGCCGTCACCGTCGCGGTAGCTGTTGTTGGTGTTCTTGCCGTTGTAGGCGTACGCGAGCATCCTGGGGTTCGGAACATCGGTCAGATCGACGTACAGCAGCGCCAGCTCACCAGCGTGCCCCTTGGGGTTGGGGCCGTTGTTCAGCGCGAGCGTGAAGCCCTCGGTGATCTGATCGCTGAAGGTCACGTCCCAGGTCAGGGCGTTGGTCGCCGTGTCGAAGGTCGAGGTGATCGACTCGAACGTGCCGCCCTTGTTGCTGGTCCCGTACGCGCCGGGGTCGCCGACCTGCCAGTCCCACTGGTAGATGGTCGCGCTGGCCGAACCAGCAGCAGCGGCAACGAACGAGGCGGCGATAGCGGTCTTGAGAATGTTGTTCATAGTGCTGACTCCGTATCTGTGTTTTTCTGGCGGTAAGAGTCCCGGGAACGATCGCTCGGTCCCTTCGCTCGGCGTCGCCAACCACCCCTGGCCGATGACGCGTCAACTGTGCAATGGAAAAGTAAGATTCATCCGGCGGCGTCCAAACGCCCCGTGCAGTTTTTTGAGCCCGCGCAACCCGCACGAACCAACCAGCCCTCACGCGGCGCGGCGCTTCCTCCGCAGCGCGAACACACCGCCAGGCGCCAGCAGCGCGACAGCGCCAGGCGTCGGGACTTCCGTGTCCACCCGCGGCGTCTCAGGGACGACCGGCGGCAACGGATCCGGAACCGGATCAGGGTCCGGGAAGGGGTCGAGCATGCTCGCCCGGTTGTTGAACGACAGGTTGTCGAAGATCTCAGGCCCAGGCTTCTTCCCGCCGCCCTTCTCGCGGATGTCGAGCACCACGCGGTCGAAGAGCGAGCCGCCGATCTCACCGAGCTCGAGCATCCGGACCTGGAAGTTCTTTCCGCCCTTGAAGCTGATCGAATCCACCAGGGTCTCGCCGAGGTAGGCGAACGCGCTCACCGGCTCGTCCGCGTCGAGCGCCCGGATCGAAAAGAAATCCGTCGGCGTCTCGAACCCGATCTCGATGTCGTACCAGGGGCCCTTGAACGTGCCCTTGTTGCTGTTGCTGGGGCGGATGGTCATCCCGCCGGCGTCGCCGTACTTGTTCTGGAGCTTCTTCTTCGTGATGAGGTGCGCTTTCGGACCGTCGTCCGCGCCCACAAGCCCGAACGTCAGCCCGGCGTACTGATCGGTGATGGTCTCGCCGTCCGCCGCGTTCTCGAAGTCGAGGTACACGATGTCGGCGCGAGCCGCGCCCGCGAGGGCGAGCAGGGTTGATGCAGTGATCGCCCTGGTGAGTATTTTCTTCATGACATGGTCTCCGCGTCTTCAGTTGTCCAGCGTCGGCTCACGGATCGGAATCCCGATCCGGGCCTCGTCGCCAACCACCCCTGGCCAGTGACACGTCGCTGCCTGTGCAATCCAAACCTACACCGTATCAGCCTTCAAACAAGCGGTTTTTGAACCGCCAGCGGTGCGTTGCCCGCGCATCCGGCGTAAGCCTTACGCCTCGATCCGCCGGCGACGCATCGCCAGCACACCGCTGGAGGCAAGAAGCGTCACAGCGCCGGGCGTCGGGACAGACGCGGTGCGCGTGAAACGCAGGTTGTCGAAAATCTCAGGGCCGGGGTGCCACGAATCGCCGTCGTTGACCAGGTCAACAATCACGCGATCGAACGCCATGTCGCCGCCGACTGCGCCGAACGTCAGGTCCCAGACCTGGAAGTTCGAGCCGCCGCGGTAGCCCATCGTCGCGACCTTCTCATCGCCGAGCCACGCGGTCGCCGAGACAGGCTCCTCCGCATCGAGCGCCAGCAGCGAGAAGAACTCGGTGGGCTCATCGAAGATGAAGTGCAGGTCGGACCAGGGGCCGTCGCCCGTCGTGCCGGGCTCCGTGCTCGGACGCAGCGCGATGCCGTCAGCGCCGGCGTACGTGCCGGAGGGGATCGTCCGAGTCACCGGGCCATCGCCAGGAGCGGCGCCCAGGAGGCTGATCCGAACACCCTCGTACTGGTCGGTGACCATGACGCCGGGCTCGAGATCGTTGAAGTCGATGTGAACCAGCTCCGCGTTGGCGATGCCCGAACCAGCAAGAACAACGGAAGCAGCGATCGCTTTGGTAAAGATAGTCTTCATTGCATTGTCTCCAAATCTTTGATTGTCCAGCGTGTGCGCACCGATCCCGGTGAAACCGGAACCGCTCCGCGATGTCGCTAACCACCCCTGGCCAGTGACAATGTTGATGCAATGAAAAATTACGATTCATCCGGAGGCGTCCAAACGCCCGGCGCGAATTCACCGGCTCCCGCGTTCACCCTGTACGGATTGCGAGGATCAAACACGCGCACGACCGGAAAACAACGCTCCCCAACGCCCGGGATGAGCGCAGCGAA
>CAYGNN010000113.1:0-5226 GCA_964351165.1 uncultured Phycisphaeraceae bacterium
CCCGCCCTTGTTGCGCACACGCTGCTCGCTGGGCACGCTCAATTCGGGCGAGTTTTTTAATGATGCGGCGACCACCGAGATCTACGCCCTGTGGCACACTCTTTCCCTACACGCCGCTCTTCCGCTCTCCGCGAACTCCCCCTCGACCTTGCTGGCCACGAGAAGTCTCGGCCGGGCAGCGAGCTCGGGTGAGTAGAGCTCGAGCTCCTTCTCGATCGAACGGAAGGCCTCGAAGGGGTCTTCGGTCGCCATCTCGGAGCAATCGACGAGATGGACGAGCGTCTTGCTCCGCTCGACGTGGCGGAGGAAGTGGTGGCCGAGCCCTGCGCCGTCTGCGGCGCCTTCGATCAGCCCGGGCAGGTCGGCGATGACGAGCCTGCGGTTCACGTCCAGTTCCGCGATGCCGAGCTGGGGGCTGAGCGTGGTGAATGGGTAGTCCGCGACCTTGGGCGTGGCCCTGGTGAAGGCGGTGAGGAGCGTGGACTTGCCTGCGTTGGGCAGGCCAACGAGACCGACATCGGCGATGAGCTTGAGCTCCAGGCGGATGCGGAACTCTTCGCCCTTCTCGCCTGGGGTGGTCTGCCTGGGGACCTGATTCGTCGCGGACTTGAAGTGGGCGTTGCCCCAGCCTCCTCCTCCTCCTCGTGCGAGGACGATGCGTCCGCCTGGCTCGAGGTCGTGGAGGACCTCGCCTGACTCGTCGTCGTAGAGCAGGGTGCCTGGCGGGAGGCGGATGATGAGGTCATCACCATCAGCGCCGGTGCAGTCCTTCGTGCCGCCCGGCTCGCCTGGCTGGGCGGCGTGCTTCACCTGGTGGCGGTAGTCGAGGAGGGTCTGGATGTTCTCGTCTGCGACGACGATGACATCCCCCCCATCGCCGCCGTTGCCGCCATCGGGGCCGCCTTTGGGGATGTACTTCTCGCGCCGGAAGGAGAGCCTCCCGTCGCCGCCGTCTCCGGCCCTGACCACGATGGTTGCACGATCGACAAGCATGAAGGGCATCCTACGCCCCGGGATGCTGTCGAGGACTACACTGTTCGGCTCAAAATCACCCGATCCGCCCATCTCGGGCGGGATCGTCAACCCTACGGAATCGTTCTTATCTCGGAGAATCGGACATGATCGTTGGCATCCCCAAGGAAGTGAAATCGGATGAGTACCGCGTCGGCATGCGCCCTGTGGGTGTCGAGTTGCTGATCCGGGATGGCCACAGCGTGCTGGTGGAGACCTCCGCCGGCGACGGCTCGGGGTTCACCGACGATCAGTACGAGGCGGTCGGCGCGAGGATCGTCGACACCGCCGCGGAGGTCTGGGGCGAGGCTGGCATGATCGTGAAGGTCAAGGAGCCGCAGCCGCAGGAGATCAAGATGATGCGTCGCGGGCAGCAGGTCTTCACCTACTTCCACTTCGCCGCGGACAAGGACCTGACGATCGGTTGCCTGGAATCGGGCGCGTGCTGCATCGCGTACGAGACACTCGAAGCGCGCGCCCCGGGCGGGCGCGTCACGCTGCCGCTGCTGACCCCCATGAGCGAGGTCGCTGGCAAGCTCTCTGTCCAGCAGGGCGCCAAGTACCTCGAGCGCCCGCAGGAGGGCCGCGGCATCCTGCTCGGCGGCGTCCCCGGCGTTGAGCCTGGCGATGTGCTGATCCTCGGCGGCGGTGTCGTCGGGACGAACGCCGCGAAGATGGCGGCTGGCCTGGGCGCGAACGTCACCATCATGGACATCGACCACGACCGCCTGCGGTACCTCTCGGAGGTGATGCCTGCGAACGTGACGACGATCTACTCCGACGTGCACGCGATCCGCCAGTACGCGGAGATGGCGGACCTGATCGTCGGCGCGGTGCTGATCCCTGCTGCCAAGGCGCCCAACCTGATCATGCGCGAGGACCTCAAGCGGATGAAGCCGGGCGCGGTGATCGTGGACGTGGCGGTCGATCAGGGCGGCTGCGGCGAGACGACCAACCCAACGACGCACGCGAAGCAGACGTACATCATCGACGAGGTCGTGCACTACTGCGTGGCGAACATGCCTGGCGCTGTGGGCCGCACGAGCACGCAGGCGCTGACGAACGTGACGCTCCCCTGGGTGCTGCGGATCGCCAACGAAGGCGCGCAGAACATCGCGACGATCGACCGCTACTTCGCGCCGGCGATCAACATGGACGACGGCAAGCTGATGAACCAGCCGGTGGCTGAGGCGCACGACCTGGAGTGCGTGGGGGTCTGATCCCAACCGCCGGATCAGCCCGGTTCAATCCGCGAAGAGATTCGAAGATCCAACTGCTCCGGCGCCCTCGTGCCGGAGCAGTTTTTCTTTGCGCCACAACTTCCCGCCATAACCACCAAGATCGCCCCCAGTGCGGATGACGCGGTGGCATGGGACGATGATCGCGATGCGGTTGGCGCCGTTGGCGCGGCCGACGGCTCTTGAACCGCCCGGCTTGCCCAGGCGGTCTGCCATCTCGCCGTAGCTTCTCGTTTTGCCAAACGGGATCGCGTGCAACTCGTCCCAGACCTGCCTCTGGAAGGGCGTGCCGTGGTCGGTCAGGGGGATGGTGAACTCGGTGCGGTCGCCTGCGAAGTACTCGTCGAGTTCGCGCGTGGTCTGCTCGAGGATCGCGTTCGACCCTTCAATGGCGTCGGTGCGGAACTGGGTTCGCACGTCGCGCAGCTCCGTCGGGAGCGCGCGGCGGTTGGTGAACTCGAGCAGGGTCAGCGCCTCGTCCGTCGCGATGGCGAGCATGTCGCCCAGCGGCGTTTCGATCGTTGCTTTGCGCAGGCGCGTCGGTGTCTCGGTCAGCAGCATGCCAACAGCGTACCAGAAGGAGGCACCGGGAATCCCAAAAGGACAATCAGCGGAGCGATCGGGTCGCTCCGCTGATTGCGTGGGTTCAGGATGTCAGAGCAGGTTTACCGCTCGCCGAACTGGCGGATCAGGATGCCGACATCGGCGGTGTCCACCTTGCCGTCCAGGTTGAGGTCGGCGCTCACGGCGTCGCCCTGCTCGCCGTAGCTGGCGATCATCATGCCGAGGTCGCCGGTGCCGACGATGCCGTCGTTGTCGAGGTCGGCGAGGAAGTCACCGGTGCCGACAAAGTAGCGGTTGGCGAGGCGGATGGACTGCTTGCCGCAGGCGCTGCCCATGATGCGGCCTGGGCCGTCATCGACTGGGACGTGGATGCCGCCGTAGAGGCGGGAGATGCCAGCCTCATCCGCGGCGTCGTAGTACGTCGCCCACTGGAGCGTGATGTCGATGGATGGGCCGTTCTCGAACTCGAGGAACTCGTTCGCCTCGAAATGGTACTCGCCGAGACCGCCTGGGAAGTAGGGCGTGCCGGTGTAGGAGGAGAGAACCTCCGCAGCGGCACGGCTGAAGGTCGAGTGACCGGAGACATAACCCGCAAAGGCAGGGG
This sequence comes from uncultured Phycisphaeraceae bacterium, assembly GCA_964351165.1. Taxonomy (GTDB): domain Bacteria; phylum Planctomycetota; class Phycisphaerae; order Phycisphaerales; family UBA1924; genus JACKHE01. Next base: position 3,418 of record CAYGNN010000113.1, read on the forward strand.
TCACGAACGTGCTGCGCTGGTAAGGGATCCAGTCCACGCCAAGGATCCAGTCCACGCCGCCGATCGCGTGCTCGGGATCACCAGGCTCACCCTGCCAGGAGAAGATGGCGATCTCACCGACATGATCGGCGAGGTGATCGTGGCGCTCGCCGGGCATGACCGAAGCATCGGTGATGAGTTCGATCAGACCGTCCTCGAGGACGATGCCGTCCGGGTGGTAGCTGGGCAGGCCCTCATCGGAGGACTGGCCGAGGCCGCACATGTGGCGGATCGACGAGATGGGGCGGACGTAGTCGTAGTGGTCCTTGCAGCCCCAGGCGGCGACCGCGGCGTCGTGCACCGCGCCGTTCATCGCCATGTAGAGCTTCACGTCCCATTCCAGGCGATCCACGATGGGGCCTTCGCCGTTGATGCGGCGCTCGAACATCGGGTGATCGTGCAGCGCGTTGGCGAGGGTGTTCCAGTGGCCGGGGGGCGTCTCAGACTGCGGTCCGTCGGCCCAGAACTCCGCGAGGCACCTGGCGTAATCGCCCAGCGGCACCATCTGCGGGACGTACTCCTCACCGGTGACAGGATTGATGCCGTAACCGGTGCCGTCGTTCGTGCCGAGGGTGTTGTTGTGGTGCGAGAAGGGCGAGATGTCGAGCATCGCCGGCAGGGTGGGATCGAGGACGCTGGAGCTCCAGATGACCTGCCTGTTGCCTGACTTGTAGAGCGCATCGCCTTCCCCACCGAGCTGGGGCGGCAGCCCCGGATCGATGGGCACGGTGGTCAGATCGTTGTTGAGCGTGAACGCGGTGACCTTGCCCCAGTGCGGGCCGAGGAATGACTGCACGAGTGTGCCGACCGGGATGCCGTTCTGCGTGACGAAGAAGTCAAACGCCAGCGGCTGCCAGCGGTTCGGGAAGTCGATCTCGGTGCCCGACAACTCGAGGATGAGCGGGTCGTTGACCGGGGCGTACCCATTATCTGGGGCGTAGTCGTTGAGCTCGTTGGAGCCATCTCCGATGCCCCAGTTGAAGATCTCGACGTAGATCCGGTTGCCGACCGCGGCCGGCGAATCGCCGACGAGCGTCTGGTTGTCGGGGTCGTAGCCGAGATCGATCATCTGCTGCCTGAAGGCCGGGAGCGTTTGGTCCGAGCCGATCGTATCGGTGAAGCGCGAGACGAGCAGGTTGTACATCGCGTGCGAGATCGCCTCTTCCCGGGCGGCCTTGACGTCCGCCGCGGTGTGCTTCTCATCAAAGAGGTACCCATCGGCGGTCGGGTCGTACGCGGCCCAGGCGTCCCACATCGCCAGCGACGTGTGCCAGAGGTTGCGCGCATGCAGCGGCGGGTGCGGGAAGTTCACGCGGATGGCGTCGAGCAGCTGCTCGTTCCAAATCTGCGCGACGGAGCGTTCGTCCGCGACTACGCCGGCGGTGACCGGGGAGTAGGCGCTGCCGATCGCGGTCGCGACGAGCGCGGACATCGAGATCACGGCCTTCGATCGTCTGTTCATGTCTTTGGTTCTCTCTCTCTGCTGTGCCTGGCCCTGGACCTTGGATACAGCCCGCCGAAACAGCGAGGCGGGACTGTCAGACCATCAAGCAAGGTACCACGAGGCCGGAAACCGGGGCAACGGAAATCTGCAGAGGGGGCGAGAATTGTCCCATAACCAGTCGGAAATACCGGGACAAGCGGCGCCAGCGGCGGCGATCCGGCGACCTGGCTCGTCATCAAGGATCACAACGGCGCGTTCCAGCAATGGGCCCGGTGGGAATCGAACCCACACTCCCCTTCCGAGGAAGCGGATTTTAAGTCCGCCGC
>CAYGNN010000113.1:5236-9302 GCA_964351165.1 uncultured Phycisphaeraceae bacterium
TGGAAGCGCTCAAGCTGAACGAACAACATGAGAATCCCCTGGGCATCGAGGGTTGCCGCTGCTGCTGGAAGGCGGCTCATCCTGCTCTGCGCTCTCAAGGATGCCCAGAGCACGCTGCAGGAGGTCAACTCCACCGGCGAGAATGATTCTGCGCTGGTCCGGCTCGCATTGGAAGCGGTGGAGTCAGGCATCGCTCCTGGGGCGCAGGTCGTTGATTGCAGGGGGCCCTCTGTCTACCGGAGCGTGCTTGATGCAGCGCGTGAACTGGATGCCTTCTGCATGGTCCTGTACGCCTCGATCGGGGATTCGCAGGACAGCGCTCGTGCGACGGTTCTGCGGTTGGCGCGTGCAGCGCCCTACGACACATTCATCCTCGATCCCGGTGGCGTTGATGTCGCGTTGCGGATTCTTGTGCCGCAGCTTGGTGGTGGCGGTGCGCACGCGATTCAGTCCGCGGTTCGTTTCTTTGGCGCGACGGAGCGCCCGATCGTTGCGATCGCTGATGCGAGCGCGAGGTCTCGCTCGGTCCGGGTCTTCCGCAAGGCGCAGGACCGCGCCGGCGAGCGGGGCGCCGGGATGCTGCAGGAGACGAGCGAATCGCCCATCGACGAGGCGCTGCGCGGGATGCTTACACCAGGAGATCTCGTGCTGCTCGATGCGGACGAGGCGAAGCGTATTCCCAAGTTGCTGTCGAAACTCGAGGCCCTTCGGAAGGAGCAGCAAGGGAGCGTCTTCGCGGTCGGTGTGACGAGGGCCGAGGACGCGGCAGGGCCTGGCAGCCTGGAGCGCGCCGTCGAGCGGTTCCGCCGGCACGCGCCGGTGCTCACGCGCGACCAGCGGCAGGGGCTGCACCAGACACTCGAGCAGGGCGGTCGGTTCTCGACTGATTTCGTTGTCATGCTCTCGCTCAGCGCTGCGATCGCGGCGCTGGGGTTGATCCAGTCCTCCGCTTCGGTGGTGATCGGCGCGATGCTGGTAGCGCCGTTGATGACGCCGCTGGTTGCGATCGGCATGGCGCTGGCGCAGGGCAACGCCCGACTGTTCCGGGTGGCGCTGCACGCGATGTCGCTGGGGATCATCGGCGCGCTGGCGGTCTCGATGATCGTCGGGCTGTGCAGCCCCTGGGATGACCTCTCCGCGGAGGTGGTCGCTCGCGGCGCCCCCAACGTCTTCGACCTGGGCATCGCGCTCCTCTCCGGCATGGCGGCCTCGTTTGCGCTCGCCAGACCGGGGCTTGCCGGGACGCTTGTCGGCGTGGCGATCGCTGTGGCGTTGCTGCCACCGCTCGCGGCGGTCGGGATCGCGACGGTCAAAGGTGATCTTCACATCGCGTTCGGCGCCGCGGTGCTGTTCTCAACCAACCTGCTCGCGATCGTTGTCGGTTCTGCGATCGTCTTCCGGCTCTTTGGTGTTGACCCCTCGGTCCGTGGATCGAAGACACCCAAGTGGGTGCGCACCACGCTGCTGGTCGTCGGCCTCGGGATCCTCGCGACCGCCGCGGTGCTCGTGCAGAACCTGCACACCCAGACGACCGAGGGTGTGCAGCGTGCGTACGCCAGACCCCTCGCGCCGTCGCTCCGCGAGTCGATCCATGCCCGGGTCAGCAAAGCGCCGGGTGTCGAGATCGTATTCATGGCGCAATCGAACATTGAGCACGGGTTCGGGCTCGAAATCGCCCTCGCGTCGCCAGGGCCGATCGACCAGTCGCTCGTTGCGGATCTCCGGACGATCGTCCGGGATGCCGTGGGGGCTGACCGCCAGGTGCGGATCCTCACGCTCCAGTCGGCGCCTGTGATTGACGAGGGCGCCGGCGGCTGATCCGGTTATCGAACGATCAATATTGTCGTTTCGGACCGGTTGTATGGTCTTCTCCGAAGCGAGACCGATCATCGGACCAAGCCTCCTTGAACTGCGAGCGAGGTTCTGACGATCAGATCCCCGGATATCTCCATGGGCTCACGAAATATGACGTCTACCAGAATCGCTCAACGCATACCCAACCCTGTCCGGCGCGCCTTCACGCTGATCGAACTGATCGCGGTGATGGTGGTCCTCGCGGTCCTCGCTGGTGTGGCGCTGCCCAAGTACTTCGATGTCTCGGATGAGGCGAAGCGGAGCGCTGCGCGGGGTGCGTGCGGCGCCCTCAAAACCGCGATCGAGAACTGGCGGATGAACGACGCGGTGGTCAATGGCGGCAGCGGCAGCTTCCCCCCCAACCTCGACCAAGTGCTCGAAACACAGGACGGCAACGAGTTGCTGAATCCTTACTGGGTCAGCGGGATGGATGTGTACAACATCGATCGCGGCGGCCCCAACAAGATGCTCGTGCAGAACAAGACCATCGAGGTCGGTCTGCAGAACGGCTGGGGCTCGATCTGGTACAACCCGGACAACGGGCGCATCGCGTTCCGGGTCGCAGAGCAGGCGACAGATCAGGAGACGATCGAGCTCTTCAACTACGTGAATCAGACCTCGATCACGTCGCTGTCGCAGACGACGCCCTGAACGCGATCCGGTTCGCGGTTACCCCTCGTCGCGGTCGTGCCAGGCCTTGAGAACCTCGGCTTCCTTCTCCTCGGAGATCCCGGCGCGCTGCTGCACGCTGTTGCGTCCCTCTTCGCTGAGGTCATCGAACCAGGTCAGTGTGTCGAGGATCGTCTCGTGCAGCGGGCGGAAGGTCAGCCCTGCGGCGACGGCCTTGTCGATGTTGCGTGAGCCGAAGCCGGCGTACTCGCCCTCGCCTGGGAGCCAGCAGGGCATCTGCATCCAGGGGCCGACGCCGTGCTCGCCCAGGAAGTCGGCTGGGACCCAGGTGAACGTCGCGTCGGAGCCGGTGGCGGCCTTGCACGCGTGCATGAGGCCATCCATCGTGAGCGGGTTGTTGGGGTGCGGGCCGCAGATGTTGAAGGTGCCGTGCGTGCCCTGCTCCATGCAGCGGAGTTCGAAGGCGGTGAGGTCGCGCGAGTCCACGATCTGCGTCGGCGTAGTGCCGTCACCGGGCGCGAGGACCTCGCCCCCCTTGCGGACGCGGACCGGCCAGTACCCGCCGCGGTAGCTGAAGTCGCGCGGGCCGACGATCAGGCCAGGTCGGTAGATCGTGTGCCGCTTGCCTGGGAAGAGCTTGCGGACGCGGTTCTCGCACTCCGCTTTGAAGGGGCCAAAGAGCTCCCAGTTGAATTCCATATTGTCCGCGTCTGGCGCTGAGCCGACCGGGGCGTTCTCGTCCTGGTTCTTCGTCGATGAATCCTCGTACACCGACATCGACGAGACGAACATGTACCGCTCGGCGTTGTCCTTGAGCAGGTCGGCGGTCGCCTCGACGAGCCTGGGGATGTGGGGCCAGACATCGAGGACGACATCCCACTGGCGACCGTCCTTCACCGCGGCTTCGAGCGCGGACAAGCCATCGCCGTTCTCCGGGAATCGATCGCCAACGAGCAGTTCGACCTCCGGGAACATGTCCTCGGTGCGGTTGCCTCGGTTGAAGAGGGTCAGCTGGTGTCCGTGCGCCAGCGCCTGGCGGACGAACTGCGGGCCGGTCTGGCCCGTGCCTCCCAGGACGAGGATCTTCAGTTTGCCTGGGACACCCTCGGCCCTCGCGACCTGCGAAGCGGCCAGCGAAGCAAGCCCAACCGCGGCGCCAGCGCCGGCGGCGGCGCCGAAGAATTCCCGTCGTGTTGCGGAATACTCGTTCATGGTGTCCCCTCGAAGTTGGCGGCGCACGACGGCGCAGCGATTCTGATTCACGGCGCATGCAGGTGCGTCGAGAAGAAAACGTTCGTTTGATCCTGATCGCTTACCAGCGCGTGCGCAGCGCGGTTGCGGGAAACGGCGCGCGATTACTGATCCTGGAACTCGAGCATCCAGAGGTCGGTCTGGACCTCTGCACGCAAGAAGATGAGCCATGACCCATCGCGAGCGAGGTCGAGTCGGTCAAGCGTTTGCCCTGGGGCGAGGGTCAGGATCAGCGTCGATTCCTGGGTTTCGAGATTGATGCGAACAAGTTGATTGTCGCCACGCCTGGTGATGATCGATTCACCATCTGGTGTGAAGACCGCATCCTTGT
>CAYGNN010000114.1:0-9282 GCA_964351165.1 uncultured Phycisphaeraceae bacterium
TATCTCGGCAATTTCATTGACTGGACCACCCTTGCTTTCACAGCCCTCGTCCTCATCCTGCCGATGGTCCACCCTGGCGCACGCCGGGATCGCTCGGCCAATGGCGCCGATGCGCCTGTCATCAATACCGATGACGCCGACGACCACGAGGGACCACCCAATGCCGATGCGTCTGACCACGAGCCGCGAGCGACAACTGCCGAGCCTGATCCCGACCGATCGGCCTGACCCGCTGCTCGCCCTGCAGACGAAGATCGCGCAGGCCAGGGTGACCTGCAAGGGCCGGGAGCGCACGACTGGTCTGCTGCTCGTCGCCTTCGTCGCCCCCTGGCTGGGGCTCTGCGTGCTGGTCGCCTCGATCGGTGGGTGCGCCGCTCCGAGCCAGGCGTCATCGCAGCCGCAGACCATGGGGACGCTCGAAGAGGACGCCCCGGTCATCCCTGCCCCCTCCTCGTACAACGCCCCGCTTGCCCGATCGCAGGTGCGCGAGCGCGCGCTGCAGATCCTCCTCGACGCGACCGCTTCCGACCTCCCCCAGATGCGGGCGAACGCGATCGAGGCCCTCGCGCTCTCGCCGTCGAGGGTCGAATCGGTCGCCAGGCTTGGCTTGCTCGATGACAACCTCGGCGTCCGCTACACGGCGGCGATGACGATCGGGAAGCTGCAGCTGACCGACTCCCGGAGCCTGCTCCAGCCGCTGCTGAGAGATGAGGACCCGGTCGTCCGCGCTGCTGCGATTTACGCCATCAACCGATGCGGCGGGAGCGTGGACCCCACCCCCATCGCTGAGCTGCTCCGGTCGAACGACACCAGGCATCGGGCGCAGGGCGTCTTCATCCTGGGCGAGATGGGCAACGCCAGCGCGATCCCCATGCTGAAGTCAGTCGCGGCGGATCGGATGCCGATGGCGTCGCTGGCGCAGGTCCGCCTGCTGCGGCTGCAGGTCGCTGAGGCGCTGGTGAAGCTCGGCGATGAGACCGGCGTGGAGACCCTCCGCGCGGCGCTCTTCCCGGCGCGGCCTGAGGATCTTGAGGCGGCGGCGCTGGCGGTGCAGATCATCGGTGAAATCAACGACTTGCGCTCGCTCGACCAGCTCATCTACATCGCAGATGAAGATGGTGACGAGCGGCTCCCGGCGGAGGTCCGCCTCGGCGCTGCGGCCTCGGCGGCGAAGCTTGGCGAGCACGGCGGGAAGTTCATCGCAGACGAGTACTGGCGGAACCAGATCCCGGCGATCCGGGCCCAATCTGCCTATGTCTACGGCCTGATCGGGGGCAACGAGAGCCTGGCGGTGCTGGACACCATGATGGTGCAGGACACGAACGACCTGGTCCGTGTCGCTGCGGCGGCGGGCGCCCTGCGGGTCACGAGCGCCGTGGGCGGGAATCGCATGAATTCGGGGCAGGCTTCCGCTCCGGCTTCGGACCGCTGAGCCGCCGCTGAAACCGCTCTGCTGCGGCTGGATCCTTCCAGATCCATGCGGCTCCGACCCTTCAAAAACAGGGTCCAGATAACGAAAACCGGCCATCAGGGGCCTTGCCCGGCTTGACAGATCGGGGCGAGGTATCGACCCTACCGGGAACCGGCGGTTCGGAGGACCGAACCCCGGAGCCGGATGGTGGCGGGATCCGCCCTGTGATCCGGTGCGTATGGCAAGGTTGGGGCCTGATCGTTCGCTCGGATGCGTCGAAAAAGGCCGGTCATGAACAGCGACGCGGCCCGGCGCTGGGGTACTATGATGCCCTGCAGACGGCCTGTCGCATCGTGTCGGCGGTTGGATATCGTGTGTATCCGCTGAATTGAGTCCGTCGATTGGTTTCGAGAGCTCCGAAGGGTCCAGAACGTGCACATCATCACCAAGATCTTCGTGGTCTTCGCCGCGATTCTCAGTGTCCTCCTTGCCGCGCTTTCCGTGGCGTACAGCACCAACGCTGATCGCATTGTCGCCGGTTACAAGGAAGCCGAATCGAGAGCCGCCGCGGCGCACGCCTCGGCTTCGGAAGCCAACTCGAAGGCCGTCGCGACGGTCGCCGACATGCAGGAGCGTCTCGACGAGCTCGAAGCGCAGCTCCGCGAGCGCGACGACGACCTGACCGACTTCGAACGCGACAACCAGCGGCTGCTCGCAGACACCAAGCAGGCGGAGGCCGCTTCGGTTTCCGTGATGAGCAAGATCGACCAGCTCGGCGCGACGGTCTCGACGCAGGCGTCGATCGTCAAGAGCCTGCAGGAAGAAGTGAAAGAACGCCGCGCCGAGGGGCTGCGGTTCATCCAGCGTGAGATCGAGCTGACCGACCGCATCAGCGACCTGTCCGGCCAGCTGGAGGTCGCGATCGAGACCAACCGCGCCCTGCAGGAGCAGCTGCAGGAGCTGCGTGACACGTACGGTTCCGGCGGCGCTGTCGCCGGCGGCAGCAGAGGCAGCCAGGGCGATTCGACCGCCGCTGTCAGGGCGCGGATCACCGAGATCCGCCGCGACCCGGGCAGCGGGAACCTCCTCGCTGCGATCGACGCTGGTTCGAACGACCGCATCCGCGAGGGCATGGAACTGACGATCTCTCGTCGCGGCTCCTTCGTGGGCAAGCTGCTCGTGAGCTCGGTGTCGCTGAACACCGCGGTCGGCTCGGTGGACACCCTGAACCGTGATGTGAACGTGGAGCCCGGTGATCTGGTCACCGTCGTCACCCGCTAAGACGCTGGCCCTGTCCATCCACGAAGCACACCCCAGCGAGAGGTCGAAGACGAGATGAGTGAACTTGGAATGCATATGCCGGGATCCATGGGGCCCCGGAAAGCGAGCGTCAACGTGTACACCGGCCTGCTCTTCCTGGCGGTCGTCTGCCTCGGCGCGGCGTGCTTCGTCGTGTGGCAGAACGGGATGAAGCTGACCCCAGGCGATGGCGCGATGGCGCCCCTGACTGAGCTGCAGGAACCGGGCCGGATCCAGCTCAAGTAACCGGCTCAAGGATGCCTCCCCTACCCGGGCGGCTCACAAACGAAAACCCACGATCACCGCGAACGGCGGCGCCAACTCGGCGGCCGCCGTTGTTCATGCGCAAAATCCCGCCTGGCGCTGGCGCAGGGGGGGCCACAATCCGATAATCTTCCAGCGGTTGGCCGTGTCGGGCCGATCTGAGTGCCAAGCCAATCGCAGCAAATCCTTGCTGTGCCTGTCCTTTGCCCCAGGGTCGCCCCCAAGGGCGCCAACGCTGCTGGAGTGTCCCCCCTGCTCAATCTCGAATCCATCCTGGGCTGGTTCAGTGTCGACATGGGCATTGACCTTGGGACATGCAACACGCTGGTCGCGGTCCGCGGCGAGGGCATCGTGCTGAACGAGCCATCGGTCGTCGCGGTGCACAAGGGCACCAACCGCGTCCTCGACAACGGCAACGCGGTCGGCTGGATGGCGAAGGAGATGCTCGGCAAGACCCCCGGCTCGATCACCGCGGTGCGCCCCCTCAAGGACGGCGTCATCAGCGACTTCGAGATCACCGAGTCGATGCTGGGGTACTTCATCCGCAAGGTCAACGGCCGGAGCAAGGTCTTCGGTCCTCGCGTGGTCATCTCGGTGCCCAGCGGCATCACCGCTGTCGAGAAACGCGCCGTCTTCGATAGCGCCGAGCGCGCCGGGGCGCGTCGCGTCTTCCTGCTGGAAGAGCCGGTCGCTGCTGCGATCGGCGCTGGGCTGCCCTTCGTCGAGCCGACTGCGTCGATGATCGTCGATATCGGCGGCGGCACAACGGAAGTGGCGATCATGTCGCTGGCTGACATCGCGGTGTGCGAGTCGGTCCGCGTTGCTGGTGACGACCTCGACGAGGCGATCATCAGCCACATGAAGAAGACGTACAACATGATGGTCGGCGAGCAGACCGCCGAGCGCATCAAGATCGAGATCGGCTCCGCAGCGCCTGTTGGCGAGGAGACGACGATGGAGGTCAGGGGCCGCGACATGGTCTCGGGGCTCCCTCGCAAGATCGTCATCACCAGCGAGGAGATCCGCGAGGCGCTCCAGGAGCCGGTGACGAACATCATCGAGACAGTGACCCGCACGCTGGAGAAGGTGGAGCCTGAACTCGCAGCGGACCTCGTGGACAACGGGATCACCCTCGCAGGAGGCGGCGCGCTCCTCCGCGGCATGGACGCGGTCATGGCCACCAGCACCGGCCTCGACGTGCAGATCGCGGAGGACCCCCTGACGTGCGTCGCACGCGGGACCGCGATTTACCTCGAGCACCTCGAAGAGTGGAAGAGCACGCTCGAGAACGACATGGACTTCTGATCCATCGCGGGCGTCGCGCTCGACGCCTGCAACCCCCGGCCCGGCGGAGCATGGATGCCGAGAGGACTCTTCACACACACCAGGACGCTGACGCTCGCCACGCTGGCGATGGTCGTCCTCGCGCTGGCCCCCCACCGGGTCACGCGGTGGCTGAGCGGGCTGGAAACCCCGGTCGAGTTTGCGCTCGCGCCGATCCAGCACCCGACTTCCATCGTGGCGCACTTCTTCCGGCCCTCGAAGGTCGTCGGCGACACGGATGACGAGCTTGTCCGCGAATTGCGGCTCGAGCTCGACCGCTGGCGGAGCGCGTTCTCCGAAGCGCACGGCCGCATCGCGGAACTCGAACGCCTGCTGCAGGACCTCCAGAGCGGCGCGGCGCTGGCGTCGAATCTCGATGTCATTCAGATCGCAGCGCCGGTGGTCGGCGCGCCGAGCGATCTCACCGATGGCCTGCTCCGTGTGCGGGGCGGGACCGACCGGGGCGTGGTCGAGCGGTCCACCGTCGCGACGACGCGTGGCGTGCACCTGGTGGGCCGCGTGGTGGATACGAGCAAGGCGATGTGTTCTGTGCTGCCTATCACGAATGACCGGGCCGGGCTGATCGACGCGGTCGTGCTGACAAGCGATGGGCTGGGCCCCTGGGCGTGCCAGCTCGAGCCTGCCGGCGATGGGACGATGGCCGGTGATATGGTCGCTGAGGCGCAGGGGCTGATGCGCGGTCAGGTCGTGACGGTCCGCGACCGCACGTGGCCCATCGGCGCGCAGGGGCTCATCATCGGACGCATCACCGCGATCGAGACGAAGGCCAACCAGCGGCTGCGGATCATCGTGACGCCTGACCAGCCGGCGGTGACGGTCGGTGAGGTCATCCTGCGCTGCCCCAGGCTCCCGGCGGATGTGGAGGCGGCGCCATGAACTGGGTCGTTGTCCTGCTCGTGACGTGGATCACGCTGGGGCTGGAGCTGGGGCTGCGGCCCTCGATCCAGCTCGGCGATTCCGGCATCGCGCCGAGCTTCGCGATCATCCTCGTGGCGTACATCGCGCTGGCGGCGCCCAGGGCCGCGGCGCTGTGGGCGGCGATGCTCGTCGGCGTGCTGCTCGACCTCACCAGCAACCGTCTCGACGCGAGCGGCCTCGGCACGCTGACGATCGTCGGTCCCTACGCGCTGGGGTGCATGCTCGGTGCGTCGGCGGTCACGAACGTGCGCGCGATGGTGTACCGGAGGAATCCGCTGACCATGCTCGTGATCGCTGGCGGGATGTGCGTGATCGTGCAGATCGTCGTCGTCGCGTGCCTGGCGGCGCGGTCGTGGTGGGATCCGGCGCTGGTCTTCCATGCGAAGCCGGAGTTGGCGGCGCGGCTGGGATCTGCGGCGTACACCGGTGTCGCGGCGCTGGTCGTCGGTCCGGTGCTGAATTTCCTGACGCCCCTCTTCGGGTTCATCGGGATGCACCACCCAAGGAGCGGCAGCGCATCGCGGCGCTGACGCCTGCATGACACCTGCAATGAAAAGACGCCCGCGGATCGGTTGATCCGGCGGGCGCCAGGATGAATCCCAGCCTTCAGGCTGCGTTCATCCGATCTCGCTTAGCAGCCGCAGGGGCCGAAGTTGGCGACGAGGATGCCGAGGTCGGCGGTGTCCACGACACCATCACCGTTCAGGTCGCCGGCCGGTCCAGGGCCTCCGAAGTTGGCGATGAGGATGCCGAGGTCGGCTGTATCCACGACGCCATCGTTGTTGATATCGCCGAGGCAGCAGACCGTGCCGAAGAGGCTGAGCAGCCTCGCTGCGTCGTTGGCGTCGACGACGCCATTGGAATCGAGGTCGGCGGGGCAGCAGTCGTCGTACCAGCGGAGGAGCTGGATCACGTCGAGGCGATCGATGACGCCGTCCGCGTTGAGATCACCGAAGCAGCCTGGCCCAGGCGGGACAGGGCAGGCGCTGCCGACGAGGGGCAGCAGCAGCGCGAGGTCCATGCCATCGGTGCAGCCATCGGCGTTGAGATCGCCGGGGCAGCAGGCGCCGAAGAGCGTGAGGAGGATCGCCTGATCGTTGGCGTTGACGACGCCATCACCGTTGAGATCCCAGGGGCAGCCGGCGGCGGGGCAGGGGCCGAAATTGGCCTGCAGGATCGCCAGGTCCTGGTTGTTGATGAGGCGGTCGTTATTGAAATCACCCCTGCAGCATGGGCCGAAGTTCGCCAGCACGATCGCGGTGTCGTTGAGGTCGACCATCCCATCGAAGTTGACGTCCCAGGGGCAGGGGCATCCTGGGATCGCAGGGCATGGGCCGAAATTGGCTGCGACGATGTTCACGTCGTTGCCGTCCACGACGCCGTCACCGTTGAAATCGAACCTGCAGCAGGGGTCCGGAGGGCACGCGCCGAAGGAGCATTGCAAGATCGTCAGGTCGGCGTTGTCGATCATGCCGTCGCCGTTGATATCGCCGAGGCAGCAAGGTCCGGCCATGGATTGCAGGATGGCGAGGTCGAGGGCGTTGATGAAGCCGTCGTTGTTGAAATCGCCTGGGCATGGTCCAGGGCCGGGTGGGCAGGGGCCGAAGATCGAGGCGAGCAGCGTCGCGTCGAGGTTGTTCACGACGCCGTCGTCGTTGAGATCACCTGGGCAGCAGCAAGGCCCACGGTTGGCGAATGCGGAAGGCGCGGTGCAGACGACCGCGGCGATCGCGACGGAACACAATCCTGATTTCAGGTACACATGAGTCATTGAGCAGGTCTCCTTTGACAGGGCCCTGGAACACTCTGTGCCGCCCAATCCCGCGGAAACACCCCACGTGTTCAGGAGTTCGCAACAGGCGCGAACCCCATCAGCACAGCGACGAAGTCGATTCGAAGCGTGGAACAATCCCGTATGCGAAACTGCACCGCGAAAGGGGACATTCACACCGCTTGCGTTCCGATGGCTGGCGCTCGATCTGTTGATAAACACGGTGAAATCAAGCGGTACTGGTGCGCCTGAATCGCCTTGATTATTCTGCCCCCATGACCAACACCAACGCCCCTGCTGTGTTGATCCTGATGGGATCGACGTCCGACTGGCCAGTGATGGAGCACGCCTCGAAGACGCTCGACGACTTCGGCGTTGCGCATGTCTCCAAGGCGCTCTCGGCGCACCGGAACCCGGCGAAGGTCGCCGCGTTTGTTGGTGGCGCAAGGGAATCCGGCGCGCAGGTGGTCATCGCTGCAGCCGGCGCTGCAGCCCACCTGGCGGGTGTCTGCGCGGCGCACACGACGCTGCCGGTGCTGGGTGTCCCGATGCCCTCGGTCCTCGATGGGATGGACTCGCTGCTCTCGACGGTGCAGATGCCTGCCGGCGTGCCAGTCGGGACGCTCGCGATCGGGAAGGCCGGGGCGATCAACGCTGCGATCCTCGCGACGCAGATCCTGGCCATCAACGACGCTGGTCTGGCGGAGAAACTGGACGCCTACCGCAAGAAATGGGACGAGCGACCGGAAGATCCCAGGCAAACCGCGACCTGAGACTCCGGTATAATGTGGGGTCGCCACCAGGCGTCACGCACACGCACCACCGGAAGGTGAAGGGAGCGCCCCATGAGCAGCCTGTTTCATCCAGTGATCGACGGCGACGAGGCCCGCAAAGCCATGGCCGCTGCCGAGGCGAGCGAGGGTGTCCGCGCCGACCAGATCGACATCGAGTCGATGATGATCACGCAGCACTTCGAGCGGTACTCGGAAGAGGACCACGAGGTCTGGCGCGTCCTGGTGGAACAGCGGATGAAGCAGCTCCCTGAGTTCGCGTCCAACGTGTACCTGTCGGGTCTCAAGGCGATCAACCTCGAGCCGGACCGCATCCCGAGCCTCGAGGACGTGAACCGCCGCCTCGACGGGCTCACCGGCTGGCGCAGCAAGGGCGTGCCTGGCTACATCCCTGCCAAGAGCTTCTTCGCGTTCCTCGCGCAGCGGACGTTCCCCTCGACCGTCAGCGTGCGCCCGATGGACAAGCTGGATTACCTGCCGGAGCCTGACATCGTCCACGATGTGTTCGGCCACGTCCCCCTCCACGCGGACCCTGTCTTCGCGGACTTCCTGCAGACGTACGGCAAAGCGGCGCTGCACACCGATGATCCCTACCACACCGAGCGCCTCGCGCGGCTCTTCTGGTTCACAGTGGAGTTCGGCCTGATCTTCGAGGACGGCAAAACCAAGCTCTACGGCTCGGGACTCATCTCCAGCGAGGGCGAGGGCCACCACGCGCTCGAGAGCAAGGACGTCGACCGCCGCCCCTTCGATATGGAGACGGTCTGCAACACGAGTTTCGAGATCGACCACTACCAGCCGATCCTGTACGTGCTGGAGGATTTCGAGCAGCTGCGCGACTCGATGAACAACTACGCCGAGATGCTGCTGAATCAGCCGGCGGGGTCTTCGGCGGGTTGATCTGATTCTGAATCTTGTGCTGTTCGCTTGGCGCCGCATTCGGGGCAGGGCTGTTGGTCTGTCAGGCCGGTGAGGTTGTAGCCGCAGCGCTGGCATAGTCCACTTGGATATCGCCGATCGGGGAGACCTCCGCTCGCAATGATGCATGAAATGATGAAACAGCCGATGGGTAACGGAAGCCCAATGGCCGATGTTTGCATGATCCCACCAGCGGCCAATGAGAACAACAGAGTTGGGAAAACGACTAACAAAGTTATTAGTTCTGTTCGTTTGTACCGAAGGCGTACAAAGAATGGCGACTGCAGGATGCCTGCTACAACACCTACCGGAGCGCCGTAATAGGCGTACATAACTCCTTCAGAACAAGCTGCTGCAATCATGTACGTGCACGCACCGATCACCACAGACATGGTCACCATGAACAGGATAGACCGATCAAAGATCCTTTTATCCAGAGAACTGGAGTTTCTTCGATCTGCTCGCTCTGATTCACCCATCCAACAACCCGCACATCCCGCGGCACCCTGACCCCTGCTCGAACTCGCCTGCGAGCATCCCCTTGGCCGATGTGTTGATCTTCTCGA
>CAYGNN010000115.1:0-9255 GCA_964351165.1 uncultured Phycisphaeraceae bacterium
CCGCCAGCGCCCCCAGAGCCACCGATCAACCCCGCACTGCTCACCAGCGAGCGCCGGGCGCACTGGCGCAGCGTCCTGGAGATCGCGGACAACGAGATCGCGATCACCCTGATCGATCAGGACCCGGCACACAGCGACGCAGGCTCGTTCGGACTGACGATCCCACCGCTGACCTGCGCGATCCAGGACCGCACGATCGTCGGGCTCATCCCCGGCCGATCGATCTGCCATGGCGCCGAACGCGCGGCGCGGTACGCAGCCAACGCCAACGATGTCTGGCGGATCGAGACGGTGACGATCCCCAGGTACGCCGCGGCGATCGCTGCCGACGCGGTGCTCTGCCCGGTCGCGCAGCGTGGCCAAACGCGGTGGGAACGGTGGTCGTCTCCGCACTCCGCGCTGCGCAGCGCCGATGCCATGGGCATCCCGATCATCACCGGCTCCTTCGAGGGATCACAGCCGATCACCCAACCCATGGGCAGTCTCAAGGCGCCGACCAGGCCTGGTCGTGTCGGCATCGTGACCGCGCTCTTTGATGCGCTCAGCGAGCCACGATCGATCAGCTCCGCGCCGAGCAACACCGATGCGGCGCACGATTGGCTCGACCGCTGGCGCTCCAGCTGCCGTGAGCACGCGATCGTCCCTGCGATGCACTGAGCGCCTGATCAGGGCTGCTGGGGCTGCTCGACCGCGTCACGGCGCACCGCGGTGATCGACACCAGCAGCGCGTCCGCGTTCACCTGGAGCCCTGCCGGCAACCCTGGGAACTGGACCGAGACTTCGGTCGCGCCCGCCTCGAGCGTCTCGCTGGAGAGCTCGACCGACGCCAGGACCCTGATCTCCCCTGATTCGACACGCCGGACCAGATCGGTCGGTCCGGAGACCGTCAGGTCTGTGATGAAGGGCGGGTCGATCGTCACCAGCCAGTTGTCCGCCTCGATCGGTGGGATCAACTCCCAGATCGGAACAGAAGGCAGCACAACCTCGCTGAGCTGGCTCTGGATGCGCAGCGTCACCGCCGCAGATTGCGGCGAGACAGAGACGTTCGACATCGCGAGAAGCCCATCAGGCAGATCCAGAGGACCGCTCAACGTTCTCGAGACACCGGCGGTCAGCGCATCCAGATCGCTCTGGCTCAGTCTGAGGATCGCGCCGAGCGGCTGGCCGCTGGAGAGCGCCATATCCACCACCGACTGCGGCGCGGTGATCGTCGCGGTCACCGGATCGATCACCGGATCACCAGAGACGAGCAGACCCTCTGGCGCTTCAAACCGGATCGGCACATCACCGACGTGCACGATGGATTCGACATCGATCGTCAGCGTCGCAGGCTCAACCGCCGCGACCACAACGCCGGTGTGATCCTGCAGCGCCGCGTTCTGGATCGCTGTCTGCAAATTGATGCTGTGCTGGCCTGGCCGGACCGGGACGCCGCCGGAGCCGAGCGTCAGATCGATGCCTCGTGTCAGCGAGGACCGCGCCGCATCGATCGAGCCGCGGGCGCCCTGCAGCCTGATGCTGATCGCGCCGGACCAGGACGGATCCGCAGGGTTCACGACCCGGTCGGACCCCTCCGGCGAAACGACACGGACGAACGTCTCCACGCTGGTCGTCGCGACGCTTTCTGCCTCCGCGTACAGCCAGATCAGGCTGGTCACGACGATGACCGCGAAGATCTCTCGCGTCGTCACACCGCGCCGGATGTTCTCGAGGATCGCGTTCATGCCGCGTTCTCCATCCCGGCCTTGGCCTCATCGCTCTCCTGCGCTTCAGGATCAACAGAAGACAGCCTGCGGCGGAGGTCCTCGATCAGGTCATCCTTGGTCAGGCCGCGGAGCAGCCTGCCTCGATCCGCGAGGGAGATCATCCCGGTCTCTTCGCTGACGACAACCACGATCGCGTCGCTGACCCGGCTCAGGCCGACCGCGGCGCGGTGCCGCGTCCCGAGCGTCGGGTCGTTCGTCTCGATCGCATCCGCCAGCGGGAACTGCACACCCGCCGCAACGATCTTCGATCCCTTGATGACGACACCCATGTCGTGCAGCGGGTTGTTGGGCCAGAAGATCGACTGGAGCAGCGCCGCGGAGACATCCGCGTTAAGCATCCGCCCTGTCTCGATCGTCTCGCGCAACCCGGTGTGGCGCTCGATCGCGATGATCGCGCCGAACTTGTTCTTGCTGAGGAACGTGCACGCCTTCTCGATCGAATCGATGACCTCCGCGACATCCGATGGCGTCGCGCGGAAGAATGTCGTCTCGCCCAGGCGGATCAGCGCGCGGCGCAGTTCGGGCTGGAAGATGATCACCAGACCAAACGCTGCGAGCGTCAGGATGTTGTCGTAGAGGAACCCGATGCGCTCGAACGACTCGCTGGGGGTGACCAGCCGCAGCGCGATCATCAGCAGCACGAGCACCAGGATGCCCTTGAGGGCGCCCGCCGCCCTCGTCCCCTTCACGAAGCGCCAGACCACCCAGACCAGCACCGAGATGATCAGGAACTCGATCGCGACCTCCCACAAGGGGTAGCCGCCGAACCTGACGATCAGCTGCTGGATTGGCTCGAATTCGAACACAGAACGCCCTGAAAGGATGCGGCAGCGCCGGCGCGCGTGACATGCGGTGAAATGATGATGCCGAGAGCCGAGTATATCGGTCAGATCGGGGCTCACACCCCCAGCAATGCCGATTCAGGGGCGCCGATGACGCCGCGGAGCCCTTCAGCCCTGCAAAACCGGACTCACCGGCGCCGATTCCCTCGGCGATTCGCCCAGCACACCGTCGATCAGGCTCAGCGAGCGGTCCGCCCGGTCCGCGACGTGCTGATCGTGCGTGACCATCACGATGGTCTGTTTCCGCTCCTTGTGAAGCTGAGCGATCGTGTCGAGGATCCCCTGCCCGGTGTTCCGGTCGAGGTTCCCGGTCGGTTCGTCCGCGAGCAGGACCTTGGGCTTGTTCACGAGCGCCCTGGCGATCGCGACGCGCTGCCGCTCGCCTCCGGAGAGCTCCGCCGGGCGGTGCCCCATCCGGTTCGCCAGACCGAAGTGATCGAGCAGGTCCATCGCGTGCTTGCGGACCTCCGCCTTCCGGCCCATATACCCAAACCCATGCCGGACCATCGCCGCGACCGTGACGTTCTGCAGCGCTGTCAGTTCAGGCAGCAGGTGGTAGAACTGGAAGACGAATCCGAAGTCCGCGGCGCGGTGCCGGTCGAGGTCGCGCCGCGACTTCTTCGCCAGCGGCTTGCTTTCAAAGTAAACACCGGCTCCACTGCCGCTCTTGTCCTTGTCCGGTCGGTCGAGCCCACCCAGCAGGTGCAGCATCGTTGACTTTCCAGAGCCTGACGCGCCGAGGATCGCCAGCCACTCGCCCTCTTCCACGCTGAGGCTCAGATCGCGCAGCACCGGGACGTCCACCTTGCCCAGGCGGTACGTTCGGGAGAGCGATCTGGCTTCGAGGATGGGCATCAGTTGGTCTTGCTATTCGAACCGGAGGGCGCGGACCGGGTCCATGTTCGCCGCCTTCGCGGCAGGGACGATCGAGCCGAGCACGCTGAAGACAACGCCGCCAACGAGGATCAGCGCCGCCTGCCACGCGACCACGTCGTTGGGGATGACGGAGAAGTAATACACCTTGGGGTCCCAGACGTACCGCCCGGTGACGTGACCGATCCACTCGTGGATCGGGTTGATGTTGTGGACGATCAGGTACGCCAGCGCCACGCCCAGGATGGCGCCGACGAGCCCGATCACCAGACCGTACGAGATGAAGATCATCCCAACGCCCGAGCGCGAGGCGCCCACCGAACGCAGGATGCCGATGTCCTTGGTCTTCTCGCTGACCATCGCCCAGAAGATCGCGAAGACCAGGAAGACCGCTGTCAGCGAGATAAAGCCGAAGAGCGCGAGCACCAGCGTCGTCTCCGTCTTCACCGCCCCGATCAGGTGCGCCACCGCAGGGCGCTCGTCCCATTTGTCGATCCGCACCCGGCTCAGACTCGGGACTTCCAGGGGGTGCGCCTTGGCGAATTCTTCATAGATCGCGACGCAGCGCTCCTTCACGCGCCAGTCCGGCACGCCCTCGGCGCCCTTGACCAGCACGCTCGTCGCCCGCGCCGGCTCCTCGCCGATGACGGCAGGCTCTGCGAACGATTCGTTGCCCTGCGCATCTACGACCACGCCGTCACCGACAGACTCGTCTACCCGAATGGCGCGATCCAGCTTGAGCATCTCCTGCACCAGGTCCAGCCGGACCAGCACGATCCCCTGATCGACCTCATACAGACCGGTGCGGAACTCGTTGGCGACCGGGATCTCGCGCACCTGCACGTCGATCGCCGTGCCGCGGCCGCTGATCGGGAGCATGCTGAGCGTGATGGACTCGTCCAGCACCGAGGGGAGCTTCCTGGTCGTGTACTCCCTGCCGTCCGTTTCCATGACCCAGCCATCGCCGGATTCGTCAGGTTTCAGCACGACGTCAAGGCCGAACAGGTACGCGCTCAGGTACCAGTTGCCCTCCTGGCGCATCGTGAGGCCGCTCGATTCGATCCCCAGCACCGCTGCTGCGATCGGCTCGCCGGTGACTTCATCATTCTCGGTCAACGCGAAGCCGGCCTCGTCGTAATCCGCAGGCAGGTGCAGGCGGAGGTCCTGACGTTTGGTGTCCTGCTTGACCGGCTTCTCGATGCGCTTCCACCAGAGCGTGTCGCCGTACCCGGTGACCGCGTCGTACCCCCTGCCCTCGACGCCGATGACCTTGACTGTCACAGTCCGCCCATCAGGGAGCCCCATCAGCGCGAGGCCCTCAACCGTCGGGGTCGCAGCGAGGATCTCAGGATCATCCTCCAGCCGCTCGACGAGTTCCTCGTAGTACGGCATCCCGGTGATCTGGTGCGTGATCTCGACATCGCCCACGAGCAGGCGCCCGGTGTCCAGGAGCATCCCGAGGAAGCCCCCCATCACCGACCACACCACGAGCACCATCGCCGTGCAGAGCACGACGGCGAGCACCGCGAGCAGCGGCATGACCTTGCTGGTCAAATATCGGCGTGTGAGGAGGGCCTGGTACATCGTCGGGGGGATTCGTGGGGTCTGACTGTATCGGTCATTGGGGGAAGCGGCCGTGCGGATGCGCCCCCGGCGTGCACTTTTTCAGAATCATGCAAAAAGGCCGCGAGCCCCGGGGTTGACCCCCGGGGCTCGCGATCGACCGACGCAGGCGGTAAGCCGAATTCTGTCCGGCGGTTTCCTCCGCAGAGGGCCCCGCTCGGGCGGCCATTTCTCTCGCGGCGCCGTTGCCGACGCCGTCATGCGATCCACCCGTCCCCTGCCCTTTCGGGTGTCGCCCGGACCGAGCGATCAACGGGTCCGTAGAGCCGCCGAGGGGACTGCATGATCTTGCACGCGGTGGGGTTTACCATCGCCCCGGATGTCACCACCCGGGCGGTGCGCTCTTACCGCACCTTTTCACCCTTGCCTGTGCCCGAGGGCCATCGGCGGTTTCCTTTCTGCTGCACTGTCCCTCACCCCCGGCCGAGGGGCGGGTGGGCGTTACCCACCACCGTGTCCTGTCGTGTTCGGACTTTCCTCTGACGGATCAACGACCCGGCAGCGGCCGCCTGCCTGCGCGTGCCGACAGTATATGCGCGCCGCCGATGGGGTATGCTGAGTGTCATGACAGCAGTTCCGTCATCATCCGATTCCCCGCACCCCACCCTCGCGTGGCTCGCGCCGGACCAGGCCGATCTCGCGCAGGGCATCGCGCAGCACGCAGGCCTCTCGATCGACCTCGTCGGCTGCAGCGGCGCTGAACAATCCGGCGCTTCGGCGGACCTCGCCAAAGCGCTCGGCGCGCAGCCCACCGACGACCTCCGCAGCGCCCTCGCGTCCTCAGCGATCAAGATCGTCCTGATCGGCGCTATCACCCCTGACGAGAGCGAGCACACGCTGCTCGCCCCCGACGCCCTCAGGGGCCTCAACGAACGCGGCGTCCGGGTCTTCTCCCTCGCGCCGCCCCCCGGCCGAATCGGGGACCCTGGGCAGAGCTTCACGTCCGGTCCAGGCCCCATCGAGATGGTCCCCATGCTCCGCAGGAGCCCCGGCTTCCGGGAAGCGCTCACCGCGCTCGAATCCTTCGGCGATATCCGCACCGTCGCGATCTCCGCAAGGTGCGGCGCAGCGCGTGGGACGCTCGGCGCCAGGCTCGTCGACGCGATGGACGCGGCGCTGGCGCTGCTGGGCGAGCCGGACTCCATCGACGCCGCGATCGGCGCGCCTGCTGAATCTGCGCCGCAGCCCGAAACGCTGCTGGAACTCCGAGGCGATTGCAGCGCCCTCCTCCGATTCGGCGAGGGGCGATCGACCTCGATCTCACTCACCGATCAGGCCGGCCGCTGGTTCAGGGGCGTGACGATCCTGGGCGAGAGGGGCTGCCTGCGCGTCGAGGACGATTCCTTCGAGTGGATCAACCCGGATGGCGATGTCATCGAGCGTTCCGAACGCCCCGAGGGCGGCGTGGACCCGGCCCGGATCATCGGCGAGGCGATCGTCCGCCGACTGACCGGCGTCACGCAGCCGGAAGACCCCCGCTCCCGCCTCCGCGCGATCGGGATGGCCGAGGCCGCGGCGCTGAGCGCGCGCACCGGGCAGGCGGAATCGCCGGCGAAGCTCCTGCACCTTGCAGGCCTCACCGCCTGATTCCGATCACGAAGATCAGAACCGGTACACCAGCGAAACGAAGTAATCGAAGTCGTTCTTCTTCGCGCGCGTCGTGTTCGATTCGTACCGATCCTCGATCCCGATCCGGAGCTTCCAGGCGCCGCTCTCGTCGAGGTTCGTGTCGATCGCCGCCGTGATCCGCGTGCGGTACTCGCCGGTCTCGCGGAGATCGAGGATGACCTCGCCGTTGGAGGTCAGGCTCATCTGCTTGTTGATCTTGTGCCGCAGCTCGTACGCGAGCGTGCCCTCAGGGTCGAGCTCGTCGTTGGGCGATCCGAACTCCGTTGATCCACCAAGACCGGCGCGGAAGGTCAGGTTTGTCGCGTCGTTCTTGATCCACTCGTAGGCGTACCCGGCGTTGCCGGTGACGCGCCAGTCGAAGTCGCGGAACTCGTCCCGCTCGGCGCTGCCCTCGAGGAAGAGGCGCCACCGCGCCTTGCTCGTCGCCCACTCGTTCTTGGCGCGCGCAAAGAGGCGGTTCTCCGAGGTCTCGCTGTTGGTCTGCGCCGCCTGATAGCGGATCCGGAGATCGAGCGTCTCGCGCTCCGTCTTCCGCTTGGCGTCGAGGACGACCCGGCCCCGCTGCATCTGGGTGTTTCCCTCGGAGCCGTTGACACCCATCTCCAGGCTGCCGCTCCAGATGGGCTTGACCTCCGGCTTGGGCTCCTGCTTCGCTTCAGCCGTCTTCTTCTCTTCCGCCTCCTGCTCCGGCTCATCGTGCGGGATCACCACCGGCTCAGGGTCAGCCGGAGGCACGATCGGCTGCGGCATGTTCTCAGGCTCATTCCCGATCCCAGCCTCGACGTACTCCAGCAGCTCCACCCGGATGATCGGGATCGTGATCTCGCCCAGGATGACGTGGTCGAGCTTGTAGAACTCCGCCGTCTCCTCGATCAGCGGCCCTTTGAGGATCTCGCCGGAATCGAGCGTGATGACGACCTCGCGCTCCAGCTCCCCGCCGACCAATTGCTCGTTGGCTGCGGCGATAGAGGCCGGCAGGCACAGATAGAGCAACAGAAAACAGATGACACGGATCATCGAGGGCCTCACGGATCGACTCAGGCTGTGGTGTTGGCGCCGCCCCGGAACAGGAACGGATCACGGCGGGTCACCGTACCAACCGGGTTCCCCAATGCCATCGGTAATTTCCCGATTTCGCGTTCAAGACGAGGGGCCGCGCACGGCTTCGATGAACGCCGCCGCTTTGTCGAGCGTTTCGCGCCATTCCTGCGCCGGATCGGAGTCCGCCACGAGGCCTGCCCCGACCGGGAACGCGATCTCACCCTCGAATTCACCCAGCCTCGCAGGATCGGGCCGACGTCCGAGAATCGATGCCGTCCGGATCGCGACGCTGAACTCCGCGTGCCCTGAATCGGAGACGAACCCGATCGCCCCGCAGTAGGGGCCGCGGGGCAGCGGCTCCAGCTCGTCGATGATCTGCATCGCCCGCACCTTGGGCGCCCCTGTGATCGACCCTGGCGGGAAGGTCGCGTCGAGCAGTCCACGCAGGCCGACGCCTGGCCGGAGCCTGCCCTCGACGGTCGCGACGCCATGCAAGACCCCCGCATCGCCGGCGTGCCGCTCGAAGGACTGCGGATCGGTGACCAGGACAGAGCCGAACTCGCAGACGCGGCCCAGGTCGTTCCGCATCAGGTCCACGATCATCGCCAGCTCCGCGGCGTCCTTGTCGCTGTTCCTGAGCTCGTCGTCGGATGACGAGGCAGGCCTTGTCCCCTTGATGGGCCTGGTGACGACCGACCGCTCATGCAGATCAGCGCGGAGGAAGAGCTCAGGGCTGGCGGAACAGATCGCCCCCCTGCCATCAGGGCGCTCCATGTACGCGCCGAACCAGGGCGACATCGAACGCACCAGATCCAGATGGCACCGCCGGGCGCTCCCTGAAAAAGCGCCAACCAGGTGGTGCGCGAGGTTCACCTGGAACGCATCGCCTGCGTGGATGAGTTCGATCACCTGCGCCGCGTCCCGGCGGTACGCTGCCTCGCCGGTCCTGCTGTGCAGCTCACCGACTCGGCACGCAACCGAGGGCGCATCCCAATCGAGCGCCGGCAGCGCGGACGCGTCCCCGACTGTGGACCACCGGCCGGTGTGCGCATCGTGGACGTAGGCGCCTGGGCAACGCAGGAAGCACGCCGCTGGCCAGGGGCTCGGCTTGTCAGATCCCGGATGCCTGGCGTGCGGCTCGACGATGGCGCCTGCCTCGTACCCCACGTAGCCGATCCAGCCGCCGGTGAAGGGGATCGAATCGTGCCGAATCGGATCAGGAGGGAGTTTGATCGCCTCGATCGCCACCGGATACCCAGTGACATGCTCGGTCGGGGCAGCGAGGATCGTCCATCTGGCGTGACCGCCCTGACCGGCGCTGGTCAGCGCCGCGAGCGGCGCTGACACCGGCCACGCGGCGATCACACGCTCAGGGGTGACGCCCTCCGGGATCAGCCGCCGCTCATTGCGCCGCTCTTCGCGCATTGGACCGGGATGTTCAGGGGTGCAGGGTGTTGGCATCCGCCCTCATGATAAACACC
>CAYGNN010000116.1:0-3038 GCA_964351165.1 uncultured Phycisphaeraceae bacterium
AACAACGGCTGGCTGCAGGAACTGCCGGACCCCATGACCAAGGTGACGTGGGACAACCCCGCGCTCATCAGCCCGACCACCGCCAAGGCGCTGGGCATCAAGGACCTGCAGAAGGGCCTCAAGGCGCACTCCGGTCAGATGATCACGCTCAACCTCGATGGCCGTACGGTCGAGCTCCCGGTGTGGATCTCGCCCGGCATCGCTGAGGGGACCGTCGTCCTCACGCTCGGTTACGGCAGGACGCACGCCGGCCGCATCGGTGATGGCGTCGGCGTCGACGTCTACCCCCTCCGAGGGACCAGCGCGATGCGCAACGGCGCTGCGACGCTCGCGGGCGCCAGCGGCTCCTACGAGATCGCCTGCGTGCAGGACCACTGGTCGCTCGAGGGCCGGACGTACTACCGCGAGGCGGACCTGGCCATCTTCGAAGAGCACAAGGACGATCACTTCTCGTTCGAGGACGCGTACGGCCGGACCAAGGATCTGTCCTTCGCGGAGCGGCTGGGCGAGGATTCGCACACGCCGGTCAACGAGACGATCTACCAGGAAGACCAGCGGCACTCGTACGACAGCGGCCCGCAGTGGGGCATGGCGATCGACATGAACGCCTGCACCGGCTGCGCCGCGTGCACGATCGCCTGCCAGGCGGAGAACAACATCCCGGTCGTCGGCAAGAGCCAGGTGCTCAACGGCCGCGAGATGCACTGGATCCGCGTGGACCGCTACTACGCCGACCGGCCATTCACCGGCGCGGAGCACGGCGGCGCGAACACGCAGGGCATGGGCGACGTCGATGTCGCGATCCAGCCGGTCACCTGCATGCACTGCGAGAACGCGCCATGCGAGACGGTGTGCCCTGTCAACGCGACGACGCACGGCCCGGCCGGCACGAACGACATGGCGTACAACCGCTGCATCGGCACCAGGTACTGCGCCAACAACTGCCCTTACAAGGTCCGCCGGTTCAACTTCTTCGATTACGCGACCAAGCGTCTCAACGGCGACTACGTCGGCAAGGACGTGCTGGGCGGCGTCGTGAAGGAAGGCCACCTGATCCCGCCGAGGCTCCGCGAGAAGATCGAAGAGGACGCCGGCGCGATCCAGGTCATGCAGTACAACCCCGACGTCACGGTCCGAAGCCGTGGTGTGATGGAGAAGTGCACTTTCTGCATCCAGCGCGTCAACTGGGCTCGCACCGAGGCGAAGCTCGACGGCGTCTGGGGCGAGACCACCGATGATCCTGCGATGCCCGATGGGTACGTCAAGACCGCCTGCCAGCAGGTGTGCTCGGCGAACGCGATCGTCTTCGGCGACATCCTCGACCCCAACAGCGCCGTTTCCAAGGCGAAGAAGAGCGCCAGGAACTACGGGATGCTCGACTACCTCAACGTGCTGCCCCGCACCACGTACGGCATCCGCCTCCGGAACCCCAACCCAGCGATCACCCGCCCCGAGATCCACAACCCGCTCGAGCACGGCGGGCACGGGGACGACCACGACGATCACGGCGGCGGTCACGATGACGGGCACAGCGCCGATTCGCACGACGACGGCCACGTGATGAGCCTGCCGGTCTTCAACAGCGGCGCATCAAAATCGAACGGTTCGCTCGCGAGCAAGCCGGCAGAACTGATCCAACGGATCGAAACCGGGATTGAAACCATGATCACCAGTGTCGGAGGCTCCGCATGAGCGCCGTAACGCCCCCAGACGAGACGATGGCCAAGCTCCGGGCCGGTGTCGGCGCCCCGCCGAACAGCGGGATCGGCGACGGCACCCTCGTCGATGATCCGGCGGTCCGCGCGCCGCTCGTCATCGGCAAGTCCGCCGAGTCGTTCCACGAGGTGACCGAGACCATCTGCGGCTGGGCCGAGTCCAAGCCGCCCTTGATCTGGTACCCGCTCTTCGCCCTGTCGTCGGCGCTCGCCGGCGTAGCGACGCTGATGATCCTCTACCTGATCGTCACCGGCGTCGGTGTCTGGGGCCTGAACAACCCTGTGGACTGGGGCTGGGCGATCGTGAACTTCGTGTGGTGGGTCGGTATCGGCCACGCGGGCACGCTGATCTCCGCGATCCTCTGCATCCTCAAGCAGAACTGGCGGACGAGCATCAACCGATTCGCGGAAGCGATGACGATCTTCGCGGTCATCTGCGCCGGCACATTCCCCGGGATCCACGTCGGCCGCGTGTGGTTCGCGTGGTTCCTCTTCCCGATCCCCAACAGCAACAGCATCTGGCAGAACTTCCGGAGCCCCTTGCTCTGGGACGTCTTCGCGGTCGGTACGTATTTCACCGTCTCGCTGCTCTTCTGGTACATGGGCATGATCCCCGACTTCGCGACACTCCGCGATCGGGCGATGACCAGGCTCAACCAGAAGGAGAAGTTCGGCTTCATCACCGTCCCGGTCGGGAAGGTCGCGGCCTTCGGCTACGGCATCCTCGCCCTCGGCTGGCGGATGAGCTTCCGCGGCTGGTGGAACTACGAGAAGGCGTACATCCTGCTCGCCGGCATCGCGACGCCGCTCGTGCTCTCGGTGCACTCGATCGTGTCCTTCGACTTCGCGGTCTCGAACCTCCCAGGCTGGCACACGACGATCTTCCCGCCCTACTTCGTCGCGGGCGCCGTGTTCTCAGGGTTCGCGATGGTGCTCACGCTGCTGATCCCTGCCAGGGTGATCTACCCGGGCATGAAGGACTTCGTGACCGATCGCACGATCGAGAACATGTGCAAGATCATCACGGTCACCGGCACGATGGTCGGCTTCGCCTACGGGATGGAGTTCTTCATCGCCTGGTACAGCGGCAGCTACTACGAGCAGCAGGCGTTCATCATCCGGGCGACCGGCCCCTACTGGTGGGCGTACTTCATCATGATCACGTGCAACGTGATCAGCCCGCAGGTGTTCTGGCTGAAGTGGGCCAGGTCCACGCCCTGGTTCATCTTCATCATCACGATCTTCGTGAACATCGGCATGTGGTTCGAGCGCTTCGTGATTGTCTCGACCCTCTCGTCCGACTTCATGACCAGCTCGCACGGG
>CAYGNN010000116.1:3048-9030 GCA_964351165.1 uncultured Phycisphaeraceae bacterium
TCGCCGACGTATGTCGACGTGCTGACCTTCGTCGGCAGTCTCGGCATCTTCATGACGCTCTTCCTGCTCTTCTGCCGCTTCTTCCCGATGCAGGCGATCAGCGAGTTGAAGAACGTCATGCCGCAGGCGAGCCCGCACCACCACGACGACGACGAAGCCGCGACCAGCGGTGGGGGGCACTGACATGCCGAGTGAATCCAACACCAACTGGGGCGTGCTCGCGCAGTACGCCGACCCTGCGGCGCTCACGCACGCGTGCGAGAAGGTCCGCGACGCCGGCTACAAGAAGTGGGACGCGTACTGCCCCTTCCCGGTCCACGACCTCAACGAGGCGATGGGCATCCCCCGCTCGAAGGTCGGTTGGCTCGTCATCTGCGGCGCCTGCACCGGTCTGCTGACCGCGCTGCTGCTCCAGTGGTGGACCAGCGCCGAGGCGTACCCGCTGGTGATCGCCGGCAAGCCCTTCTGGGCCTGGGAGCAGTTCACGCCCATCATGTTCGAGCTCGCGGTGCTCTTCTCCGCGTTCTGCGCGATCTTCGGCATGCTCGCGATCAACGGCCTGCCGCGGCTGAGCCACCCGCTCTTCAACAGCGAACGCTTCCTCCGCGCCAGCGATGACTCGTTCTTCATCGCCATCGAGTGCAAGGACGCCAACTACGACGAAGCGACCACGCGTCGCCTCCTGGAAGAAGCCGGCGCCATGAATATCGAGATCATCGAGGAGGACGAGGCGTGACCACCCGTTCCCGCAACACCACCGGGCGTCTGCTGACCATCGGGGCCATGGCCCTGCTTGGCGCGACGACGCTCGCAGGGCTCGGCGGCTGCCGGGGCGACCGCTCCGCGGAACGCCCGAGGCAGTTCTTCCCTGATATGGACGACCAGCCCAAGTACAAGGCGCAGTCCGAGAGCCCTGTCTTCGCTGACGGCCGCTCGATGCGGCTTCCTGTCGAAGGCGTCGTCGCGTTCGGTTCCTCGACAGACGCGAACGACCCGGAGCGGCGCTGGATCAACATCGAGAGCGACGCTGTCGCCTTCGGTCTGGATTCCAACGGCGCGTACCTCGACCGCATGCCGCTGGGCGACATCCTCGGGACCTCCGGCAGGATCGACCCAGCGCAAGCGGAAGAGTTCGTCCGGCTCGGGCAGGAGAAGTACAACATCTTCTGCTACCCCTGCCACGGCGCGACCGGCGATGGCCAGGGCATCGTGGGCAAGCGCTGGGCCAGCATCCTCCCGTCCTACCACATCGAGCGCTTCCAGCGCGGCGGTGAGAACGGCGCGGACGGCTACATCTTCCACACCATCCGCAACGGCCTGCCCAACACCCCTGGCGCCCTGCCGGCGCTGAAGATGCCGGCCTACGGCGACCGCGTCTCCGTCGAGGAGGCCTGGGCCATCGTCGCGTACATCCGGGCGCTGCAGAAGACGCAGCAGGGTGAACTCCGCGATGTGCCTGAATCTGTGCAGCAGGGGCTGCTCGCGACCCGGGGCGCCGCTGCCAGGAACACCACGACCAACGAGGAGCCCGCGCCGTGAGTCACGCACCCTCCGCCGAAGCCAAAGCGCTGCTCGCAGGCGACAACATCGCCGCGCCCAAGGCCTCGACCCTCTCGCTGGGTCTGATGGTCATCGGGGCGATCTTCAGCGTGATCGCGCTGATCATGGCCTTCACGAACCTGGGCTCGGACGACGCCGCGGCGCAGATGACCGGCAAGCACGCCCTCGCCGCGTTCCACATCGGGTTCATCATCACGCTGGGCTTCGCGCTGGGCGCGCTCGTCTTCGTGATGATCCTGCACCAGGTCGGCGCCGGCTGGTCCGCGCTGATCCGCCGTCAGCTCGAGCACATGATGGCGATGATGCCCTGGATGTTCGCGCTGTCGATCCCGACGGTCTTCTTCGCGACGATCGTCTTCCCAGGCGAGCTCTTCCACTGGATGGACTCGCACGTCCACCACGACCCGATCTACCAGAAGAAGGAGGCGTTCCTGAACGTCAACTTCTTCCTGCTCCGCGCGGTGATCTACTTCGTCGTCTGGACAGGGCTCGCGATGACGCTCTACCGCCAGTCGCTCCGTCAGGACGCCACCGGCGACCGCTGGATCACCGCCAGGAGCCGCAGGCTCTCCGCGATCGGCATCGTCATCTTCGCGCTGGCGACCGCGTTCGCGGCCTTCGACTGGCTCATGAGCCTCGACTACCACTGGTTCTCGACGATGTTCGGCGTCTACTTCTTCGCCGGCTTCGCGGCGCCCTCGCTCAGCCTGCTCACGCTGGTCCTGATCGTCCTCCGCCGCGGCGGCAGGCTGAACGGCCTCGTCACCGATGAGCACCTGCACGACCTGGGCAAGCTGATGTTCGGCTTCACCGTCTTCTGGGGCTACATCGGGTTCAGCCAGTACTTCCTGATCTGGTACGCGAACATCCCGGAAGAGACGAGTTGGTTCGTCCGCCGCCGCACGGATGAGTGGGGCTGGATCGCCGTCGCTCTCGTCTGGGGCAGGTTTGTCATCCCCTTTGTCCTGCTGATGAACCGGGCGCTGCGCAAGAACCCGAAGGTCCTCGCGTTTGTCTCCGTCTGGCTGATCATGTTCTTCATCGTCGATATCTACTTCGTGGTCCGCCCGGAGGCCCGTGTGGGCAACGACGGCGGCGAGATCTTCGGTTGGGTTGACGCCGTCGGCATCCTGGGCCCCACGCTCCTGGCGCTGGGCCTGCTGATCCGCCAGATCGGCAAGACGCCGCTGATCCCGATCAACGACCCGAGGCTCGATGAGTCCCTCGGCCACAAGAACTACATCTGACCCCAACTGCCGAGCACGAACCATGTCCGAAGCGACCCACAACCAGCACGCCGGTGAGAACTGGGAAGAGCAGACGCGCACGAGTCACTCCGACGACGCGTGGCACTCCCACGAGGGCGAGGCGCCGCCGCAGCACGAGCACGGCTCCACCGCCAACCCCATCGGCATCATCCTGATCACGGTGGCGAGCATCATCTTCGTCGTCGTGATCGTGATCGTCGTGATGATCTACTTCAACCAGCGCGTCCGCGCCATGCGGGTCGAGCGCGAAGAGAAGGCCGACTTCACCTCCTTCGTCAGCCTGCAGAACGCCCACGCCAACGAGATGATGGGCGAGTACGGCTGGGTGGACGCGGAAAACGCGGTTATCCGAATCCCGATCGATCGCGCCATCGAACTCACCGCCGAGGACTACGCCAACCAGCGATGAAGACCCTTGCCAGCGCCATCCCGGCCATGCGGACCCAGCGCCTCGCGGCGCCCCTGGTCGCGTGCGCTCTGCTGGCGTTCGCGTCGCCCTCTCCGGCGCAGATGTTCCTGCCGGATGGGCCTGAAGAGTTCCAGGGCGTGGACATCATCGAGCGCCGCGGCGAGCAGGTCCCGCTCGATACCCCACTGATCACCGCAGAAGGCGAGCGGGTCGTCCTTGGCGACTATTTTGATGGCGAGCGCCCGGTCGTGCTGGTCCTCGCGTACTACACGTGCCCGATGCAGTGCCAGCTCGTCATGAACGCCTCGATGGACGCGTTCAAGAAGCTGAACTGGGACCTGGGCGACGAGTACCGCGCGATCAATGTCAGCTTCGACCCGCGCGATACACCGGAAGATGCGCAGCAGTGGCGCGATGACCTGTACTACGGCTACACCAAAGCGAAGGACGCCCCTGTCGATGGCGATGGTTGGGAGTTCTTCAACGCCGCTGAGGAAGACTCCAGGGCGATCTGCGATGCGGTCGGCTTTGGGTACAAGTACGTCCCCAGCGCTGGCGATTACTCGCACCCCAGCGCGATCATCGTGCTCTCGCCTGATGGGACCGTCTCGAACTACCTCTACGGCATCAATTACCCGGAGGATCAGCTGAAGCTGGCCCTCCAGGACGCCGGCGACGGGAAGATCGGCAGCCTGTACGACAAAGTCCTCTTCCGCTGCTTCCTGTACGACCCCAACGCGAACTCCTACGTCGCCGACGCGATGCTGCTCATGCGAATCAGCGCCGGCCTGACCGTCGCCCTGCTGAGCGGCGGCATCGGGCTCCTCGCCCTGCAGTCCCGCCGCAAGGCGCGCCGGTCCGATTCTCTCGACACGAACACGCTCCCGGTCGGCAACGCCGACGAGCAAGCCTGACACTACCCCTGATCCGAGCCACCGAACGATGAACTGCTTCAACAACATCGCATCGACACTTGCGACCGCCCCGATGGCGAGCAACAGCGACCTGAACCTGCTCGAGCGGCTCATGCTCTCGGCGCGCAGTTCCGAGTACGCCGGCGCGCACGACCAGGTCTACATGCTGGTCTTCTGGCTGAGCGTGGTCTTCTTCATCGTCGTGATGGGGCCCTACGCCTACTTCATCGTCAAGTACCGCCGCAAGCCGGGCGTCCCGGCGCAGCGCTCCGTCTCGCACAACACGCCGCTGGAGCTGACCTGGTCGATCCTGCCGCTGCTGCTGCTCTTCGTGCTCTTCTTCGTCGGGTTCGAGGTCTTCATCTCCGGCCAGATCGCGCCGGCCAACGCAGAGACGATCAACGTCCGCGGCAAGAAGTGGAACTGGACGTTCGCCTACGAGAACGGCGCGCAGACTACCGAGTTCGAGAGCCTCGTTGGTGTGGATGTCCCGGTGTACGCGATCCCGGCCGGCAAGCCGATCCGCCTCGTGATGGATTCCGAGGACGTGATCCACAGCTTCTACGTCCCCGACTTCCGCAAGAAGCTCGACGTCTTCCCCAACCGCTACACCACGATGTGGTTCGAGGCCTCAACGAAGGACCAGCGGCATTACGTCTTCTGCGCCGAGTACTGCGGCGATCAGCACTCGCAGATGGCCGCCATCCTGCACGCGATGGACCCTGCGGATTACGAGCAGTGGAAGCTCGACAACGTCCTGAAGCTCGAGGACATGTACCCCGCCGACGCCGGCGAGTTCCTCTACAAGTCGCACGGCTGCAACGCGTGCCACAGCGTCGATCCGCAATCGACCGCGAGCACCGGCCCGCCTTGGTGGAATGTCTGGGGTCGCACCGAGAACATCACCGGAGGCGGCACGGTCACCGTTGACGAGAACTACGTCCGCGAGTCGATCTATGAGCCGGCGGTCAAGGTCGTCGAGGGCTTCCCCAACCAGATGAACAGCTACCAGGGGCTGATCTCGCCGGAAGAGATCAACCTGATCATCGCCTACATGAAGACCCTCAGCGACGAGGGCCAGGCGAGCTACGCCGCTGACAAGGCGGCCTGGGAAGCGGCCAAGGCGGCCGAGGAGGCTGCTGCTGAGGCAGCCGGAGACGCGGCGCCGGAGTAATCAGGCGCAACGCAGCGAGAGCAGACAACACCGGGCGCCACAGCGTGTGACCCGATCAAGCAGGTATTCGGCGCCGCGAAGCAGTGGGGCGTCGGGAAGGCAAGACGAACGATGAGCACCATCAACGCACCGGCAGACGGGATCGAATCCCACGGCGACGGCCACCACGACGTGAGTTACCTCCACCCCAAGGGAGGCTTCATCACGACCGTCTGGGACTGGGCCACCACGATCGATCACAAGAAGATCGGCGTGATGTATATGTTCGCCACCACGTTCATGTTCTTCGTGGGCGGCATGTTCGCGCTGATGGTGCGGCTCGAGCTCTTCGCGCCCACCATGGTCAACGACGCAGGTCAGGTTGTCGGCGAGCTCTTTGGCAACAACGTCTACAACCGCATGTTCACCCTGCACGGCGTGGTGATGGTCTTCCTCTTCATCATCCCAGCGATCCAAGCAGGGTTCGGCAACTTCCTGCTCCCGCTCATGCTGGGCGCCAAGGACGTGGCGTTCCCCAAACTGAACCTCGCGAGTTGGTACGTCTACCTCTTCGGCGCTGGCGTCGCCCTGATGGCCCTCATCGGAGGCGGCATCGACACCGGTTGGACGTTCTACACGCCCTACAGCATCACCGGCACAGTGATGCACAAGCAGGTC
>CAYGNN010000117.1:0-9003 GCA_964351165.1 uncultured Phycisphaeraceae bacterium
TCAGGATCATGTCCAGCGCCGCGTCCTGCGCCATGACGTTGGCGACCGGCGCGGTATAGGGGAAGCGACCGTCCTCATAGCCCTTGAGATACTCGTTCAGGTTGATCGAAAGCGATGCGAGACGCCCGGCCTTCGTGAGCCGCTCCTGCGCACGCTCCGAGAGCGAGACGAAACCAAGCCCCGGCGCGTTGCGCAGCGCCTTCTGGCTCGCGCCGATGACCGCGTCCACACCCCACGTGTCAGGCTCCATCGGGATCGCGCCGACTGACGTGATGCAATCCGCAACAATCAGCGCGTTCGGATTGGTCTGGCGGATCATCTCGACCATCGCACGGAGGTCGTTGGTTGTCGCGGTGCTCGTCTCGCAGTGGACCAGCGCGAAGAGCGCCGTGCGCTTGCCGACGGTGCTGTCGAGGAAGCGGCCCAGGACATCGGTCGAGAGGGGCTCGCCCCACTTGGATTTGATCTGCAGGTCGCTCAGCATCACGTCCTGCCCCAGCCTGCGGTACGCGGCGCCCCAGCGCTCGCCGAACTTGCCGTTGGAGAAGGTCGCGACGATGTCGCGGGAGCGGACGAGCGAGCACAGGGCCGCCTCCGCCGCCGTGGTGCCGGAGCCGGGGATGGTCAGGACCGGCCCCTTGGTGCAGAACACCTGCTCGAGTTTCGCGTTCATGCAGCGGACGATCGCCTCGAACTCAGGCGTCCGGTGGTGCATGATCGGGCGCGCCATCGCCTCGCGGACAGGCAGCGGAACAGGGGTTGGGCCGGGTGTCAGAAGGACCATGACCCCATCGTAGCGGTCAGGGTTGCTCGCCGCCGCTCCCGCCAAGGGATACCCTGATTTTCCGGGGCTTCTCGTCTCCGCCGGCGGATCGGCGCCCGGACCATCAACTCTCCGAAGGACCACACGCCGGATGCAGCCGCCCAGCAGGATCGATCTGAAGAAGGACAAGGGGCTGACGATCGAGTGGCCCGACGGCTCGACGTCGTACTACTCCATCAAGCACCTCCGCCACTGGTCCCCCTCGGCGGACTCGAAAGAGATGCGTGCGGAGCAGGAGCGCAACCCCCTCATGGTCCTGCCGAGCGGCGGCTCGCGTGGCCCCCTCGCGGCGCTGGGCGCGGAACTGGTGGGCAACTATGCCCTCCGGCTGCGGTTCTCCGATGGCCACGACGCAGGGATCTACACGTGGGACTACCTCTGGTCGATCGACCCGGTCCGGATGGCCGAGGAGGGCCGGATCCAGGATCCCAGCGACAAGGGCGGCGACCAGGCGCCCTGAATCAGGCAATCTGAATCACACCGCGAGGCTGGCGTCCCTGCGTTAAGCAGGCCGATACACCCTGCTGGCGGGCCATCAGTGCGCCCGCCCAGCAGGGAGATTGCGAAGATGCCGAACCGGACCAACGCCCCGACCAGCAACGCCCCCTCGAGGGTGCTCGTCGTCGGGACCATCGACACCGCGACCCAGGCCGCCGAGGCCCTGCTCCGGCACACCAGGGGCTGCGAGCCGGTCGGCGTGCTGCTCCTCGACGAGCACCTCGCGCAGGAAACGCTGCTGGGATTGCCCGTCTTCCCTGCCTCCGCACCTCTTGAATCAACCATCCGCGAGCACCGCATCGATGGGGCCCTCGTCTGTATCGAATCCACGGATGCGGACTCGCCCATCCTCGCCGACCTCCGGATGACCGGGATCGCCATCCGGACGATGCCGACCATCGCGGACACGCTGGCCGGGATCACCGAGCAGCCCCAGGCTGAGCCTGGGCAGGTCAACCTCTCGACGATCGACCTCCCCCGCCTCGTTGGTCGGACGCCCCGCCCCATCGATCAGTCGCTGGCGAGCAGGATCATCACCGGCCAGCGGGTGCTCATCACCGGCGCTGGAGGCAGCATCGGATCAGAACTCGTCCGGCAGGTCGCTGCCCTCGCGCCCTCCGGGATCTGCCTGATCGAGCGCTCGGAGAACGCCCTCTTCGAGATCGACCGCGAGACCGCCAGGACCTGGCCTGGCGTCGAGCGCAAGGCCCTCCTGCACGACGTGGTGGACGCAGAGGCGACCCGCCGCATCGTGACCGGCTGGCAGCCGGACGTGATCTTCCACGCCGCGGCGCACAAGCACGTCCCGATGATGGAGGACCACCCGGCGCACGCCGTGGACAACAACCTCTTCGGGACTGTCTCGATCGCCGACGCCGCGGTGGAGGCAGGCGTCAGCCGGTTCGTGATGATCTCGACGGACAAGGCGGTGAACCCCTCTTCTGTCATGGGCGCGACCAAGCGGCTCGCGGAGCAGTACGTCCGCTCCCTCGCCGCTGGTCAGTCCGCGACACGTCTGAGCATGGTCCGCTTCGGGAATGTGCTCGGATCTTCAGGCAGCGTGCTGCAGGTCTGGGCTAAGCAGATCGACGCCGGAGGGCCGCTGACGGTCACCGATCCGCGCATGACGCGGTACTTCATGACGATCCCTGAAGCCGCGGCGCTGGTCATCGAGTCCGGCGCGCTCACCGAGGCGGAATCCGGCGGCGCGGATGTCTTCGTCCTCGACATGGGCGAGCCGGTGCGCATCCTCGACCTCGCGCAGCGCTTCATCGAAGCCTGCGGCCTCACCCCAACCGGCGAGCCGGTCGTCGCGGTTGGCGTCACCAGCGCCGAGGCGAGCCAGAAGCTCCGCGAGCGCCAGCCGGATGGCAGGATGCCGATCCTCATCACCGGCGCCCGCCCCGGCGAGAAACGGCACGAGGAACTCGCCCACCAGCTCGAGGAGCTCCGCCCGACGAGGGCGGGCGGCGTCCTCGCCTGGGCCGGGGAACCGGTCGAGGCGGCTGACGTGCGGGAGATGCTGGTCGATCTGGCATCGGTCCGCTCGGAATCCGACCAATGGAGGGCGATTCAGGCGATCCGGCGTTGGACGCCAACCCTGCCAGGGGTGGAATCACGCGTGAAAGCACGCACTAACATTGCGGGCGTGGCTTGACGTAACCCGGTGTGGGGGCTGAGAATCCATCTCATTCCGATCATTCCAGCGTTCGCCAGAACTCTTGTTCCGAGCGTTCGCTGACCGAGATATACCAGATGTTGACCATGCCCAAGCAGGAAACACTCGTCATCGAGACCGACGAGACGAAGAACCGCGCCCAAGCGCTGCTCGATGACCTGCTGCGAGTCCGCGAAGAGACCGCCTCCGCTCGCACCGACGATCGGCACGCCGACCCCATGTCGGTGGTCACCGGTCGCTCCTCCCTCGACAACGCGATCGAACGCACGAAGGCGATGATCACCCTGCTCGAGCGCGCCTCCGAGGCGCTGCGCTCCGGCCTGCACGATTCGCTGACCCCTGAAGAGCGGGCGCTGCTCAGCGAGATCGACGACGAGCTGGGTCCCAACAACTGACCGCTGCAATTTCCGCCTGACGCGTTACGATCGGCGCATGGATTCCACGCCTACCGATGCCGCTGTCGCCGCGCCGACGACTGTCCGCGTGAAGCGGCTGCACGCGCTCGCGACACTCCCCCACCGACACAGCGAGCACGCCGCCGGGATGGACCTCTCGGCGTGTCTCGAGGATGGCCCTGTCACGATCGAGCCGAGAGAGATCGCGATGATCCCCTGCGGCTTCTCGATGGCGGTCCCTGTGGGATTCGAGGCGCAGGTGCGACCTCGCTCGGGGCTCGCGACGCGTCACGGCGTCACGCTGCCGAACGCTCCTGGGACCATCGATTCCGACTATCGGGGCGAGGTCTTCGTGCCGTTGATCAACCATGGCGCAGCGGCCTTTGTCGTCGAGCACGGCATGCGGATCGCGCAGATGGTGATCGCGCCGGTGGTCCTGGCGGAGGCGGTCGAGGTCGATTCCCTCGACGAGACGGACCGGGGTTCCGGTGGGTTCGGCTCTACCGGGCTCTGAGCCTGTGCCTAGCCCTCACTGAGCCGCCGTTTTTCCGCTCAGGATCAGCAATTTTCCAATTCGCACGAGGCCTCAATTCGGCAGCGGATCCAGTGATCTGGCCGATATTCGCTGCTGGCGATCAGTGCGCCGACCCAACGCGAGAGGACCGGAATCATGGCTGGCACAACAAGCAGATCGACGAAACCCAACGCGAAGCAGGCCGCTGAGGAAGAGGCGGTCGGCTGGCGCATCACCGGAGCGGTCGATCGGCTGATGACGGTCACGCTGCTGGGCGCGTGGGTCTTCACGGTGGTCAGCCTGCTGACCTTCGACCCTGCTGATCCGCCAAGCCACCTCGTCGCGCCGGCGAACGAGAGCGTCTCGAACATGTGCGGCATGGTCGGCGCGTGGATTGCGTACCAGTTGCTGAGCGTAGTCGGCCCTGGCGTGTGGGTCTTCCTGCTGGGGACCGGCGCGATGCTCGGGATCGTCGCCTCAGGGCGCGTCGTGACGCAGCCAGCGTTCCGGTTCGTTGGCTTGCTCATCGTGACTGTTGCAGCGAGCGGTTTCGTCGCGCTGCTCGCGCCGACCTCCGGCTCGTTCCCGGAGGGCGCTGGCGGGATCGTCGCGATCGCGTCGGTCGCGGAACTGGTCGAGCGCTTCGGCGCGTTCGGCACGTCGCTCTGGCTCATCCTGGGTGTCGCGATGGGCGGCGTCGCGCTGCTCGACCACTGGCTCTGGACCGGCCCTGCGATCGCTGCGTCCTGGGCGTGGTGGTACATCTCCCCTGCGATCGGCTGGATGTCGAGGCAGACCGGCGATGCGGTCGTCCGCGGCGTGCGCGCCGGCGCGCAGGTGCGCGTGCGTGCGAACGACCTTGATGACGACGAGCGCGTGGAGCGCAAGGACGAGTTCGAGCGCCGCAGGGAGAAAAAGCGGATGAAGCTCGCGCTCGTGCCCCAGCCGATCGCTGAAGAAGCGGACGAGAGCGAGGACGAGGCGCCGATCGCGGTCGAGCCTGCTTTGAAGAAGAAGCCGGCCAAGGCCGAGCCTGTCGCTGTCGTGGCGGAAGAAGAGCCTGCACAGGAACTGGAGATCCAGACCAAGCCGGAGGCCTTCGATCCGGACGCGCTGCGGGAGAAAATCGCCAAGCTCCCGGTCCGCTTCGCCTCGACGGCGCGGCGGGAGGCGATGGAGGAATCCGACGACGAGTCGATCATCACAGCCGAGCAGGAGGAGAGCCTGGCGGAGTACAAGTTCCCCACCGCCGAGCTGCTGCTCGATCCGGAGGACAACTTCTCGGAGAAGATGGAGTCCTTCGTCCGCGAGCAGGCGGAGGCGCTCGAGAGCGCGCTGCGCACCTACCGCATCGATGGCGAGGTCGTCGGCGTTGATTCCGGCCCGGTCATCACGCTGTACGAGGTCCGCCTCGCGCCAGGCACGAAGGTCAGCGCGCTCACCAGCGTGTCGTCGGACATCGCTCGCGCGCTCAAGGCGGTGAACATCCGCATCGTCGCGAACATGGAGGGCAAGGACACCGTCGGTGTCGAGGTGCCCAACCTGCAGAAGGAGCGCGTGCGGATGAAGGAGCTGCTGAAGCTCTCCAAGCGCCGCGGCGATCTCGACTCGATGAAGCTCCCGATGTTCCTGGGCAAGGACGCCAGCGGCGAGCCGCTGATCGAGGACCTCTCGGCGATGCCCCACATGCTCATCGCAGGCACGACGGGCTCGGGCAAGAGTGTCTGCATCAACACGATCATCCTGAGCTTCCTCTACACGCGCAAGCCGAGCGACCTGAAGCTCGTGCTGATCGATCCGAAGATGGTCGAGATGGCGCAGTTCCGCGACATCCCCCACCTGATGTGCCCGGTCGTGACGGAGATGGGCAAGGCGGCGGCGATCATCGAGTGGGCGGTCCAGAAGATGGACGAGCGGTACGAGCTGCTCGCGGAGGCTGGCGTCCGCGACATCGGCTCGTACAACAGCCTCGACTGGGAAGAGCTCAAGGAACGGATCAACCCCCAGACGGAGCGGGACGAGGCGAAGATCCCTCGGAAGCTCCCCTACATGGTCTTCGTGATCGACGAGCTGGCGGACCTGATGATGACCCACAAGGACATCGAGGGCTCGATCGTCCGCATCGCGCAGAAGGCGCGGGCGGTGGGCATCCACCTGATCCTCGCGACGCAGCGCCCCCAGGCGAACGTCGTGACCGGCCTGATCAAGTCGAACATGCCGGGGCGCATCGCGTTCAAGGTGGCCTCGGGCATGGACAGCAGGATCGTGCTCGACCAGAAGGGCGGCGAGCTGCTGCTGGGGCAGGGCGACATGCTCTTCCTCTCGCCCAAGTCGCACAAGCTCATGCGCGCCCAGGGCACGCTGGTCGAGGACACCGAGATCCGCAAGGTCGTCAAGCACCTCAAAGAGGTCTCCGCGCCGAGCTTCGAGCGGCAGCTCGTGCAGCTCCGCAGCGACGGTGAGAGCGAGCCGGACCGCGATGGGTTTGTCACGGCGCAGGAAGACCCCCTCTTCGACAAGGCGGTCGAGGTCGTGCTGGAGACGAAGCGGGGTTCGGTCTCGCTGCTGCAGCGGCGCCTGGCGATCGGGTACACGCGCGCCAGCCGCCTCATCGACCTGATGGGGATGGCGGGGATCATCGGCTCGTACAAGGGCACCGTCGCGCGCGAGGTTGTCATCAGCCCTGAGGAGTGGCAGGCGATGAAGCGGCAGGCGGAGATCGACGCCAGCAGCGAGCAGCCCTACGAAGCAGACACACCCCCTGATGCGAGCGAGGGCGAGCAGGGCGAGCTGTTCGCATCAACGAATGGCGTCGCGGCGTATGTCGCCACCGAGGATGCCGAGGTGGAGCAGGAGTCCGAGGCGGAGCCGGAGGCTGTTGTCGAGGAAGAGCAAGCCACTGAGCCAGAGGCCGACGTCGAGCCTGAAGAAGAGGCTGAGGACGAAGCGTACGAACCGGAAGCCGAGGCGGAAGCCGAAGCCGAGGACGAGGAGGAGTACGAGTACGTCGATGAAGAGGACGAGGACGCCGAAGCGGAAGCGGAGGCCGACGAGGAGTCCGAGGAAGAACTCGAGTACGAGTACGTGGACGAGGATGGCAACCCCATCCCTGAGGATCAGCTCCACGAGTACGGGCTTGATGGCGACTCCGAATCCGATGAGGAAGACGAGGACGCCGAGGCTGAGGACGAATGGGAAGAGGACGACGAGGTCGAGATCGAGACGCGGCCTGTCAGCGACCGGACGCGGCGCGAGTCGGCGTGATCCCCTTGCTCAGGCGACCTTGACGACGCCGCCGGCCATCCAGTCCACCGTCTCGCGGAGGCCGTCCTTGAGATTGACCTCCGCCTCAAACCCAAGCAGCGCCTTGCTCCGCGCGGTGTCCGCAACGGAGCGCGCCGGATCGCCTGGCCGCTCCGCGGCGTGCTCAACGCCCTCCGGGGGCGGCATGACGCCTCGTTCTCTGGCAATCTCGCACATCGCTTTCGCCAGCTCGTCGATGCGTGTCGCGATGCCCGACCCCACGTTGACGACCTCGCCCATCGGCGTCAGATCCGAAGCGCCGGCGAGCAGGAAGGCGCGGACGACATCGCGGACGTGGACGAAGTCGCGCGTCTGCGAACCATCCCCATTGATGACCGGGGGCTTGCCCTCGAGCACGCGGTTGGCGAAGGCGTTGA
The DNA here is from genome assembly GCA_964351165.1 of uncultured Phycisphaeraceae bacterium. GTDB lineage: Bacteria > Planctomycetota > Phycisphaerae > Phycisphaerales > UBA1924 > JACKHE01. The sequence continues at coordinate 7,589 of CAYGNN010000117.1, forward strand.
CGACCGCTGCGTAGGGGCCATCGGCGCGCTGGCGCGGGCCGTAGACATTGAAGAGACGCAGCGACAGACCTGGCAGTCCCATCGAGTTCGCCCAGGCTGCGACGATCGCCTCGTCCGCCACCTTGCTCGCGGCGTACGGGGAGAGGGGCCTCGTCTCAGCGTTCTCCTGCATGGGCGGCTCGCCATCTCCATACACCGCGGAAGAGGACGCGACGACAAGCCGTTGGGCGCCGGCGCGTTTGGCGGCCTGCGCGACGCGGCGTGTGCCCTCGACGTTCACGTCGAATGTCCGCTTGGGGTCTTCGACCGATTGCGGCGCGGAGGCCTGCGCCGCGAGGTGGAAGACGATGCTCGCCTGCTCGACAGCGTCGCTGATCGCGTGGGGATCGAGGATGGAGCCCTCGACGAACTGGCACCTCGCGTCGTTCTTGTCGATCAGTCTTGCAGGGAGCAAGGGATCGCCGGTGGAGAGGTCGTCGATGATGACCACCTTCGCGCCGAGGGACAGGAGCGTCTCGGTGAGCCATCCGCCGAGAAAACCGGCGCCGCCTGTGATGCAGACGTTGGCCGCGCTGTAGCGCTGTTGCAATCTGGATTGGTCGTCGGACGCGGGGGGCATGAGCGGGGGCGGGATTGTAATGGAGCGAGGGGGCTGATCCGAGCGGAAATCGTGATTGTCAGCGATTCCGATGAAAGCCGGAGGATGTCCTGAATCTGGGTTGTTCTGCCTGGTTTGTCGGAACCGCGGCACAGGGGCTCGGGCAAGAAAAAGGGGCCGATCGCTCGGCCCCCTTGTGAAGTTCTGATGTCCGCGGCGGCTGCCGCGTGACGCCGAATCAGGCGCCTGCAGCGACCGGCTCGGCGGCAGCAGCGCTGGCGCCGGACTTGAACTGCTCCTTGAAGGCGGAGATCGCCTCGTTGAGCTTGCCCTTGATGTCGTCGTCGAGGGCCTTCTTGTCAGCGAGCTCGTCACGGACGCCCTTGGCGATCGTGCTCATGTACTCGTGCATGCCCTTCTCGAAGGCGTCCACCTGGTCGAGGGCCAGGTCGTCGAGGTGGCCGTTGGAGCCGGCGAAGATCGAGATGACCTGATCGATGACGTCCATCGGGACGTACTGGGGCTGCTTCAGCAGTTCGACCATGCGGGCGCCGCGGTCGAGCTGCTTCTGGGTCGCCTTGTCGAGGTCGGTGCCGAGCTGGGCGAAGGCCTCCAGCTCACGGTACGCAGCGAGGTCGAGTCGCAGGGAGCCTGCGATCTGCTTCATCGCCTTGATCTGGGCGTTGCCACCCACACGGGACACCGAGATACCCACGTTCACCGCGGGGCGCTGGCCGGCGAAGAAGAGCTGCGGCTCGAGGTAGATCTGGCCGTCGGTGATCGAGATCACGTTGGTCGGGATGTACGCGGAGACGTC
>CAYGNN010000118.1:0-8848 GCA_964351165.1 uncultured Phycisphaeraceae bacterium
CGCCATCAGGACGGCCGCCCCGATCGGTGGGTGTGGCTGGACCTCGAGGCAGGCGTGCCGGCGCTCTTCCCGATCAACCCGATCACACTTCTGGGCTTCTACATCCCCAAGTCTTTCCGTCACGGCGGCGCGCTCTTCGACGACACCGACACCGACCGCCTGCACGCCTACCTCGAACAGCACGCCGAGGCGCTGCGCCAGCACCTTGGCGACGAGCGGTACAACGACCTGCGCTGCGACGCCGGAGAACTGGCGCAGCACCAGCGGCAGTGGCGATCGACCGGCCGGCTTGAGAACTCCGTACGCGCTGCGCACCGACGGGGCCGGATCGACGACGATCAGGCGGCGTTCTACCGCAGACGCCCGATCCGCTGGTACGCCCGGCAGGCGTCGAAGGGGATCTCGAAGCTCCGCGACAAGGTCCGAGGGCGCCTCGCAAGGGCGCTCCCCTGGATGAACCCGACGCGTCTGCGGCAGCCCATCACTGCGATGTGGCGCTTCTGCACGTCAGGCTCGTTCCGCATGAAGCTCAGCCGATTCCTGCTCCTGCGGCGTGTGCATTCATGGAGACGCCGAGGCCAGCTCAGCGCCGAGCAGGCGAGGTTCCTGCGCTGGCACATCCGCTCCGATGACGCGTCCGCTTACCTCACCGACTTCGGCGTGCACCTGGCGCTGAAGCCGCCGGTCAAGGTGTTCGAGTACTTCGTCCTACCTGCGCTGGCGGCGGCGGGCATCATCAGCCCGCTGATGCTCGTGATCGGCATCGCCACCGGCGGGATGCTGGCGCGCACCGCGTACACGGCATCGCGCACGGCGCAGGCGTACCACAGGGGCGAGCCGCGGCCTTGGGTCGCCCTGTTCGTCGGGCTGTTCCCGGTCGTCGGCAACGGCGCATACCCCGCGCAGATCATCGTGACATCCGCCAAGCACGGCAAAGACGAATCGGTCGCGCAGTTCCTCATCTACGACATCTCGACGGCGCTCGGCGCCAAGGTCCCGATCTGGGGCGGCCGTGATACGCAGACCGAGCACTTCTTCAACCGCCTGCCGGACCTGCTCTTGGCCCGCCGGCGGAGCGAGATCCCTGCGCCAGTCGCCAGCGAGGCGCCGAGTTCCGCGGTTGTGGTGGTGTCACCGAATCTGGGAACCGGGACGGCATCAGCACGAGCGCCCCAGCGGATCATTTGATCGCTGGAAGGCGTGCCGGAGCACTGTCCCGGCTGCCCCATCGCGGGATGTTGACCCAGGCTGCGCGGAACAAGCCCTGTTTACAAGCCCTGTTTTTCCGCCTCATTGGTTCGTGATTCCATTAGAATCATCCCATGCCATCACTCGTCAACATCAAGGGCCCGGACATGGGCGCGTGCTACCCCATCGGCGATGCCCACCTCATCAGCGTCGGGCGCGACGAGAAGTGCGACATCCAGATCCGCGATGTCCGTGTCTCGCGGCAGCACCTCCAGATCACCAACGAGAACGGCGCCCACACCGTCGCCGACTACCGCACCGCCAACGGCACACTGCTCAACGGCGCCGACGTCACCGAGAAGCTGCCGCTCAAGGACGGCGACCAGCTCCGCATCGGTGACACGACCCTCGTCTACACCACCGACGACTACCCGGACGCGGAGACCGCGGTGAACGAGGCGCGCAAGAAGGGTGAGTGGAAGCGGTCAACGATCATGTGACCGATGGGCTGCTTCGCTTTGGATCAGATGCTCCCGCCGGGATCGGACGGGAGATTCCCCTTGATCTTCAGATAGAAAACAACAACACAGCACAGCCCGAGGAAGACCAGCGACGCGATCTGCGGGCCGGTCAGCGCGAGCGTGGCGCCTGCTTGCAACTGGTCGATCAGCATGGCGGATCCTCCTGATGCCGGTGTATCGGCCGTTGACCATTCGGTGATCACCAGGGTGAATGCCGGGCGGCGGCGTGCCGATAAGATCCAACCGTGACCGACACCGCCCCCTCCACCGCGACGCTCCGCATCGCCTGCCCCGACCGGCCGGGCCTGATCGGCGAGGTCACCGCGCTCGTCGGGGCGCTGGGCGGGAACATCATCGACGCCGACCAGCACACCGAACCGCCGGGCGACTCGCCGGAAGGCCGCTTCTTCATGCGCCTCGCGATCGAGCGCGCCGGCTGCGACCGCGCGGCGCTCGAATCCGGCATCGCAGAGGTCGCCCAGCGAAGGCGGATGCGTTGGACGCTCAACTGGCGCGATCGGCCGGCGCGGATCGCGGTGCTCGTCTCGAGGCAGGGGCACTGCCTCGCGGACCTGCTCTTCCGGTGGAAGTCCGGCGAGCTCAATGGCGAGATCGCCCTCGTCGCCGGGAACCACGACACGCACCGCGCGTTGACCGAGTCGTCCGGCGCCCCCTTCCATCACCTGCCGGTGACTGCCGAAACGAAGGCATCGCAGGAAACAGCGCTGCACGAACTGCTTCAATCCAACAACATCGATTGCGTCGTCCTCGCCAGGTACATGCAGATCCTCTCGCCTTCGTTTGTCGCGCAGTGGCCCGGTCGGATCATCAACATCCACCACTCGTTCCTGCCCGCCTTCCCCGGCGCCAGGCCCTACCACCGCGCCTTCGATCGCGGCGTGAAACTCATCGGCGCGACCAGCCACTACGTCACCGACGACCTCGACGAGGGCCCCATCATCGCGCAGGCCACCACCGCAGTGGGCCACCGCGACACGATCGACGACCTCGTGCGCAAGGGACGCGATCTGGAACGCGTCGTGCTGGCGGACGCCGTCCGTGCGCACCTGCAGGATCGGATCCTGGTCAGCGGGAATAAAACGGTAGTCTTCGAGTAACGGCCCGCTTGATCACGCCAACGCAGCGGCCAGTTCGCTGACGACAGCGAAGAACGCATCGATATCCGACTCCCTCGTGCGCCAATTGCTGATCGCAGGGCGCAGCGCGGTCCTGCCGCCGTACTTCGTTGTCCCGACGAAGACACGCCCGTCCTCCAGGATGCGCTCGCCGAGCCGCTGATTCAGGTCGTCCAATTCCTGCTCTGAACGACCGCCTGGGTTGAAGCGGAAGCAGACGATGTTGAGCGGAACCTCCGCGAGGCGTTCGAACCCCTCCGATGCATCCACCAACCCGGCGAGATGCTGCGTCAGGTCCAGGTGCCCCTCGATGATCGAGCGGTAGCCGTCACGCCCGTACGCGCGGAGCGTCGCCCACACCGGCAGCGATCGGGCGCGCCGCGAACTCTCCGGCCCGATCGCGCCCATCGTCGGTCGCTCGTCATCGGGATCGGGCAGGTAGTCCGCAGAATACGCGAACGCCCTCGCCATGAGCCCATGATCGCGGACGAAGGCGAAGCCGCAGTCGTAGGGGACGTTCAGCCACTTGTGCCCATCCACCGTGGCGGAGTCGGCGCGTTCGACGCCCTCGACCAGGTGTTTCGTGCGCTCCGAGCATCGCGCAAAGAGGCCGAAGGCGCCATCGACGTGTACCCACGTGTTGTGCTGCCGCGCCAGCTCGATGACCTCCGGGATCGGGTCGAACGCGCCGGCGTTCACTTCTCCAGCGTTGGCGACGACGATCGCAGGGGCGCCTTCGAGCGCCTCCAGCTCACGCCGCATCGCATCGAGATCCAGTGTCCCGATGCTGTCCTGCGCAAGTTTCCTGCAGTTCGCTCGGCCGACACCGAGCAGCGCCAGGCACTTGAGCGAGCTCGCATGGATGTGCCCACTCGTCAGCACACGGCACGCCGGCGCCTGGGCCATGCCGTTTTCGGAGACATCCAGCCCGTGCTGCTCCCCCCACCACTGCCGGGCGGAGGCGAGTGCCACGAAGTTCGCCATTGTCGCGCCGGTTGTCAGCAGCCCCGTCCAAGACAGCGGCAACCGGAACAGCTCCTTCAACCAATCGATGCAGAGCCGCTCAAGGCCAACCCCGATCGGTGACGTGATCCACGTGTACGCCAGTTGGTCGAAGATGGTCGCGTACAGATCAGCGCCGACCGCCGCGGGCGTCGCGCCTCCGATCACCAGGTGAAAGCACCGAGGCCCTGCGGTGGACGCTGTCGCGTCGGCGCCATCGCGCAGCAACTCTTCCAGCGCCGCGTCCGGCCCGATGCCCTGCTCCGGGAGCGTGCGCACGAAACGATCCGCAGCGGCCTTCGCACCCCCTGCGCCTGCTGGCAGCACCGGCCTGTCATCGAGATCGCGGAGGAACGCGGCCGCCTCCGAAGCGAAGCGTTCGATGATCGGCCCCAGTGTTTCCCGGTTCGGCGTGGCTCCAGCGGCGTTCGTGTCCATGCGGGCAGTCTAAATGCGGGCAGTCTAAATGATGCGGCACAGCAGGAACCGAGCGGGTCATGTCCGTTATCCGGACCCAAACCCCGCCGCTCCACCCCACACCGCCGGTACACTCCTCGCGGAGACCGCCCCAACTGCAGGGGCCGGGGCCTCGGGGCCGATGGAGTGTGCGTGACGAACCACAACGCCAAGAACGCTGATCCCGCCGACGCTGCCCAGGCGCCCATCGACCAGAGCCGCAGGGCCGCGGTCCGCATGGGGCTGATCGCCGGCGCCGGCCTCCTCCTCGGCGGTTGCGCCAGCTCCGGCTCGCGCGTCTCAGGCGACACCCCTGGCGTCAACTGGCCAGTCGGTCGCACGCCTGGTTCAACGACCGAACGCCCCAGAGTCGCCACCGGCGACCGCGACTGGAAGCGTCCTGAACCCTGGTCCGGCTCGACACCGACGCCCAGCCTCCCCAGGAACATCAAGCCGCGTTCAGCGTGGGCGCAGGCGAGGCCCATCCCCCAGCGCATGGACCGGATGCTCCCGGCGCGGCGGATCACCATCCACCACGACGGCATGGACCCGGTCAGCCTTCGCACCAACAGCGACGTCGCACACCGCCTCGAGCAGATCCGCCAGTCGCACCTCACGCGAGACTTCGGCGATATCGGCTACCACTTCATCATCGACCCTCGCGGCAATGTGTGGGAGGGCCGCCCCCTCACCTGGCAGGGCGCCCACGTCGGTCGGCAGAACGAGAACAACATCGGCGTCATGTGCCTGGGCAACTTCGAGGTCGAGCGCCCCACCTCCGACCAACTCGATGGGCTCAACGAGTTCGTCGCCAGCCTGATGCGCACGTACCGCATCCCGGTCCGCGAGGTGAAGACGCACCGCGAGCTCGCCTCCACCGCCTGCCCCGGCAGGTACCTGCAGCCGCACGTCAACAGCGTCCGCCGAGGCGCCTTGGCAATGGTCGGCTGAGCAGGAACTGCTGAACTGCCCCGATACCCGAGCCTTCGCCCCGCTCAGGCCCGGCGTCCACGCGCAAACTCCGTTACGCTGCGCGCATGCACGACCCAGCTCACGAGGGCACGCCCGCCTTTTTCATCTGTTATTGCTGCCGAAAGCCCTGTGCCGAGGAGAACCAGATGGGCGAGGGCCACCGCGGCTCGCTCGGCTGCGCCAACTGCCTGACGGTCGCCTACACCGCGATCAACGCCTTCGACGAGACCCCTGGCGACGACTCCACCATCAAGTGCACGATGTGCCTCGAAGAACGCAAGGGCGCGCACTGGCAGAGCCCCCTCTACGAAGAGGCGTTCATCTGCAAACGCTGCTGCAGGCAGTCGGCGACGACGCTCGACAAGGATCCTGATTTCGAGTGGTCGAAGCCGGCCAGATGACCCAGATCAATCCTCGTCGTCGTCATCCGCGTCGTTGTGTTCCGGTTCGCCGAAGATCGCGGACCCAACGCGCACGATGTTGGCGCCCTCCTCGATCGCGACCTCGAAGTCGTTGGACATCCCCATCGAGAGCAGGTTGAAGTGCCCATCAGCGACGCCGCGCTTGACGATGTCGTCGAAGCAGATCTTCGTCCGCTTGAAGCAGTCGCGCAGCGCATCGCCGGTGGCGCCCAGAGGGGCCATGGTCATCAGGCCGCGCAGGCGCAATTGGACCATCGTGTCGATCTGATCCGCGACGTGCTTCGCAGCCGCGAGCGCGACACCCTGCTTGGTCGTCTCGCCGGAGCAGTTGACCTGCAGGAGGATGTCGATGGGCCGGTCGTACTCCTTGCGCAGCGCGATCGCCTGGATCTCTTCCGCGAGGCGCAACGAATCCACGCTGTGGATGAGCCGCGCGTACTCGATCGCCTTCTTCGCCTTGTTGCGCTGGAGCCGGCCGATCATGTGCCAGCGGATCGAATCGGGGGGCGTGGGCGCCTTCCCCACGCCAGCGAGGCTCGCCTCGTGTTCCGCTGTCACGCCGGGCAGCGCCCGCCTGCGATCCAGGTACTCGTCCATCATCGCGGCCCGCTGCACGAGCTGCTGGACGCGGTTCTCGCCGAAGTCCTGATGCCCCAGGTTCACCAGCTCGCGGACCTGATCAGGGCCTGCGTGCTTGGTCACCGCGACCAGGATGATGTCGCTGGCCGGGCGATCGCTCCGCGAGGCCGCCTCCGCGACCTTGGTGCGGACCTGCTCGTACCGTTCTTTCAGGGACGTCGCTGTAGCCATACTCAACGCGCAACCCTCTCTCTGCATTGCTTCTCCGCGCCGACATCCATGCCGGCGCCACCCATGACCATACCCGCCGTATGATGCCTCTGCGAGCCCGGCCCTCCATCGCGGCCCTCGCTCCACACCTGTCCAGCACCCAACACCCAAGCCCCGAAAGGCCCACCACCATGACCGCCAACGCCAACCTGACCACCCGCGACACCCCCATCGCTGTCGGCGACAAGGCCCCCGACTTCACCCTCCCCGACCAGGACCGCAACGACGTCAGCCTCAGCAGCCTGCTGGGCAAGGGCGGCGACGTCGTCCTCTCCTTCTTCCCGCTCGCCTTCACCGGCGTCTGCACCAACGAGATGGAGTGCTTCACCAGCGACATCGCCCGCTTCGCAGACCGCAACACCACCGTCGTCGGCATCTCCTGCGACTCCTGGGCCACCCTCAAGGCCTTCGCCGACGCGAGCAAGATCGAGATCCCCCTCCTCGCAGACATGCACCGCGAGGTCTGCAAGGCCTACGGCCTCTACTGGGGCGACCTGAATGTCTCCAGCCGCGGCACCATCGTCATCGGTTCCGATGGCGTCGTGAAGTGGGTCAGCGCCCGCGAGCCAGGTGATCAGATCAAGAACGACGACATCCTCGCGGCGGTCGGCTGAACGACTACTCCCGCGCCGCACGCGCGGCTGATCACTGACCCATGACGATGCAACCCGATCGCGCCCCCTGCCTGCTCATCATCCGTGACGGCTGGGGCCACAACCCCAACCCTGCGCACGACGCCTTCAACGCGGTCAAGCTCGCCGACACCCCGGTCGCGGACATGCTCGACCGCGATTGGCCGCGTACGCTGATCAGCACCAGCGGCGAGGACGTCGGTCTGGACCCCGGCAAGATGGGCAACTCCGAGGTGGGCCACCAGAACATCGGCGCCGGCCGTGTTGTGGATCAGGACGCCGTGCGCATCTCCAAGGCGGCGCGCGGCGATTCGTTCCGCTCCAACGACGTGCTGCGGTCCTCGATCGAGCAGGCCCGCGACAACTCGAAGGCGGTCCACCTGATGGGCGTCGCCTCCGACGCGGGCGTGCATGGGTTGCTCACGCACCTCTACGCCTGCCTCGAACTCTGCAAGAGCGTCGGCGCCGATCGCGTGTACCTGCACTGCTTCACCGATGGCAGGGACACCGGCCCCTTTACAGGGAAGGGGTACGTCGAGGCGATCGAGGCGAAGTGCGCCGAGATCGGCGTGGGCGTCGTCGCCTCCGTCATCGGCCGGTACTGGTCGATGGACCGCGACAACCGCTGGGAGCGCGTCGCCAGCGCCTACGCCTGCCTCACCGGTCGTGGCGTCGGCCACGAGCACGTGCAGACCGCCGGTTCCGCCACCGGCGCGATCCAGTCTTTCTATGACGCGCCCCTCGACCCCAACATGAAGGGCGACGAGTTCATCACGCCAACGATGATCGGCGCTGACGAACGCGAGGCGGGCGCCCGGCGCATCGCCGATGGCGACACCGTCATCTTCTACAACTACCGGGGCGACCGGCCGCGCGAGATCGTCCGCGCCTTCGTGCTCCCACAATTCGAGGGCGCCGTCGCGCCGTCGCCCGACAGCGGCGCCAAGGGATTCGACCGGGGCGAGAAGATCTGGCTGACCTTCGTCGGGATGACGCCCTACGCCGAGGACCTCGTCCAGCACATGCGCGTCGCTTTCCCCAAGCCCCCCAAGATGGTCAACATCCTGGGGAGCTACGTCTCGGACCTGGGGCTCACACAGTTCCGCTGCGCCGAAACAGAAAAGTTCCCGCACGTCACGTTCTTCTTCAACGACTACCGCGACCCGCCATTCCCAGGCGAGCGCCGCGCGATCATCCAGTCGCCGATGGTCTCGACGTACGACCTGCAGCCGGAAATGTCCGCCGCAGGCGTGCGCGACGCCGTGCTGGATCGCCTGTGCGCCGATGACTGTGAGCCGCTGCTGATCGTGAACTTCGCGAACCCTGACATGGTGGGGCACACCGGGAACCTCGACGCGGTCGTCAAGGCGGTCGAGTTCACCGACGCCTGCGTCGGCGCCCTGCTCGACGCGTGCGCACAGGCCGGCGGCTGCGCCATCGTCACCGCCGACCACGGCAACGCCGAGCAGATGTGGAATACCGAGACCGACGCCCCCCACACCTCGCACACGACGTACGACGTGCCGTTGTATGTCGTCGGCGACGAATTCCGGGGCCGTGCGCTGCGCAGCGGCGGCCGGCTGGGCGATATCGCGCCGACGGCGCTGGTCATGCTCGGGATCGAGCAGCCGCCGGAGATGACCGGCGTCTCGCTGCTGGCATAACCGATG
>CAYGNN010000119.1:0-3052 GCA_964351165.1 uncultured Phycisphaeraceae bacterium
ACCTGCTGCGCGATCCGCGCCGCCTGGGCCGGATCGCCACCCAGCAGCTGCATCCTTGCAAGACAGAGCGACGCCAGCGGCTTGATCGCGCTGTCCTCGCTGTTCTGCGTGACCCACTGCGACCAGCGGATCGCGTGCTCGTTCTCACCCGACCGCTCAGCGCTCATCGCGGCGAAGATCGTCCCGCGATCACCCAGGGTGCGGATGCTGAACCGATCAATAATGACCCTCGCCGCCTGCACCGCACCCTCGTGATCACCGGCGCGGTGCATCGACTCCACAAGCAAGGGAGCGACCGACTCGGTGGTCTGCTGATCAGCGGTAGGGAGCATGGGCGCCATCCGGCGGATGACCGCTTCGTGCATTCCCAATGCAAACTCGGCGCTCGCTGCAACGACCTGTGACTCTGTCGCGAACCGGAAGCCAGACGCTCGGCCGATCCCGTCGATGGCCTCGATCGCCTCCTCGTTCCTGCCCAGCCGCTGCAGCGCGACTCCCAGCCCGTACCGCGCGGTCGGAGCCTCCGCGTGCCCAGGGTTCGCCTCAAGGAACTTGCGGTACTCCTCGACTGCGAGCGCATCCATCCCTCTGGAGAGGAACCCATTGCCTGCGAGGTACGCCCGACGCTGCTGATCATCAGCCTGGGCGACCGCGAGGGGGGATGCCGAGGCCATCAGGCCCAGCGTGAGGGCGATGATCGCCGAGGACCGGAGCAGAGCATGCATGGGAGACTCCAGGCGTGAAGCAATGGCGCGGTCGTTCAGGGCACACCGAGGGCGCAGACCGATCGCGGGGCGGTTCGAGACAGTGAGCGTGTTCGTAGTGATGCGCCAGCGCCGCCCGCCCTGTCACCGATCTCGCGGAAACAGGGCAGGCAGTGCGGCGACAGAGAGTGTGTCTTAGCGCGTCAGGCGCTCGAGACGCTGGCTCAGCTCATGATCCAGACGCTCGGCGTGCTCCTGGAGCAGCGAGTGCAGGGCCTCGGCGTGCTCGGTGGCCCAGTTGTCGAACTCCTCGTACCGGCTCTCCAGCTCGTCTTCGAGGTCCTCGATCTGCTCTTCCAGCGAATCGGCGAGTTCCTCGGCCTGCTCCTCGAGCCGATCCGCCTGCTCGCCGAACGACGCGGCCTGATCGAGGATGGGCTCGGTCTGCGCCAGGACCATCTCGATCTGCGATTCGATCACGTCCGCCAGACGCATGATGCGGCTCGCCTCGTTCTGCGCCGCCTCGGCGTGGACCATGACCTCGTACTGCTGTGATTCGGTCAGCTCTTCCGCCTCATCCAGCATCGCCTCGACCTCTTCCAGGATCTGCTCGGCCTGGTCGCGGTGATCCTCGGCCTGCCGCTCGAGCTCTTCCGCCTGGTGCTCGACGGCATCCGCTTGCTGCTCCAGCGTCAGCTCGATCGCGCGGAGTCGCTCCGCTTCATCGAACATCCCCTTGACGCGCATCTCCACCTTGGCGGCCTCGTTGCGGAGCGGGTGCTCGTGCTGGTTGTGGAAGACCATCTGGTCCTGATGATCGCTGCCATCGTGGCGCAGATGTCCTGCGGTGGGATCGATCATGTCCACGAAGTCAGCGAAGGCCCGCTGGGTGTTTGTATTGCCCTTGACCCGGATCGCGCCGGTGTCCTTGTAGATCAGCGTGGGGACGGTGCTCAGCGCCATCAGGTTGGTCAGGTCGTTGAGCTTCCCGCTGTTGTCCATCCGGTACGAGACGGTGTTGTCCTTGGGGTTGAGGACCGCAACGAACGCGGCGAACCGGCGGTGCTGCTCGGCGTTGCCGTGGACCAGCAGGCCGCCTTCAACCGGCTCGACCAGGATCGGGACGTCCTCACGCACCATCAGCTTGGTCAGCTTGTTGAGGCGATCCTTGGGGAGCTTGTACGTGACAGGGTGCACGCTGGTGTCGCCGACGTTGTAGAGGGCGATGGTGTTCGCGTAGCCCACCTGACCGTTGACGAGTGACTGCACACGGCCGTGGATGTTGCCGAGCGTCGTGGTGACGCGCGACGACCGGCATTCGTCTTCCGGAGCAGAGGCCTGCGCCGCCTGATCGCAATCAGAAGGAGACGTCGACTGGCCGGGCTCCGGCGCACGCTCGATCATGTACTGCTCGAAGGTGCTGAGGTCGGAGGAATCTTCCGGTGATTGAGTCGACATCGCCGGCTTCGGTTCCTTCTCGGTGGGGCACGCCCAACCGGGAGCCGAGTACACACCGCCCAGGACCAGCGCCGCAGCCAGCGCGACACCAACGATCGAGTTCTTCGGGCTCATTCTTGTCGTCATCACCATCGTGATTCTCCTGGAAAAACGCTTCGCACCCGGTGACACGGCCCCAATCCCAACCGAGGGAACTGCGATGCCGCCGGAACTGACGTACTGTTTGGTCATCAACAAGGCCCGCGCGTAGGGCGCCCTGACATTGGGCATCAACGCGGTGACCCACAAATCACACGAGAGATCGGCCTCTTCACGGACCCTGCGGCGCGCCCACCAGACGATCGGGTGCCACCAGTAGAGGGTCGAGATCAGCATTTCCACCCAGCGGACCCAGTGGTCGCGCCGCTTGATGTGCGCCAACTCGTGCTGCACCACGGCGCGCCGGCCCTCCGCATCGAGCTCAGACCACAACGAGTGGGGGAGCACGAGCGTCGTCCGCAAGCCGCACCACACCATAGGGGAGACGCGGTCGGCCACCATCAGCGTTCGAGGCGCCCTGCGGACGCCCATTTCAGTTGCAGCAGATCGGATCAGCGACTGCACGCACTCCGGTGCGCGTTCTGCGGAACGGAAGAGCCGGAATGCGAGGCAGAGGCGAGTCAGCGCGATCACCGCAACGGTGCAGACACCACCGAACCAGAGCCAGGCGGGGACCGTCGGGACCGCGTTCACCGCAGCGCGGACCTTGGAATACCCAAGGTCGTACAGCGCAGCGCCACGATCCTGAGCGATCTGCAGGCTGTGCCCAGCGACATCAGCTGATGAAGTAAAGAGGAACTGGACCGCGCCGAGCTTCGAAACCGGTTCGACCGGGATCGATCCGAACGCGA
>CAYGNN010000119.1:3152-8838 GCA_964351165.1 uncultured Phycisphaeraceae bacterium
GGGAGCGTGGGGGGGATGATCAGGAAGACCAGCACGCCGAGCCACAGCGTGTGCCGGGTAGCGGGGCGCATCTTGATCGTCCTGCACAACACCGCGACGACGATGGCGATGGGGATCACCGCGATCGCGTTCTGGAGCAGCATGTTGGCGGCGTCCTGTAGCGTCATCATGATTGATCTTCCGAATTGGGGGTTTCGGATTCCGACTCGGATGCGAGCTGATCGATCAGCCGGCGCATCTCCGAGATCTCCTCAGCGGAAAACCGCTCGGTCCGGAGCAGGTGCAGCGCCATCGGGGCGGCGCTGCCGCCGAACATCTGCTGCATCAGCGAGCGGACCCTGGAGCCCACGACACGTTCTCTGGGGGCGTTGGCCCGGTAGACGTAGGCCACGCCCGACTTGTCGCTGGTGACGTAGCCCTTCTGCTCGAGCCTGGTCATGAAGGTCAGCACAGTGGTGTACGCCACCTTCCGGCCCCGCCGGTGGAGGCCCTGCATCACCTCGCGGACCGTCGCTGGGCCGTCGTCCCAGAGGGTGGTGAGCGCCTCGAGTTCCGCGGCGCCGAGTTCGGCTTTCGCTGCTTTGGCTTTCTTGCGGGTCATGGTTCGTCGCTGCTTTCCCCCCGGAATGAGGTGTCGGCGAGAGGCCTACTACAGGCGTCGGAGCCGACTCTACTACGCATGTCGTAGTCCGTCAAGGCGCATTCCAAGCCTTTACCGGACATTTCGTGATCTCACCCTAGAAGGCTCCGAGTCGCTGCTTAACGCGTCGAGAACCCCGCATTCGAGTAAATCATCTCAGGGTGTTCGGTATCCGGTCCCCAAGGGAATCCGCTGGTAATTCAGCATTCCAGAATGCCCGATGATCGGTTGTGGCGAATGGAATCGCCTTGCTGGACTGCACTTGCTGCATACCTACCGGAGCCTCGTCAGCGGATGACAGAGCGGAAGGACATCCCAACTCAGAAACCGAATCTGCCGGTTGATGAATCCGCGCCGCAATTTCAGCGCCGGACCAGCATGTCGTTCAAACTCGGTCTCGCGTTCCTGGCCTGCTCCGTCCTCTCCATCGGTCTGGCGTTCGAGATCTCCTATGAGCTCTCCGGCAACACAAGCAGCTCGATGCTGCTCGCGCTCGTCTTCATGCTGCAGGTATTCTTCACGATCTACCTGAGCCGGAGGTTCGGCGCTTCGTTGAAGCGGACCGCCGAGATGGTTGAGCGTGTTGCCAGCGGCGACCTCGAACAGCCCATCGCGATCACCAGGGGTGATGAGATCGGGATGGTCCAGGCGAGCGTCGAATCCATGCGGCTCCGCCTGCTTGAGCAGATCCGCACGCTGGACGACCGCGTCGAGGATGGCCTGAACGAGCTGCAGTATCAGAAGAAGGCCGTGGATTACCACGCGATCCTCTGGGTGACAGACGGGCTCGGGACGATCATCGATGTCAACAACAACCTCTGCGAACTCACCGGGTTCCGCAGGGACGAACTGATCGGGCAGCTCTACACGATCATCAACTCTGGGTACCACACGCAGGAGTTCTACGAGTCGATCGGAGAAGCGTTGGCGAACTCTGAGTCCTGGCGGGGCGAGCTCTGCATCACTTCAAAGTCCGGCGAGTTCTTCTGGCTCGATTCGACGGTGGTCCCTGCGCGTGATGGCAGCGGTGACGTCACGCGCTACTCCGTCATCAGCACCGACATCACCGCGAAAAAGACCGCGCAGGAGCGGCTCGCCAACGCCGTGCACGGATCGCGCGATGGCCTCTGGGACTGGAACCTCACGACCGACGAGGTGTACTACGGCTCCCAGTTCTGCAAAATGCTGGGTCTCGAAGAAGACGAACTCGAGCCGCAGCCGGAGGAGTGGATCAAACTGATCTATCCAGAAGACCTCGCGCTCTTCCAGGCCAAGCTGGAGTCGCACATCAGCGGCTGCGATGAGGTCTTCGAGTGCGAGATCCGGATGACCCACACCGATGGGGAGCCGCGGTGGATGCTCTGCAGGGGCGCCGCGATCCGCGACGCAGAGGGCCGGGCGATCCGCATCGCCGGCTCGCTCGCCGAGATCACGGAGATGAAGAATGCGCAGCGCGCCCTGAAGATCGCCGCAGAGCACGACCGCCTGACCAACATGCCCAACCGGGACCTGTTCCAGAAGCACATCAACCGCGGGATCGAGCTCAGCGATAACGGCGAGCGCAGGCTCTTCGCGGTCCTGTTCTTCGATTTCGACCGCTTCAAGGTGATCAACGACAGCCTGGGGCACAAGGTCGGCGACGAGCTGCTCATCTCGATCGCTCAGCGATTCGAAACAGAACTGCGCCCCTACGACGTCGCCGCGCGATTCGGTGGGGACGAGTTCGTGGTGATGCTCAACAACCTGCAATCCGTCGATGAAGCGCACGAGATCGCCAACCGGCTGCTGACCGCGTTCGCCGAGCCGCACGAGATCGATGGTCACTCCGTCCGCAGCACCGCCAGCATCGGTCTGGTCACCAGCGACATGGGGTACTCAAGCGCCGATGAGATCATCCGCGACGCAGACGCCGCGATGTACCAGGCGAAAGCCGCCGGCCGCGGCCGCGTCGTCAATTTCGACGCGGAGATGCACAGCCAGGCGATCGACCGGATGTCGCTGGAAGAAGACCTCGAGTTCGCGATCGCCCGCGATGAGCTCCGCCTGCACTACCAGCCGATCATCAGCCTCGAATCCGGCAAGCTCGAAGGCTTCGAAGCCCTCGTCCGCTGGCAACACCCGGAGCGAGGCCTCGTCCCGCCAGACAGCTTCATCGGGATCGCCGAAGACAACGGCTTCATCATCCCGATGGGCGACTGGGTCCTCCGGACAGCGAGCAGGCAGATCCAGTCCTGGAACGAGCGGTTCGGTCAATCCAAACGGCTGTTCATGAACGTGAACATCTCCAAGCGGCAGCTGACGCACCCTGAATGCGTGGCGTCGCTGCGCAACGCGATCGAGGAACTGGGGGTCGACCCAGCCGTGATCAAGATCGAGATCACCGAGTCCACGATCGTGGACAACCGTTCGGACATCATCTCGACGCTCGAGGAAATCAGGGCGCTCGGGATCCGCCTGGCGATGGACGACTTCGGCACAGGCCACTCCTCGCTGAGCGGTCTCCACCGGTTCCCGATCGACATCCTGAAGATCGACCGCTCCTTCATCGCGAGCATGGAAGAGAGCACCGAGCTCGCCGCGGTGGTCCACTCCATCGTGACCCTCGCCCAGAACCTGGGCATGGAGATCGTTGCGGAAGGCATCGAGACCGAGGCCCAGATCGCGATCCTGCAGGCACAGGAAGTCCAGTTCGGTCAGGGCTACCTCTTTTCCAAGCCCCTCCCACCGGAAGAAGCGGAAGCCTTCATCCTGGGGCGGAGCGCCGGACGCCAGGCCGCCTGAGCAAGGTTCAGGCCGGATTCCAGCCCTACCATCCGGGGTCTGGAACCACATGACCGACCTCCTCGACCAACGCCGATACCTGATCCCGTTCCGCACGTCGCTGCTGCCCCAGATCTTCACGGAGACGCTGGTGATCGGCGCTGGCGCCGCAGGACTCCGCGCTGCGCTCTCCGCCTCAGAATCAGGCGACGTGATCGTCCTCGCCAAAAGCCCATCAGGCGTCTCGAATACCGCCTGGGCGCAGGGCGGCATCGCGATCCCGGCAGGCAGCGAAGACACCGTCGATTCCCACGTCCGCGACACCATGATCGCAGGCGCAGGCCTCTGCGATGAGCCTGCGGTCCGCCTGATCATCGACACCGCCAGGCGATGCCTCGACGACCTCATCGCCATCGGCGCAAGGTTCGACCGCAACGACGCAGGGGAACTGAGCCTCGGCCGCGAAGCGGCGCACGAGCACCACCGCATCGTCCACGCCAATGGCGACGCGACAGGCAGGGAGATCATCCGCGTCCTCGACAAGGCCGCAGACTCGACCGAGCGCATCCGACGGTTCGACGATTGCTACGCCGTGGACCTGCTCACCGCCAATGAAACACCCGGTTCGCCGGTCCTCGGCGCGATCACCATGCACCCTCGGTATGGGCTCCAGATCATCTGGGCGAAGCACACCGTCCTCGCCACCGGAGGCGCCGGCGCTGTCTACCGCGAGACGAGCAACCCCAAGGGTGCGACAGCCGATGGCGTCGCGATGGCCTACCGCGCCGGCGCGCACGCCGCGGACATGGCCTTTATCCAGTTCCACCCGACCACGCTCTACATCGCTGGCGCGCCGCGCGCGCTGATTTCAGAAGCAGTCAGGGGAGCCGGAGCGCTGCTGCTGGACCAATCCGGCCACCGCTTCATGCCCGACTACGACGACCGCGCCGAGCTCGCCTCGCGCGACGTCGTCTCGCGCACGATCGTCCAGCACCTGGCATCACGAGGCGGCACGCACGTCTTCCTCGATGCGCGCCACATCGAGCGCTTCGCAGACCGGTTCCCGACGATCGCCGCCAAGCTCGCCGAGTTCGGCATCAACCCGGCCAATGACCTCATCCCTGTGAACCCTGCGGCGCACTACGCCGTGGGGGGTGTCTCGACCGACCTGACAGGGCAGACCTCCGTCCCAGGCCTCAGCGCGATCGGCGAGGTCGCCTCCACCGGCCTGCACGGCGCCAACCGCCTCGCGAGCAACTCCCTGCTCGAATCCCTCGTCATGGGGCAGATCGCAGGCGAACGCATCCGCGACGCCAACCCCTCGCACGAGCCGGGCGTCTCCGTCCCGATCGTCTCGGACATCCGCATCTCGGATCGGGGCGAGCTGGACATCGCGGACGTGCTCTCCTCGCTGCGCAGCGCGATGTGGCGCAACGTAGGAGTCGAGCGCAACGGCCCCCGCCTCGACGACGCGATGGACATGATCGAATTCTGGGCGCGGTACACGCTCGACAAGATCTTCGACGTCCCGGCAGGCTGGCAGGCGCAGAACTCCCTGCTCGTCGCCTCGCTCATCACGAAGTCATCGAGCTGGCGCAAGGAAACCAGGGGCTGCCTCTGGCGCAAGGACTACCCATCGCCGAGCGATGACTACCTGGTGCACGACCTCTGGCGACGCGGCGAGAGCGAACCGCTCCTCAAGCCGGTCATCAATGCGCAGGCGCCGGCCGGCGCGGCGTCCCCCTGACCGATGGACCCATCGACGCTCCAGGAACTGCTGCTCGCCATCGAAGGCAAGGACGAATCGACCGCCGCGCACACGTGGCGCGTGGTGCTCTACACCAGAGCGCTGGCCGAGGCCGCAGGGATCACCGGCGAGAAGCTCCAGAGCCTGACCTACGCCGCGGCGCTCCACGACGTGGGCAAACTGGAGATGCCCCGTTCGATCCTGACAAAGCCGACGCGGCTGACGCCGACGGAGTTCGAGATCATCAAGCTGCACCCGGTCACCGGTTATGCCCGGATGGTCTCGATGGGGATCGAATGCCCGCTGACGCTCGACCTGATCCGCTACCACCACGAGCAGTGGAACGGCGCAGGGTACCCCTATGGGCTCGCCGGCGATGCGATCCCGCGAGCGGCGCAGTTCTTCTCCGTCATCGACACCTTCGACGCGATGACCAGCAAGCGACCGTACCGGCAGACAGTCGGAGAGGAAGCAGCGGCGCAGGCGATCGAGGAGATCGAGCGAGGTCGCGAGACGCGGTACGCCCCGGAAGCGGTCGA
>CAYGNN010000120.1:0-8827 GCA_964351165.1 uncultured Phycisphaeraceae bacterium
TCCATCGACTACGCCTTTCGGCCTCGCCTTAGGATCCGACTAACCCTGGGCGGATTTACCTTCCCCAGGAAACCTTAGGTTTTCGGCGAGCAGGATTTTCACCTGCTTTCTCGTTACTCAAGCCGACATATTCACTTCCTGCCGCTCCAATGACCCTTCCGGGACACCTTCAACGCTGACAGGAACGCTTTCCTACCCCTACCACAAAGTGGTAAGCCGCAGCTTCGGTTCTCTGCTTATTCCCGATCATTATCGGCGCCAAACTCCTCGACCAGTGAGCTGTTACGCACTCTTTAAATGGTGGCTGCTTCTAAGCCAACATCCTGGCTGTCACGGCAATTTGACTTCCTTTCTAACTGAGCAGAGATCAGGGACCTTAGCTGGCGGTCTGGATTGTTTTCCTTTTGTCCATGGATATTGTCACCCATGGACTGACTCCCACGCCTTGGCTGTTGGTATTCGGAGTTTGGTTGCCCCGGGTACACTTGCGCGCCCCAAAGGCATCCAGTAGCTCTACCCCCAACAGTTGCTACGTGAGGCTAGCCCAAAAGCTATTTCGGAAAGAACGAGCTATCTCCTGGTTTGATTAGACTTTAACTCCTCCCCACAGGTCATCGCCCAACTTTTCAACGTTGGTGCGTTCGGTCCTCCAGGCGGTCTTACCCGCCCTTCAACCTGCCCATGGGTAGATCACCAGGTTTCGCGTCTGCCCCGTACGACTCAGCGCCCATTTCAGACTCGCTTTCGCTCCGGCTCCGGTCCGTTAGACCTTAGCCTCGCCGCACAGAGCAACTCGTCGGCTCATTATGCAAAAGGCACGCCGTCACCCCGAAGGGCTCCGACCGCTTGTAAGCACACGGTTTCAGGTACTCTTTCACTCCCCTAACAGGGGTGCTTTTAATCATTCAGTCGCCTTACTGATTCACTATCGGTCGTCAAGGAGTACTTAGGCTTGGAGGGTGGACCCCCCATGTTCAATCCGGGTTCCACGTGACCGAATCTACTCTAGGCCTGACCAACACACGCGCTACTGGACTTTCACCATCTCTGGTCCGGCTTTCCAGCCGGTTCACGTGATTCGTTGGCTTATCCGCGTTCGCTCGCCGCTACTTACGGAGTCGCTGTTGCTTTCCTTTCCTATAGGTACTGAGATGTTTCAGTTCCCTACGTTCGCTTCGCACACCTATGCATTCAGTGTGCGATGACCCTCAACGGGCCGGGTTGCCCCATTCGGAAATCCTTGGATCACAGCTAAATTCCAGCTCCCCAAGGCTTATCGCAGGTATTCACGTCCTTCATCGCCTCTTGACGCCAAGACATCCACCGTGTGCCCTTGATAGATTCATCACACCAACCAGAAACCGCTTCCGCGACACCTGGCCAATGCAACGCTATCGGGTGAACGAGTTCACCATTGCGACCGACCATCCCGCAGCGGGATGGCCAATCATTAATAACCTCGGCACATTGCTCGGTATAGATCGCCACACGATCTGACCTCCGCACCGCCGGGGATGGCAATGCCTCAATCAAACCAATGACGATCTTCCTTTACTTACTTACGTCATCGTATCCAGATGTCAAAGAGCTGTGCTCGCTCCGACTCGCGTCTCGGCAAACACACCTCCCGGCAGCCCCTTGCGAGCCTGCCGAGCGGCGCCCCCGGTTTTTTGGGGGCCGGGGAGTGTAGCCCCCGCTTTTTCGTTGTCAACCAGCCTTGAGAACACTTTTCTTCATCGCCGGGATACCCACGGAAGATCCACAGCATCCGCGACAGGGCCGGTTCTCAAAACCCCTGTAAACAAGGCGTTTTCATCAAAAAGGCCGTCCAGAAGACGGCCTTGAAATATTCTCGAATTCAGCGCCCGAGCCCGCCGGTTCGGCGTTCGCGGTCCTCGCGGCCGGTGTTCCGCCCTGGACGCTCGTTCCGGTCCTCATCCTCGTCCAGCTCGGCCCCTGCTACGCCGCCAACACCAGGCTCCACGACGGTTGCCGAAACGCCCTCATCGGCGGATTTCCGCATCTGGCGGCGGCGTTCGCTGACCCGGTCCTTCGCAGGATCGCGGATCGCGATCTCGCTCCCGCCTTCGAGCAGGACCGCCTCGAAATCCGGGTTGTCCCGGCCGCCCTTGAGCCCATCCCTGCTGACGCGAGCGGAGGGCCTGACGTCGAGCACGATGCTCTCCATCGACCTGGTCAGCGTCGAATCGACCGGCATCCTGGCGATCTGGGTGAGGTCCACCTCGCCATCGTCCGCCTGGGGGAACTCGAACGTGAAGAGCTCCGGCAGCTGGAACTGCCCGACGATCGGGTCGCCTGGGCGGAGGCTGACCTCCGCCTTGCGCCAGAAGCCGTAGTAGAAGGTGTAGACCTCCGCGTAGACGATCCGGCTGGTCTCACGCCCGAAGGAGCCGGCGCCGCCGCTGACCCTCGTCAGGTAGTAGTAGCTGGACTCGTCCATCGTGATCGTCTCCGACCAGGGCGAGTAGTCCGAGCGGATGACGCGAGGGCCTGCCAGCTCGTCGCGCTGATTCTCGTTGAGCACGTTGTCGCGACCGTAGAAGGGGTTGCCGTACACCAGGCGGACCCTGTAGCGGTACGTGCTGCCCGGCTCGACGCTGGCGTCGCTCGCCCAGACGTTGATCGTGTTGCTGTCCTTGAGCGTCCCGACAGGCTCCTCGACCAGGAGCAGGCCTGGGTCTTCCACCTCTGGGGCGTTGACGTCGTACCCATTCTCGCGGAGCCACGTGGTGTGCTCGGCGCGCTCCGTCTCGAGCTCGTCGATCCGAGCCTCGTACGCGCTCGCCTGACGCTCCCTGGCCTCGCTCGCGAGCTGCGCGGCTGTCTTGGTGGTTCTGGCGCCACCGCCACGACGGCCCCGACCGCCGCCACCGCCGATACCGCGGGCGACGGAGTCCTTGATGCCGTTCTCGTTGTTGTTGCGCCGCGACCGCTGGTCGGTGCGCTCGAGGTCATCGATGTTCTTCTGGAACGCGGCGATCTCCTCCGCGATCCGCCGGATCTCCGCCCGGTGCATCCGGGCCTCCTGCTCCTCGCTGGAGTACTCGATCGGCGGCGCCGGCGGCGACCAGACCTGGCCGGCGACCACCGGGTAGAAGTCCGGTCTTGTGATCGACTTACTCCGACCCTCGACCGCCTTCATGATCTGCGGCATCGTCGTGTTGGGATCATCGAGGAAGGGCCTCGCGGAGACGACGCCTGGCAACGTGTCGACCAGGATCTCCGAGCCGAACACACCGCCTTCGTACACCTCCTGGCGCCACAGCTCGACATCGAGCAGCACGAGCTGCCCGCGCCACCAGTGGCTCGGGATCGACTTCATCGGCCCGCTGCCGTCGGGGTCGGTGGAGAGTGATTCGCGCAAAGCCGCGGCGTCGAACGTGGCGCCGACGGTCACCGCGTGCAGGTCGTACGGCTGCTGGGCGCCGACGATCGAATCGAGCCCCGGCGTAGTCGCAACGATCGAAGGATCGATCGCGCCGGAGTACCGCTTGACGAGCGGGGCGCTGGGGGCGATCGGATCGGGCATCGCGTATTGCGCACCCTCGATCGGCCCTGAATCACCGCCGCTGCTTGTCGCGCCATGATCGGGGACGCCCAGCACGATCGCGCCGGATTCATCCGAGACGGCCGGGATCTTCTCGTAGAGCCGCTGGATCACCACCGGCGCCTCCCTCGGCGCATCGGACGCGAGCGTGTTGGATTTGATCTGCCCCTCAAGCCCCTCGGCCTTGGTCGCGATCCGGTCGTAGCCCTGGCTGATGGTCAGGTCGTCCTGCCCATCCACCTTGACCTTGGTGCCGCCGGTGGCGAACTGCTGCACGAGCACCAGCAGCAGGATGACGAGCGTCAGCAGGAAGAAGAGCTTCTCGCCGTGCCGCTCGAAAATGTTGATCGATTTGCCCTTCATCTTCTGGCTCCGATGCTTCTCTGCGTACCGCGCCGCGGCGCGGGATGATTCGTGGTCCTGACCGATGCGTCCGCTGTTCAGCCCTGCTCGTCTTCGATCGATTCGTCTTCAGAAACAGGCTCCGGGACACCCATCGCCCGCTTCACCGCCGGCGGCATGTAGTCTCGCGTCCAGGAGCGGAGCCACACCGTCTCGATGACGAACTCCGCCTGCACGATCCGGCCACCGCCGTAGATGAACCCTTCGTACAGATCGAGCGAAGGGTCGGCGTCGCGGAGGTCCACCTGCACCACGCGCATCAGGTTCGTCGCGGCGATCGCCTCGATGACCTGCTTCAGGCGGGCGCCGTCGATCATGACATTGATCGTTGCGTACCGGACGTCGTAGAGCCCCTGCTGCGCCGCGGGCCAGCCTGAACGGCCAGTCTCAGACGCAGACCAGTTGGGCGCGATATCAGTCACGTACTCGATGGGCGTCCGCTGCGTTTCACCGCTGAACTGCATGCGGGAAACCGACACGCCGTTGAGCCGCTTGACAGGGCCCTCCAGCAGCGAGCGCTCCCACTGCCCCTCGGTGTTGGCCAGCGCCAAGGCCCGGAGCAGGTCCGCGTGGATCCAGTGCTTCCACTGCCAATCCCACACGGTGCTCATATCAGGCAGCGAGTTCTGCGACCAGGCCTCGACATCAACGAACGCGCCTGGGTCAACGTAAAAGCGGAGTTCCGAGGCCGCGGCCCGGTACTCGCTGAGGCGCATCTCGCGGAGCGATGCCCTGATCTGCTCGAGGTCTTCCACGCCCGGCTCGACGCCTCGGGTGCTGCGGATGTTCTCGACACGCTGGCGCCAGGCGATGTTCAGCTTCGCCCTGAGTGTTTCGGCATCAGGCGGGGCGCCAGCGCCGACGCGCTCGATCAGCGCCCGGTGCGCGTTGGGCCAGAGCTCAACAACCTGCTGCAGCTTCGAGACACGCTCAGGCTCCGCGGGCTCCGGGAAGAGCCCCTCGAGCAGGACCCGATGGTCCTCGGAATTCCGGTCGACGATCAGCTCGATGGACTCCGCGGACTGCGCCCTGAGTTGCTCTCCCCAGGACTTCATCGCTTCGTTCATCGCCTTGGTGGGCGCCCGGCGGATCTCCACCGGCGCCATCTCCGGCGTCACCGGCTCGAACTGGTACTGGAACTCAACCTGCTGCAGCGTGCGGTTCTTGCCATCGAGGTCGCCCTGGACCTCCTCCTGGATCGCCGACGCCTTGCCAGCGCCCAGGAAGATGAGCACCGGCAGCGAGATGATCGTCACCGCGATGCAGATGACCGACAGCAGGTTGGCTTTGACAAACGCGAGGATCTTCTTCATCGCTCCACCCCCTCGTTGAGCATCGCGACTGGTTCACCGTCGCCAGGCGCCGGTGGCCTCGCAGGGTCTTTCAGGATCGCCCGCCAGTTCAGCGTGAACCGGTACATCACAGGATCAGCAGCAGGCTGATCGATCGTGATCGGCGCGATCTCGTCGATCTTGAGCGCCTCGGCCGGTGCGCCTGCGCCCTGACCGGCGCCCCCCCTGGCGGCCCGATCGGTCGGCGCCGGCGTCACGGCAGCACGGTTGGAGTTCGGCCGGTTCACCGGCTGGATCGTCTCCATGACAACGCTGGCGTCATCCGGCGGGATGATCGTGTACGAGGAAGCAGGCCGCTCCGCGTTCTCTTCGAGCTACCGCAGGACGGTGCGATCAAGGAACGCGAGCCGGCCCTCATTCGGCGATTCGACAACGAGCTGAACGTCGATCGCGCCGAACGACATATCGACCGGGGCCTCCTGCTCCTGCTCCCGGTTGTTCCGCCGGTCGCGGTTGCTCCTGCTCCGCGGTTGTTCGCGCGTCATCATCGCGCCGCCACCGCCGCCACCGCCGCGGGTCCTGGCGTCACGCCGAGCAGCAGCGCCGCTGGACGAGGCCTTCATCCCGGTCGGCTCACCGCCCTCTGGCGTGACGTACCGGATCGAGAAATCCTTCACTTCGAAGAGCTGCCACTGCCCGTGCGGGATGGCGCTGTGATTCCCAGCGAGCAGCTCACGCTGCGGCGCTGCGGACGCGAGCATCGCACCGACATCCTCGATGATCTCCGGCATCACATCGCGCGGCTGCAGCAGACGCTCGACATTCAGCACGGTCGCACCGATGGACGACTCGCCGGCGATGCTCTGCGCCTCATCCTTCAGGTTGTCCGACAACCGCTTGACGTCCTGCACGACGCGCACGCCAGGCTTCCTGCTCGCCTCGTCCGCCTCGCTCTGCGCGAGCGTCGGGCCGATGAAGCTCGCGCCGCCGGCGGCCAGCGCCACCGCGGCAGCAGCTGCGAACCAGGGCGTCTTCTGCTTCCACACCGAGGCCCGCGTCACCTGCAGCGGCATCAGGTTCGCGTTGATCGTCTGCTGGCCGAGGCCCTGCAGCGCGAGCCCATAGCACGTGGCCATGTTGATCGCGACGTTGTTGAAGTCGCTCTCGGTCGTGCCCTCTGCGGAGGCGTTGTTGAAGTGGCTGAGCCGGCTGACCTCGACGCCGAGCTGCTGCGCGATGTACTTGCGCAGGCCCAGCAGTTTCCAGGTCGAACCGACACCGATGATCCGCTTGATGTCCGCCTCAGGGTGCAGCTGCTCGTAGTAGCTGAGCGACCGCTGCACCTCCTGCGAGAAGTCGGCGAAGGTGCCGCGCATCGCCTGGAAGACGTGCCGCTTGTGCTTGCTGCGTTCCGCCTGCAGCTTGAGCTTCTCCGCCTTGGGGTAGGGCAGCTTGAACGAACTCACGAGCGCGTCGGTGAAGGCGTGCCTACCCATCGGGAAGGTGCGGACCCACACGCGCCCTGCCTCCGCGATGATCAGGTCGGTGGACATCGTGCCGATGTCGACGATCGCTGTCCCAGGCGTCGCCGCGGTGAAGTGCTCGTCGTACGCGATCGCGTTGTAGACGCTGACCGGGCTGATGTTGATCGCCGCAGGCTGGATCCCCACGTCGGCGCAGAGCCTGAGCAGCTCCATCACCTTCTCGCGGGTGATCGCGAAGATGCCGACCTCAACGTCGCGGGAATCCTCGCTGACAAACGTCTGGTAGTCCCACTCCACTTCCTCGATCGGGAATGGGATCTGCTGCACCGCCTCGAACTTGACGATGTCGGGCACCTTCTTCGGCTCGACCGGCGGCAGCTTCGCGAAGCGGGCAAACGCCGCGTTGCCGGGGACCGACACCGCCACGTTCGCCTTCGTGAGGTTGTGCTGGCTGACCAGCGCCCCCAGCGCGACGCGCTTGGCGTCCATCGGGTCGATGTCCGGCGATGACAACGGTCGTGGGTGCGGGATCACGACGAAGTCGAGCGCCTTGTAGGCGTCCCCGTCGCGCGCCAGTTTCAGCGCCTTCACCGCTCCCGAACCGATCTCGATGCCCCAGCAGACGTTGGAATTCGCCATGCGACTCCTCGCTTGATACGTACCTGATCGCCGCCCCGGCAGCCGGGGAGGCCTGATTCCACCACAATGCATCCGGACCGCCGGACGGCCCGGAATCGCAGACCATAGCCCGCACGATCCTTCTCTAAAGGAATACGCCCAGGCGCCGGGTCTGGTTCCTGATCAGCCGAGGCCGACAGGCCCCCTCGCGCTCCAGCCGCAGGGCGCCCCATTGCACCATCGGGCCCCGCAGGTGTCAAACACCGAACCGACGCCCAACCCCGTTTTTGCCCGGAGTTTGTCGATGCGATGACGCCCGGCCTCCGCTTCCCCGATACACTCCCGGTGAATCAATCTCCCGGGCCAGCGCCGAACGATCCGCCGACCGGCGATCGATGCGCCGAGCCTTACAAACCGGCGGCCAACGCCGTCATCGCCCAGTGATCGAGAATTGCAGAATGTCACAGTCCCCCGACCCCACGCCGACCCCAGCCGACAGCACCCCCAGCCCCGAGCAGGCCAAGGCCCCAGCGCCGGCTCCCGCGAGCAAACCCGCTCCGGAGGCCCCCAAGCCCGATGCCGCGAGCAAGCCGGAGCCCCCCAAGGCCCCAGCGCTCAGCGCCGCTGTCGAGGCGGAGGTCGAGCAGGCGATGGCCGCACTGGGCGCCGAGGGCGCCAGCGGCTCAGCGGACGCCGCAGGCGGTGACGCCAAGCCCCGCGTCCGCGGCCCCCGCCGCGTCGTCGGAGGAAGGGAGATCCGCCCGGGCCGCGTCGCCTCGGTCGGCCCGGAGGACATCTTCATCGAGTTCGGCCCCAAGGAGCTTGGCGTCGCCAAAAGGGCGACCTTCCCCGAGGACAAGCTCCCCAAGCAGGGCGACATCATCGACGTCGTCGTCGAGCGCTTCAACGCCAACGAGCAGCTCTACATCTGCTCGATGCCCGGGACCGTGACCAAGGCCGAGTGGGAAATGCTCGAGATGGGCCAGGTCGTCGAAGCCCTCGTCAAGGGCTCGAACAAGGGCGGGCTCGACTGCGAGGTCGCCAACCACCGCGCCTTCCTGCCAGCCAGCCAGATCGACGTCCACCGCGTCGATGACTTCGCCCCCTACATCGGGCAGAAGCTCAAGTGCCAGATCACCAAGATCGAGCGCGCCGGCCACGGCAACATCGTCCTCAGCCGCCGCGAGATCCTCGCCGCCGAGCGCAAGGAGCAGGCCGAGGCCCTCAAGAACACCATCAGCGAAGGCCAGACGATCGACGGAACTGTCTCTCGCATCATGGATTACGGCGCGTTCGTCGATATCGGCGGCGTCGATGGCCTCGTCCACGTCTCGGATATGTCCCACGACCGGGTCCGCGATCCCAAGTCCGTCGTCGCCGAGGGCCAGGCCGTCAAGGTCAAGGTGCTCAAGCTCGACTGGGCCAAGAACCGCATCTCCCTGGGCATGAAGCAGTGCATGGAA
>CAYGNN010000121.1:0-8788 GCA_964351165.1 uncultured Phycisphaeraceae bacterium
CGTGAAGACCAGCGCACCGTCTTCGAGGGCAACAAGGTGGAGCTGATTGCTGGGCGCGAACCCCGCGCCGTACCCACCAAAGAGGAACGCAGACGCAGCCCCAGGAGCCTGCGCAACGCGCTTGGAGCCGCCAGGCGTCGGCGCCTCCCCTTCGATGCGAAGCTCTGTCCACTGCCTGGTCTCGATGCTGTACGCCCAGGCGTCTGCGAGCGGCTGCCCCTGGGGCTCGTACCCCGATCCTGCGTAGACCACGACCTGATCGCCAAACGTGAAAACGCTCGCGTGCTCGCGCGCCGAAGGCCCGGCATCGCCCCACTCGATGCGCTCACCCCAAGCAGGCGCTAGGTCCGGCTCTGCTGGCGGCGCCGCGTGGGATCCATGGACAACACAGAGAGCGGACAGACAGATCGCAAGGTGCTTCATTTGATTCTTCTTTCAGATCGGTGTGTGCCGGTCAGCCGGCGTTGAGCCGCCCCCGCTCCGAGCGCTCCTCCGGGAGCGACTCGAACAGGATGTTCACGATGGTCCACTCGCCGTTGATGCGCATCAGCTGCATGTAATCGAACCAGACAGCGCCGGTGAGTTTCGCGATCGCGATGTTGTCCCGGATCTCGTAGATCTCGATCTCGCAGCGGTTGGTTTCAGGGTCGAATCCGAACGCGGTGTTGAAGGTCTCTCCGAGAATGCGGATCTCCTCCCAGGTGATGGGCCGGAAGTAATCGAACCCATCCGCGTCGCCCCAGTGCTCCACCGAACGCTTCGAGAGGATGGGATGGCAAGTGGCCTGGACCTTGTCGCCATCGATTTCATAGAACCCGATGCAGTAGTCGCGGATGACCCTGAGGATCTCCTGCTCGCCCTCGTGCGTCGGCGCGGGCGGCGCATCACCAGCCTCGTCCAGGATGATCACCGACGAATCGGCGATCACCCATCGCCCATCGAAGTGCGCCAGGTGCAGGAAATCGACGACGTCCTCCATCACCACCAAGGCGGCAGCGGAACGGCTCTCCACATCGAAGACCTTGATCTCGCACCGGCCAGTAGTCGGATCGTCGCGCTTCGTCTCGTTCCGAGGCGTGCCGTAGAACTGCAGCACATCGTGGGTGTAGGGCCGGACCCACTCGTCGCTGGGCCGCCCCCAATAGGTATCCATGACCGTGCGGCGTGCGATGTCGTGGTGGGCGCGTGCTCGGACCCGATCGTCGTCGCCGGCGTACTTGGCCTGGACATACTCCCGGATCGCGGACTCAACACGGTCGGCGTTCACGGCTTCCTCAGCCTTCGCCACAGAAACTATTGATGCAACAACAACGATGAGCGCAGCGCCCAACCACCGGCTGTTCATACCGCCATCCTCCAATCGGGTCCTGGATTGACGGTGGTTCTACAGGGCCGCCCTGCTCAGGTTTCACGGCGCTCCGAGACCGCCCTATTTCGAAGGCAACCGATCGCCGCGGCGGATCGGGATCTGGATCTGCAACTCGAAGTGCTCGGTCCCATGCGCAAAGGGCCGGTCGATCCACGCCTCGAACGCCGGGAG
Organism: uncultured Phycisphaeraceae bacterium; assembly: GCA_964351165.1. Classification (GTDB taxonomy): domain Bacteria; phylum Planctomycetota; class Phycisphaerae; order Phycisphaerales; family UBA1924; genus JACKHE01. The sequence continues at coordinate 1,541 of CAYGNN010000121.1, forward strand.
GTCGTCAGGGACGTACCTGCTTGTCGGCAGCCACGTCCGGTAGAGCCAGTCGAGCGCGCGCATTTCCAGATCGATCCCGCCGCGCATCTCGATCTGCGCAACCTGCATCGCCGGGAACGTCTGGCGCCCGATCTCGCCCGCAGGCTCGACAGATTCAACCTCGAGCGCCACGTCGTACCGGCAATCGGGCAGCGCGACGATCTCCGGATCATCCCACTGGTAGCCGTACCACCGGCCATCGGCGAGGCCACGATCCTCCGCCCACGCGACCAGCCGCTCGGCGGCGTCCATGACCCCTGTATTCCGGTAAGGATCGAGCACGCGGATGTACGCCATCGTCCTGGGCGGCAGGTCGCGGATCTCCACCTCGAACCCATCGGGGTTCTCGCCGGCAGGGAGCCGCTCGACGCGCAGGCCCTCCAGGTGCGAGCCGATGAATTCGCCGAGCCCATCCCGGTTGGCGTCGCGCCAGGCCTGCACATCGAAGGCGCTGGGCGGAGAGCCGTACCGCTGCTTGAAACTCCGCGAGAAATCGGCGGAGGACGCGAAGCCGCACGCGAAGGCGACGTCGGTCAGCGAGCGGTTCGGCTCGTGCGTCATGATCGAGACGGCGCGCTCCAGCCGGAGCCGCTTGACGAACTGGTTGGGCGTCTCGCCGACGACCGCCTTGAAGATCCGGTGGAAATGGAAGGGCGAGAAGCAGGCGGCTTCCGCCATCTCGTCGAGCCGGTGCGCCCTGTCGAGGTTGGCGACGACGAAGTCGATCGCGCGATTCACCCGGTCGATGTAGTCCACGCCGTGCGGCGGCGGGTTTTCTTCGGCTGTTCGCAAGATCTGTCAAACCTCCTGTCGCGCGACACGGCATGATATGGTTTCGATCACGAAACCGCCCCACGCACCAGCTCACGACGGGACCAACAAGCAAATGATCCGACCAACCGCCCTCCTGCTGACCGCCGCGCTCCTGACCGGGTGCGCCGCGACGAGCGACACCACGACCAGTACATCCAGGACCGCATCAACACCGACCACCGAAAGGGAATCCATGAGCCTCGGCGCCTTCTCGAACAGCCTCGCCGTCAAGGACCTGCAAGCCTCGCGCGAGTTCTACGAAACGCTCGGCTTCGAAGCAGCAGGCGGCGATCCGGCGCACGGCTGGCTTATCCTCCGCAACGGCACGACCACTATCGGCCTCTTCCAGGGCATGTTCGACAAGAACATCATGACGATCAACCCAGGCTGGACGAGCGGCGCGCAGCCCATCGACGAGTTCGAGGACGTGCGCGACATCCAGAAGCGGCTGCGCAAGGCGGGGATCAAGCTCCTGGTCGAGGCCGAGGAATCGGGCACCGGCCCGGCCCACATCGTGCTCGAGGACCCTGACGGGAACCAGATCATGTTCGATCAGCACGTGAACAAACCGGGCCACTGAACCTGTTCATCGCAGGCAGGCGGCTTACTGCGCTGGGAGGTCGGAGCTCCACGCGTCGCGCGCGACACGCCACTTGCCGTCTTCCCCCCTGTGGAAGACAGCGATTCCCTTACCGGTGTCGCGGACGACCGGGCCGCCTGCTCGCGGTGTGTCGGTGGACTCGTACGAGTATTGCTCGAAGGCCCAATCCCCTGCGATGACGAACTCCAGCGTCGTCTTGACCCAGTGGGTCTCGTAGGCGTCGTAATACCCGCCGGCCCAGGGACGGACCACGTCCTTCCCGACCAGGCGGGGCGCGTTGGGCGCCATGAGCACCACATCATCGGTCAGCACCGACATCAGCGTCTCGAGGTCGTTCGAGTTGATCGCGTTGACGAAGTTCTCGTGCGCCGTATGCGCGATTTCCGCGTGCGATTCGGCGCTCGGGACAGAGCAGCACTCGCTGGTGGCGCACCCACCAAGAAGCACAGCGGCTGAGAGCAGGGCAGCAAGGGGTAGTGCGGAACGCATCGGGGTCGGCCTCCGGGAATCAAGCTGTTCAGAATCAATCAAGCGAGTCAAACGTCGCCCATGACGCGGGCGACGTGCAGCGTATCGATGTGCTGCTGGAAGCGGGTGATCTTGCCGTCTTCGAGGCGCCAGACGTGGACCACCTGCGGGTTCTGCGCCCTGCCGGTCGCCTTGCACGTCCCTGTGTAGCGGCCAAGCATGACGACCGTATCGCCAGCGTCGAGCAGCTCATCCACTGCAACACCGAAACCGTCCCACTCGCCGACGAGCCGGGCGAAAACACCGCCCAGGACTGCATCAGGACCGGCGTAAGGGTTCCCGTCGGCATAGGGATAGTTCTCAGCCTCGTTCCAGACGATCCCTGGGGACATCCTGCCCAGGGCGCCCTCGACATCGCCGGCCGCCATCGCGTCGTACAGGCCGCGGATCACTTCGACATTCGCTTCGGACAACTGCTGCTCGCTTGTTCGTTGGGCGCCGCCGGGGCGCGTTGGGGTGGATCGGCCTTGGATAGGCGGCCTGATCTTACACCGGGCGCCGCTCGAACAGGAGCGCGTTGTAATCGATGTCCTGCGCTTCGACGCCCTGCAGCCTGAGCATGTGCATCGCCTGCGACCGGTGGTGCGCCTCGTGGATCGCGAGCTGGATCAGCAGCCCATCCTTCGTGCACGCGACATCGACCAGCGAACCGTCGTCGATCTGCACGCGGTACTCGATCGCGGCGTCCCAATCCATCGTTTTCGCGATTGCATCGCGGGTCGCCCTGGCCTGCTCCGCCCAATGCGACTCGACCGCGTCGAATGCAGGCGGCTCCTCGTACTTGATCGACCACTGCTCGTAAGGCGGGACATCGCGGCCCAGCAGCCGCTCGATGTAGTACCACTCGCTGATCATGATGTGCGTCATCGTGACAGCGAGCGAGCCGAGCCCCACCGGGAACTCTCGCCGCCAGCCATCCTCGCCCAGCGGCCGGATCCAATCGAAGATCCGCCCCCTGGAGAGCGTGAGGTAGTCGTAGGTCTGCAGGTGCGCCATCAGATCATTGGACCGAGCGGTGCGCCTGTTGACAAGCACGCCTTACGCGCCGTCAGCCTTGCGCGCCTCGATCTCCAGGCTGACCACGGAATCGCTGATCGTCTCGCCATCCGGGAGCGCCGCGGCGATCTTGCGATACAGCGGATCATCGCCACCGGTCATCACGTCGATGTACTCGGGCTTCGCTGTCAGCTTCAGGTCTGTGAGCCCCGCCCCCAACGCCGCAGCGCGGACATCATCAACAAGATCCGCGCCGGAGACACAACCGACCAGCGCCTCGACGTCGCCAGCGATCGACTCCGGCAACGGCTTGAGCAGCGCCAGGTCCGACACCGCGACGCGACCGCCTGGCCTCAGCACGCGCGCAATCTCGCGCCACACCTGCGGCTTGTCCACCGAGAGGTTGATCACGCAGTTGGAGATCACGACATCGACCGACGCGTCCGCGACCGGCAGGTGCTCGATCTCACCAAGGCGGAACTCGACGTTGCGCAGACCGGACTGTTCTTCGTAGCCTGGCGTGTTCGCGCGGGCCTTGCTGATCATCTCCGCGGTCATATCCACACCGATCACGCGGCCGGTGTCGCCGACCCTGGGTCCTGCGATGAAGCAGTCGAACCCTCCGCCGGAACCCAGATCGAGGACAACCTCCCCAGGCTGGAGCGCCGCCAGCGCCGTGGGGTTGCCGCAGGAGAGCCCCATGTTCGCGCCCTCAGGGAGGATGGTCAGGTCCTCGTCGGTGTAGCCCACCGCCAGCGCGACCTGATCCGCGGTCAGCGTCGTCGGGCCGCAGCAGCCACCGCCGCCGCAGCAACCGCTGTCATCTTGCGGCGCGCTGGGGCTCACGCCGGACCACTGCCCGGCGGTCGCGATTGCGGCGTATCCCTCGCGGACCTGCTCGCGGGCCAGCTCCTGCGTTTGCTCGTTGGGTTGATTGGTCATGTCATCTCCAGGGTGTGGATGGGGCGCGGCGCCTGGTCAGCAACCGCAGTCAGATTCGCAGCATGAAGACGCCGGCCACTCGTCGATCGCGTCGGCGATCGCGCGGAACCGCCCTGCGAGGTCCGCCGACCCCGCCTGGTACCAGACCGTCCGGCCCTGCTTCTCCGAAGTGCAGATCCCGGCGCGGGCAAGAGCGCCCAGGTGCCGGGCCACCATCGAGAAATCGACAGCGCAGCATTCTGCGACCTCCGTCACGGAGCAAGGCCTGCCGCACTTGATCAGGCACGCGAGCAGGCTCGCCCGCGTGGGATCGGCCAGCGCCTTGAACAGCTCAGGGTCGAGGTGCTTGTCCACGCCGGAGCGCCGCCTGGCGGCCTGCTTGGGGGATGCCGGATTATACTTGCGTGTTGGCGTCACTATTCCAATATAGATCCCAACAGGAGCCCCGTCAACCGCAAGATCTGTTTTATGTGAGTGGGACCCGGGGTGGCTACTCGCTGTCCCCAAACTGCGAGATCAGCAGGCCGAGGTCCGCTGTGTCAACGACGCCATCGCCGTTGAGGTCCGCCTGCGGATCGCCTGTCCCGAAGGCCGCGATGAGCAGGCCAAGGTCCGCGGTATCCACCACGCCATCGCCGTTGATATCCGCGACCAATCCATCGATCCCCTTGGGACCGACGAAGAGCACCGCGTCGTAGCGCTCGAGCTGCGTCAGGTTGTCGTACTCGATCACCGCGCTGACGACGAGCCCGCCGAACGCGTCCGCGAAGGCCGGGTTGCCACCCGCGCCGACCCGGCGGCTGTGCAGCACGCTCCCCGACCAGATCGAACCTGAAGCGATGGAATCCGCATCGCCCAGCGCGATCGATTGGATCAGGTAGGGCCTCGTCGAGTTCGCGCCGACGACGATCTGCCCAGACTGGAAGAGCACCTCGATCTGGTAGCCGCTCCCGGTGTTGACCGCCTTGCAGACCGCGGTCCGCGCCGGCTGCAGCGTCGGCTTGAAGACGCCAACGAAATACACGTTGCCCAGCACGTCCACCGCAGGCGACGAGAACGAAACCGGCGATCCGACCTGCGAGCCGGCGACCAGCGTGCCGATCTGCTGACCGTTCTCGCCATCGAGGACCGCCTTCCCGACGAACGCCGGCGCCGACCAGCTCGCCGCGGACATGCCAACCGGCGCATCGAACGTCGCTGCGGCGATGAACTCCGTCCCGGCATCGCCGCGTGCGGACGCAGCGAGCGTGAACTCGCCGGCCATGCTTCCACCGAGCGCGACCGGACCGCTGCCGCCGCGGAACGCGGATTGGCTCAGATGACCGATGAAGACCGCGTTGGTCGCGCTGAACAAACCGTCGATCAGCGGCGAGGGGATCGCCGCGCTGATCGTCCCGACGACGTTGCCCTGGGTGTCCAGCGCCGCCGCGGCCAGCGCATCGACCGCCAGCGAAACGCCGGAGTCCTGTATAGCGAGGAATCCGATCGCACCGCCTTCGCCGCCTGCGAATCCGAGCGTTGAGTACGAGGGCGCGCCGCGGTGCGCGTCGATCGCTGGATCAAGGTGATCCGTCATCGGCGCCTCGCCACCGATGTGGTGCGCGCCGGCGAAGTCCAGCGTGATCGGCGCCGCCTCGCCCGCCGCGGAGACCGTCGATGGCATCCCGGCCGGCGCCGCGACGGACGTCGTCGATTTGTTGACAAAGAACACGGTCGCCGCAGGGTCGTTGGCGTTGTTCACGCCGATTGAGCTGTGCAGCGCGTTGGGGCTCCCGTTGCGCTGCTCGATGTCAACGCGGACGATGTTCTCGTCGATGATCTTGTTGGGTGTGAGGTCGGAGATCCCGAAATCGTCGGCGCGCAGGCTCACCTCGCCTTCGGCGTCGATGCCGCCCAGCGAGAGCGTGGAGTGATCCTGCCCCGCCATCGAATCCCGGCTCGACACCGCGATGTACCGCTCGACAAAGAGCCGGTCCGGCACGTTGTCCCGCCAGCCGATCAGGGCGCCGATGATGTTCGTCGGCCCGACCCCGAGGTCGGCGCAGGCGACGCCGAAGCGGCGCGAGAAGTACCCGATGTTGATCTGGCTCGGCGCTGAGTTCTCGCTGGGGTGCACACCAGCGCCCCTCGTCGCCCAGGTGCTGAAGGGCGTGCTGGGGATCGAGACATGCTCAACCACGTCAGGGCTGAGGACCGCGCCGACGAGCTTCTGCGTGGAGAAACCGGCATCGATGCTGCGGCTCGATTTGAGCACCGGCCCGATGACGAATTCCGTCCCCCAGGAGCTGAGGACGGGAACCAGGTCCAAGGTATAGCGCGCCAGCTGGGCGTCGTACGCGCTCAACGCGTCGTTCCCGCCGGGTGACTGCGCCACACTGTCCTGAGCCAGAGCCTGGCCGCTGACTGCCAGCAGCCCGGCGACGGCTACGACTCGTCTCACGAGCACCCCTCTCTCAACCTCACTCACCTCAATAATACGCGCGGCCGTCAGGGGCTCCTAGCATCAATACGGTAGATTCATGTCCGATCGCACCCACTACCGGACAAACGCCTGACCGGAACCCCTGCAAACACCACCCACAGTGGCGATACTGCTCGAATATGCCTCAGCACCCAGAAAATTCCTCGGCGCCGATCACCCGGTCCATCGCCCTCATCAACCAGAAGGGCGGCGTCGGCAAGACCACCACGGCGGTCAATCTGGCCGCAGGCGTCGCGCGGCAGGGCAAGCGCGTCCTGCTCATCGACATGGACCCTCAGGCGCACGCCTCGCTGCATCTCGGCGTCGAACCTGGCCAAGAGGACCGCACTGTTTACGACCTGCTGCACGATCCTGACACCGAGGTCCAGAACGCCGTCGTTGATGTCTGCGAGAACCTCCGCCTGATCCCCTCGATCGTTGATCTCGCTGCGGCGGAATCTGAGCTCGCCGACACGCCGAACAGGCAGGGCCTGCTGCGCCGCGCGCTGGCCAACCTCGATGAGCAGCCGGAATTCCTCTTCATCGATTGCCCCCCATCGCTCGGCCTGCTCACGCTCAACGCGCTGGCCGCGGTGCGCGAAGTGGTTATCCCGATGCAGGCGCACTTCCTCGCGCTCCAGGGCGTCGGCAAGCTGCTGGAAACCGTGGGCCTTGTCGGCCGGAGCGTGAACCCATCCCTCGTCGTCTCCAGCGTGATCCTTACCAGCCACGAGGAGCAGACCACGCACGCCCGAGAAGTCGTCGCCGACCTCGACGATTTCTTCGCCAGCCAACGCGAGACGGATGCGCCGTGGCGCTCGGCGCGCGTCAGGCGACCGGCGATCCGGCGCAACATCAAGCTCGCAGA
>CAYGNN010000122.1:0-8726 GCA_964351165.1 uncultured Phycisphaeraceae bacterium
CACCCAGCTCGATGGATGGCGCGCGCCCATGCACGCGAGCGCTGCGCCCTGGCGAAGATCGACATCCCGATCATCGCGGGGATCATGCCTGTCACCAGCGTCAAGGGGCTGCGCCGCATGGCGGAGCTCGCCGCAGGCTCCCGGTTCCCAGCGAAACTCCTCCGCGCCCTCAACCGCTGCGGCGAGGACCCTGAAGCGGTCCGCAACGTCGGCGTCCACTGGGCGACGGAGCAGTGCCGCGACCTGCTGGACAAGGAAGTGGATGGGATCCACTTCTACACGCTCAACAAATCGACCGCGACGCGGGAGATCTACAAGAACCTGGGCGTGAAGGACTCGATCGCGCTGGGGAAGTAAATCCGGATTCAGATTCGTTTCGATCAGCCCCCGAGGGGGGTGTTGACGCGACCGAAACGAATCAAATCGCCCGATCGGTGCGCGCCACCTGGAGCCTCAGGCGCCAACCGGCTCGCGCCGTTCGCGCTTCCACTTCTTCATCGCGATCGTCAGCAGCGTGATGTCCGTCGGGTTCACGCCCTCCAGCCGCGCCGCCTGCCCGATCGACGAGGGGCGGAACATCGTCAGGCGCTCCTGCGCCTCGGCCCGCAGCCCGGCGACGAGCGCGTAGTCGAAGGCCTCCGGGATCGCCCGGCGCTCCTGCTCGCGCTGCCGCTTGATCTCGGCGCGCTGCCTCGCGATGTACCCGGCGTACTGCCGCTCGGCCATCGCCGTCAGGCACACGCCAGGCGAGTACCCCGGGAACTCGCGCCGCATGTCGCCGATCGTGAACGAGGGCTGGACGATCGACCGCTCCATCTGCTGGTCGATCTGCGCGCCGATGCCCGCCAGGTCGTCCGACCGCTGCGCGAAGACTCGCCGGCGGTCGGCGTCGATCAGGCCAAGATCGTCCGCCAGCGGCGTCAGCCGATCGGCGGTGTTGTCGGCGCGGAGGATCAGCCGGTGCTCGGCGCGGCTCGTGAACATGCGGTAGGGCTCGGTGAGCGTCTTCGTCACGAGGTCATCGAGCATCACGCCGATGTACGCCTCGTCGCGCGCCAGCGCCCGCCGCTCCTGCCCGCGCACGAAGCGGACCGCGTTCAGCCCTGCGATCAGCCCCTGACCGGCCGCCTCCTCGTAACCGGTTGTCCCGTTGATCTGCCCGGCGAGGAAGAGCCCGGGCAGCGCATCGGTCATGCACGTCGCGTCGATCTGGTGCGAGGCGACCGCGTCGTACTCGACCGCGTACCCCAGCTTGAGGATCGTCGCGTCCTCGCAGCCACGCATGCCGCGGACCATCGCCCGCTGGACATCCTCCGGCATGCTCGTCGAGACGCCGTTGCAATAAACCGAGTCGCACGTCAGCGATTCCGGTTCGAGGAACACGTGGTGCGTCTCGCGGTCGGCGAAGCGCACGACCTTGTCCTCGATCGATGGGCAGTACCTAGGGCCGCGTGAGCCGATCGACCCATTGAAGATCGGCGCGCGGTGCAGGTTGTCTCGGATGATCGCGTGGATCTCGGGCGACGTCTGCGTGATACGGCACTCCACCTGCTCGATCACCGGGAAGCGATCGAGCGCCGTCAGATCCGAGAAGGGCACCGGCTCGTCGTCACCCGCCTGCGGCTCCAGCGCGTCCCAGTCGATCGTCGACTGCGCCAGCCTGGGCGGCGTGCCGGTCTTGAGCCGGTGCAGGTCGAGGCCCAGGTCGCGCAGCGCCGCGCTGATCGTGTTCGCCGGCGCCTCGCCGATGCGGCCGCCTGGCGTGGTCGTCTCGCCGGTGTGCAGCAGCCCGCGCATGAAGGTGCCCGTCGTCAGGACCACCGCGCCGGCGCGCAGATCGAACGATTCGTTATCGCGCTCGACACCGATGCCAGCGATGCGTCCGCCCTCAATAATGAACCGTGAGCACGCGCCCTCGATGACCTCGATCTCATCGCGCGAGGCGATCGCGTGCTGGATGTACGCGGCGTAGGCGTGCTTGTCGCTCTGGCACCTGGGCCCCCACACCGCAGGGCCCCTCGACGTGTTGAGCGTCTTGAACATGATCCCCGTCGCGTCAGCGGCGAGGCCCATCAGCCCCCCCATCGCGTCGATCTCGCGGACGATCTGACCTTTCGCCAGACCGCCGATCGCAGGGTTGCACGACATCACGCCGATCGTCGAGGGATCGAGCGTCCCCAGCGCGACGCGCGCGCCGAGGTTGGCCGCGGCCCAGGCCGCCTCCGCCCCGGCGTGCCCGCCGCCGATGACGATGATGTCGTAGTCAGTGTTCACGGCAGGAGTGTAGCCCGTGCCACGACCTAGCTCCGCTAGGTCGTGTATTCAGAGCACACAACGCTGGACGAAGCACGACCTAGCAAAGCTTGGTCGTGGCACGGTGTGGCAAGTCTCACACCACCGGCAGCGCCACCGTAAACACCGCCCCGCTCCCAGCGTGGGGCGTCACCTCGATCGTCCCCGCCTGCTCCTCGATCAGTCGCTTGGTGATCGCCAGCCCCAGCCCCGCCCCGCTCTTGCGCGTCGTGAAATAGGGCTGGAAGATCTTCTCGGCGTTCTCCTGCTTCACGCCAGGGCCGGTGTCCTCGACGAGCACGCAGCAGACATCGCCGCCATCCTCGTCGCGCGACTGCATCGTCCGGATCGTCAGCGTGCGCGCCGCGCCCTCGGCGTTGCGCTGCATCGCGTCCGTCGCGTTGATCATCAGGTTCAGCACCGCCTGCTTCAGCGATGAGGGATCCGCCATGCACCGCGGCAGCGCGGTGTCGAAGTCAGTCACCAGCTTCACGCCCTTGCTCTGCGCCTGGGGGCTGTAGAAATCGGTCAGCTCCGCGATCAGGTCGTTCAGGTCCACCGGCCGCGGCTCGATGCGGATCTCCCCGGCGTAGTTCAGGAAGTCCTCGACGATGTCGCGGAGGCGCTCCGTCTCCCGGCCCAGCGCGCCGAGGCGCTTGGTGAGCGGATCGCGCTGGTCCTCCTCGATCGGCAGCGCCTCGATGCTCTCCATGAGCAGCTGCGCATTGAGCCCGATCGTCGAGAGCGGGTTCTTGATCTCGTGCGCCAGCCCCTGGCTGAGGGAGCCGATCTCGCTGAGCCGCTGGTCGGTCAGCGCCTTGCGGATTGCCGCCTTCGCGCGGCGCGTCGCCCTGCGGCGGACGTACACCACCACCGGCGCCGCCATCGCGAGCCCGGCCAGCATTCCCAGAATGAAGTACGTCAGATCACCCACAGGTGGACACGATATGCGCCGGGATCAGGTCTGGATCAGGGTTGGATCGTGGCCGGACGCAGGGATTCACCGGCGCGGCGAGCGGGAGTAGCCGGGCCGCTTGCGGACGGTGACCTCGACCTCTTCCTTGCGGACGATCTTGGTGGCGTTCCACCCCTTCTCGCCCTTGGCCGCGCTGTAGACGACGGTGGACCCATCGCGGAGCACGCGGAAGCCGTCGCCCTCGATCTTGGAGTAATGCGCGAAGATGTCCTGGCCCTCGGGACCGATGATGAATCCGAACCCCTTCTTGGGATCGAACCACTTCACCACACCCTCGGTATCCACCAACTGGTCGCCTGTCGCTTCGCTCATGGTGTGCCTCGGCCCCCCGGATTGTGCCGCCCGGAGGCGACGCCAAGATCCTTTGAATCGGTAAGGGTGAAGTTACCGGACCTTCCGGGACAGGTCAACAACCACTTCGGCGCATGAAAAAACCGGGCGACGGAAGTCCGCCGCCCGGCTGGGTTTCAATCAATCAACCTGGGATCAGGCTCAGCCCTCGGCGCCCGCCGTCGCGGCGGATTCTTCCTTGAGCAGGGCCTTCCGGCTCAGCTTGATCCGGCCCTGGTCATCCACCTTGATGACCTTGACCTTGATCGTGTCGCCGACCTTGACGATGTCCGTCACCGCGCCGACGTAGCCGTCGTCCAGCTCGGAGATGTGGCACATCCCGTCGGTGCCGGGCGCCAGCTCGACGAAGGCGCCGAAGTCCTTCACGCTGACGACCTTGCCGGTGTAGACAGTGCCGACCTTGATCTCGGCGCCCATCGCCTCGATCTCTGAGCGGGCGCCCTCGATGGAGTCGAGGTCCTTGGCGGCCACGAAGACCGTGCCGTCGTCCTCGATGTCGATCTTGACGTTGTACTTCTCCTGCAGGCCGCGGATCGTCTTGCCCGAAGGGCCGATGATCTTGCCGATCTTGTCCGGCGCGACCTGGATCGTGATGAGCCTCGGCGCGTTGGGGCTGAGGTCCGCACGCGGCTCGGCGATGACCTTCTCCATCGTCTTGATGATGTCCAGACGCGCGACGCGGGCCTGCTCGAAGATCAGCTCCAGCTGGTCGTGCGTCAGGCCCCTGGCCTTCAGATCGACCTGCACGCCGGTGACGCCCTCGACGGTGCCGGACACCTTGAAGTCCATGTCGCCGAAGAAGTCTTCCTCGCCGATGATGTCGGTGACGTACACCTTCTTGCCGGTGTCATCGGAGAAGAGGCCGACGGAGATGCCGGCGCAGGTGTTGGTGATGGGCACGCCCGCGTCCATCAGCGCCAGGCAGCCGCCGCAGACGGAGGCCATCGACGACGAGCCGTTCGACTCGGTGATATCCGAGATCAGGCGGATGGTGTATGGGAAATCGTCGGGGCTGGGGAGCACGCCCATGAGCGAGCGCTCCGCCAGGGCGCCGTGACCGATCTCACGACGGCCGGGGCCCATGATGCGCCGCGCCTCGCCCACGCAGAAGGGCGGGAAGTTGTAGTGCAGCATGAACTTCTTGGCGTACTCGGGGGTCAGGCCATCGACGATCTGCTCGTCCTTGCCGGTGCCAAGCACGCAGGTGACCAGCGACTGCGTCTCGCCGCGCTGGAACATCGCGGAGCCGTGCGTCTGGTCGAAGATGTCGACCTCACCCTCGATCGGGCGGAGCTGGTCGTACGCGCGGCCATCAGCACGCAGCGCCTTCTCGACGATCAGCTTTCTGGTGACCTTCTTCTCGAGGCGGCGGAAGGCTTCCTTCGCCATCGAGCGGCGCTTGGCGGACTTCTGGTACTCGCCGTAGGAGCCGTCCTCGTTCTCAGCGTAATGCTCGTCGAGGACCTTGTTCCGCAGCGCGGAGACAGCCTCGTCGCGGTCCTCCTTGCCGGGGACCTGGCGCGCCTCGATCATGTCCTTCTCAGCGACCTTCCAGATGTGCTCGACGATGTCCTCGTCCGGGAGGTTCAGGTTGTCGCCGATGCGCTTCTCGACGCCGGCCTTCTTAACCAGGTCGTCGATCAGGCCCAGCACGTCCTTGATGCCCTCGTAGCCGAACTCGATCGCGCCCAGGACGTCCTTCTCAGGCATCTCCGCAGCGCCGATCTCGATCATGTTCACGCCTTCATCGTGACCGCTGAGGATCATGTCGATGTCGGAGTAATCCATCTGGCTGACGGTGGGGTTGAGGACGTACTGCGAGCCCTCCTCGGTGATGATCCTGCCAACGCGGACGGTGGCGATGGGGCCATCGAACGGGGCGTCGCTGATCGCCAGCGCCGCGGAGGCGGCGCAGCCTGCGAGCACGTCGGTGTCGTTCTCGGTGTCGTGGCTCATGACCCAGCACTGGATCTGGATCTCGTCGATGAACCCATCCGGGAAGAGCGGCCTGATCGGGCGGTCGATCATGCGCATGGTGAGGATCTCCTTCTCGTTGGGAGCGCCCTCACGCTTGCGGAAACCGCCGGGGAACTTACCAGCAGCGCCGGTGCGCTCGCGGTAGTCCACCTGCATCGGGAAGAAGTCGAGGCCCGGCCTGGGATCGGCGCGGACGACGGTCGCCATGACGGTCGAGCCGCCGTACGACGCGATCACGCAGCTCGACGCCAGCTTGGCGACGCGGCCGGTCTCGAAGGTCATGGTGCGGCCGGCGATCTCACGCTCGACCTTCACAAAGTTCGCTTTCGACATGGTGTGCCTTCTGCTTGCGGGACCGACCGCCAACAACTCGCGGTCGCGCCCTGAGTGTCGCCGGTTGTTCACCTGGCACGTCAGAGGCAGAAGATCGGACGCGGTCGCGCACGCGCTCGTGCTGACAACAGCGCCGGATCCACTGCCGCTCCGTGTGGCGAACAGCCGGCGGGTTTATGAAAAAGCCCCGCACCGGATGGTGCAGGGCTTGGACAATGCAATTCGATTACTTACGCAGACCCAGGCTCTTGATGAGCTTCAGGTACGCGTCGCGATCCTTCCGCTGCAGGTAACGCAGGAGCTTGTTGCGACGAGAAACCATCGCCAGCAGACCACGACGGCTGTGGTGGTCGTGCTTGTTGCTCTCCAGATGCCCGGCGACCTGCTTGATGCGCGCCGTCAGCACTGCGACCTGAACCTCGGGGGACCCGGTGTCCTTGTCGTTCGTCCGGTACTCGCTGATGACCTGCTGCTTGTCTTCGATCGCCAATGGCATGCGTGTAAGATCCGATTCTGAGGGTCTGAAACCGTTGCTCGGGAGCCGCGCAATCCGCAACGACGCCCCGGACGGCCCACATTGGCCGCCCCTGGAACCCACAAGCGTAGGTCTGCCCCGCCGGGGCATCAAGCGGCCCCCCCGCTTCGCCGATCCTTCAACTACCCCCCACCGAGACCGGCCAGACCACCCCCGACGGGATACCGTACCGCCATCATGACCAGCCCCTCCCAGACCGCCCCCGACGCCGCCCAAACGGCGACAACGATCGGCCTCAGCCGCCGCGTCGAATCGCTCGCCCCGTCGAGCACCCTGGCGGTCACCGCGCTGGCCAAGAGCCTCCGCGCCCAGGGGAAGGACGTCCTCTCATTCGCCGCAGGGGAGCCGGATTTCGACACGCCAGAGCCCATCAAGAGGGCCGCGATCGACGCGATGCAGGCAGGCCAGACCAAGTACGCCCCAGCCCCAGGCGACCCGGCCACCAGAGAGGTCATCGCCAGCAAACTCACCAACGAGAACGGCATCCCCGGCGTCACCGCCGACCACGTCGTGATCTCCAGCGGCGGTAAGAACTCCCTCTACCTCCTCTTCCAGGCCCTGCTCGACCCGCCCCTGCCAGGCGGCGCGCCCCCCGAGGTCATCCTCCCCACCCCCGCGTGGGTCAGCTACAAGCCGCAGGCGGAGATGGCCGGCGGCACGGTCATCGAGGTCCCCGCCACCGCCGCCAACGAATTCAAGATCACCCCCGATCAGCTCGCGAGCGCGATCACGCCCAACTCGCGCATCCTCTGCCTCAACAGCCCATCCAACCCCTGCGGCACGATGTACACGCCGGACGAACTCGGCGCGCTGGCGCAAGTCGTCGCCGACGCAGCCAGCACGACGTGCCCCGACCTCGTGATCGTCACCGACGAGATCTACGAGAAGATCATCTATGGGGGTATCGAACACCGCTCGATCGGTTCGTTCCCGGAGGTCGCGGAGCGCACGGTGACGGTCAACGGGCTGTCCAAGGCGTACGCGATGACCGGCTGGCGCATCGGCTACTGCGCGGGCTCGGGCGAATTCGGCCTGCGCCTCGCCAAGGCGGTCACGAAACTGCAGGGGCAGCTGACGACGTGCGTCCCGACGTTCTTCCTGCCTGCGATCCGCGTCGCGCTCACCGAGTGCGCCGGGGAGGTCGAGGCGATGCGCAAGCAGTTTGCCCAGCGCGCGAAGCTGATCCACGATCGCATCAGCGCGATGGATGGCGTCGTCTGCCCCAAGCCCACCGGCGCGTTCTACGTCTTCCCGGATATCTCCGCCCACTTCGGCAGAACGACCAAGGGCGGCGCAACGATCAACAGCGCGAAAGACTTCGCGACGGCGCTGCTCAACGAGCACCTCGTCGCCTGCGTCCCAGGTGAAGACTTCCTGGGTGATGGCCCCAAGTGCGTGCGGTTCAGCTTCGCCTGCTCCAGCGAGCAGATCAGTCAGGGGATGGACCGCCTGGGCGAGTTCATCGCCGGCATTCACTGAACCGGATCGACAACCTGCGGATCGACAACATCGCGCGAGAGCCGCACCTGACCGTTCATCCGGACCAGCCCGGCCGGCCGACCGATCGCCGCCAGTTCCCGCAGCAACTCGTCATCGGTGATGACCATCGCGTTGATCGACTCGGTGTCCGTCCGCACGTAGACCGAAGGATCCACCGGCGAAGACTCCACCACCGCATAATCGATCAGCGGGTCGTGCTCGATCGTCGGCTCGACCTCAACAACCTGCGGCGCCGATGTTGGCGTTGGCGTTGGCCCTGGCGACGTCGGGATCATCCACACCACCGCAGCGCCAGCCAGCAGCAGCACCGCCAGCGTTCCGGCAGCCGCGCGCCGCTTTGCTCTGCGGCGCGCAGCGATCGCAGGCAACCGCCCCGACACCTCGCGCAGGATCGCCTCACGCCGCTGCTCGCCTTCAGGCGAGAGCCGCTGTTGATCGAAGTCATGCGTCATCGACAGCCTCCTCCAGCGGCGCCCGCAGCGCCGCCTCGGCCCGCCGTATCCGCCCATCCACCGCGCCGGGTTTCAGCCCCACCGCACGGCCGATCCGCCCCAGCGTCCACTGCGCGCGGTAGCGGAGTTCGAGCAGTTCCCGCGTCGCTTTGTCGAGCGATGACATCTGCGCCATGAGCGCCGCGATGCGGTCGTCCAGTTCTTCGGGCGTATGCGTTTCCAGTGGCCGAGCCGCGAGCGCCTGCCGGCGCTGCAGGCGCCGTTCGAGCTTGAGATGATCGAGCGCACACGACCGGACCACCTTCGCCAG
>CAYGNN010000123.1:0-3262 GCA_964351165.1 uncultured Phycisphaeraceae bacterium
GCCTTCTGGGTCCAGCGGCAGGGCAGCGACATCGCGCTGGAGATCCCCTGGAGCGACCTGCAGCCCAAGGCGGTCTACGAAACCACGCGCGGCATGCTCGGCAGAGACGATGCGGATGGGTACTTCAGGCTCGGGATCGAGATGCTCCGCCTGGGCGACGAGCGGCTCGCGGATCGGGCGTTCAGGTTCGCGCAGCGGCAGGATGGATCGCTCGGTGAACACATCGAGCGGGCGCAGTCGATCCATGGCGATGGTGGCGACCCTCGCGATGCGTACGCGGAGATGATCGGATCGCGCGAGTCCGGCGCTGCTGGCGGCGCGGTCGGTGGGGGGCATCTCCCGCCTCCGATGGAGGACGACGCTGGCGCGATCAAGGGAGCGACGCCCTGGCCGGCGCTCGGCGCGGAGGCCAGGGAGCAGGCGATCATCGATCAGCGCGAGTATGTCCGGACAGCGGGGTTCGAGCGGGGTGATCCCGAACGCCGCATCCATGAGACGGACCACTTCATCGTCGCGGCGGATATGAGCGAGCGCGACCTGCGCCGCTGGAGCGCGACGCTCGAGACGATGTACGAGACGATGCTCGAGACACTCGAGCTGCCGAAGGAAACGGACCTCTACGCCGGCAAGTGCATGGTCTTCCTGTTCAACTCCAGGGATTCGTTCATGAAGTTCGAGCGCGTGGCGATGGGGATCGACGCCTCTCGCTTCGGCGGGCTCTGCCACCAGCGCGGGAACAACGTGATCCTGTCCTTCTACCGGTGGGGGAGCGATACGGAATTCCAGTCGGTCCTGGTGCACGAGTCGGTGCACGGCGTGATGTACCGGTACCGCACGCCTGCGGCGCTGCCCACCTGGGCGAACGAGGGGCTGGCGGATTACATCGCAGGGCGGCTGACGCCGGAATCCCAGGAGCCAAGGGAGCACTGGACGCACGTCAAGGCGGCGATCGCCAGGGGGCTGGATCCCATGACCATCATGGAGCAGTCCTACAGGGACGGCTCCTGGTTCACGCAGGATTCGTACCCCACGAGCCACATGCTGGTGCGGTTCCTGATCAAGTACAAGCCGCGCGAGTTCAAGCAGTGGATCGATCTGATCAAGGCCGGCGAGCCCTGGGAGCCTGCGATGGGCGAGGCCTTCGGGATCGATGCGGACCTGCTGGCCAAGGGCTTCACCGATGAGATGCGCTCGGAATCGGCGTACCGCAAGCCTGGGCGCTGAATCAGACCAACCGGTTGTGGAGATCAGCTCTGCGCGGCGTCGTCGGCACGCTGCGCGAGGGCGAAGTCGTTGTCGGTGATGCCGCCGGCGTCGTGCGTGGTCAGCGTGAGCGTGACCTTGTTGTAGCGCACGAGGATGTCCGGGTGGTGCATCGCTGCTTCCGCGGCGTCGGCGACCTTGTTCACGAAGGCGATGGCCTGCACGAAGTCGTCGAACTGGAACGTCCGCTGGATGGACCCGCCCGCCTCGGACCACTCCGGCGCTTCGGCGTCGAGGCGGGTCTGGATCTGGTCTTCGGTCAGGGTCTGCATCTGGTTCGCTCCGGGGATCGACGGTCGGCCAACCGATCCATCGGAGGGCGCCAGCGGGTATCTTCGGGGAGTTCGTGCCCCAGTCAACCCCCGACAACCTGTTGCCGACCGGTATCTCGCCTCAACCCCCGATTCGGGGCTCTGAGGGCGACAATGACGCCGAAGAACGCGCGCCGCTGGTCACCCGGCTGGCGCCCTCGCCAACCGGCGCGCTGCACCTGGGCAACGCGCGCACGTTCCTGATCAACTGGGCGATGGCCCGCGCCGGCGGCTGGAAGGTCGTCCTGCGGATCGAGGACCTCGACACGCCGAGGGTGAAGCCGGAGACGGTGCAGGGGATGATCGACCTGCTCGGCTGGCTGGGGATCGACTGGGACGAGGGGCCGATCGTTCAGAGCGATGACCTCGATCGGCACCAGGAAGCGATGCAGACGCTCGCACGCGCCTCGAGGGTGTTCCCCTGTGCGCTCACCCGGAAAGAGATCGCAGACGCCGCTTCAGCGCCGCAGGACGAGACGCTGCGCAACGAGAGCCGCTTCCCGGCATCGATGCGCCCTTCGTCGCTGCCAAATTCCTTCGATGATGCGAAGACGAACTGGCGGTTTGTCACGCCGGACGCGCCGGTGGAGTTTGTCGACCGCTTCGCAGGGCCGCAGTCGTTCAACCCTGCGCAGAGCGTTGGGGACTTCGTCGTCTGGACAAAGACCGGTGCGCCGTCGTATCAGCTCGCGGTCGTCGTCGATGACGCGGCGCAGGGCGTCAACGCGGTGGTGCGTGGCGACGACCTGCTCGATTCCACCGCGCGGCAGATCCTGCTGATCGCGGCGCTGGGGCTCGGTCCGATCCCGGCGTACTGGCACCTGCCGCTGGTGCTGGGGCCTGATGGCCGGCGCCTCGCCAAGCGGCACGGCGATACGAGGCTCGACCGATACCGCGATGATGGCGTGACCGCTGAGCGCGTGATCGGCTTGATCGCCTCGTGGTGCGGGATCGGAGGGCGGGAGGCGATGACCGCGGCGGAGTTCGCGGCGCGGTTCGACCTGGCTAGACTGCCATCAGCCCCTGTCCTGTTCAGCGAAGGAGACGAGGCGTGGCTCACGCGATCATGAAGTTCGGCCGGTTGCTCTGGCCAGCGCTCGCGCTCCTCGCGATGCTCGCTGGCGCAGGGTGCGAGAACGCGCCGGAGTCGAAGCCTGGCCTGGTGACGGTGCATGTCGCGGACGAGGTCTTCTTTCTGGAGCCTGCGCTGGACAATTCCAAGCGCGTGCCAGGGCTGGGGCATCGCGAGGAGATCGCCAGCGATGGCGGGATGATCTTCGCGTTCCCGAACCGCGCCGAGCGGGCGTTCATCATGCGGCACTGCCCGATACCCATTGATATCGCGTACGTCAGCGATACCGGACGCGTCGTCACGATGTACGAGATGCAGCCGGAAACACCGCAGGCTGAAGGCGAGAGCGACTGGGATTATGAGATGCGGCTGAAACGGTACCCCAGCCGGTTCCCGGTCCGGTTCGTGCTCGAGTTCTCGGGGGGACGGTTGGAAGAGTTGGGCGTGTCAGTGGGGGACGAAATCCGCTTCGACATGGACGATCTTAAGCGCCGCGCGAAGTAGGCCGATCCTTGTTGGTCGCCCTGCCGGCGGCGCCGATCGGTTCTCGGGCTCCGTTGCCCGGTGAGCCGAGGACGTTTGGGCGATCCCCGGCAGCGCGGCGTCAGGGGAACCC
>CAYGNN010000123.1:3272-8546 GCA_964351165.1 uncultured Phycisphaeraceae bacterium
GCTGAACGCGACAGTGACGTTGATCGCCCTGGACCGGCTCGAACAGGCAACGTCCAAGTGGTGGCAGCCGATCGCCGAGGCGTGGACCACGCACGGTGAAACCCCCTCGCTGCAGACGCTGACCTTCGAGGACGCGGTCAACAACCCTGGCGCTGTCAGCGGCTCCTCGGTGCTGCTGGTCATGTCCAACGATGGCTCGACGTCGGACCTCGCGAAGCTGGTCGATCGGCTCAGCGCGAGGCTGCTCCCGCTGGTCATCCTCGCGCCGGCGCACCCCAGGTTCGAGGCGTTCAAGGCGGATGGCGTCATCGTCGAGACGCACGAGGCGCACCCCGGCGCGATCGCGTCGATGCTCTACGCAGGCGTCACAAGGCAGCCGGTGATCGAGGGCATCCGCAATGAGCTGCACGCGCTGCGCCGTGCGCAGGCCGGGCTGACCGACCACATCGATCGCATGCACAGCGAGCTGCAACTGGCGGCGCTCATCCAGCAGGACTTCCTGCCTGAGTCGCTCCCGATGCTCGACAGCCTCGACTTCAACGTCCTCTACCGCCCCTGCGGCTATGTCAGCGGCGACATCTACGACGTCGTGCGCCTGGATGAGAAGCACTTCGGCTTCTTCGTCGCCGATGCGACCGGGCACGGCGTGCCCGCGGCGCTGATGACGATGGTCCTCAGCCGGGCGCTGCCCACGACCGACATCGACGAGAACGGCCACACCCGCATCGTCCCGCCCGGCGAGGCGATCGCGCGCCTCAACAACGCGATCGTCAGGCAGGCGGCCTCGACGCACCGCTTCGCCACCGGCATCTACGGCGTGATCGACATGACGACGAACGTCGCGAAGATCGCGGTCGCAGGGCATCCGCCGCCCCTGCTCGTGCACGCCGGCGGTTCGATGGAGACCGTCGATGGCGGCGGCCCGATGCTCGGCGTCTTCCCTGAGGCGGAGTACGACGAGATCGAGATCCGCCTGGGCGACGAGGAGATGCTCATCATCTACTCCGACGGTTTCGAGACGACCTTCCCTGAGGCGGACGCGGACGATCACGAGCGGCGGCTCCCTTCGGCGCGCTACCTGGAGCGGTTCACCTCTGTCGGCGGCCGGTCGGCGGAGATCGGCATCGAGCAGGCGCTCGACGATCTGGCGGTCGAGATCGACACGCAGAGCGGCTCGCTGCACCAGCTTGATGATCTGACGGCGCTCGTCATCGGCGGCCGCAGGTACGCGGCGATCCGCGATGCGATCGCGATGGGCAACGCACCGGCGCCGGTGATCCGCTCGAAGGCGGCCTGATTCTCCTGAGCGATCCGTTGGTGCGATCGGTCGGTGCGGGCGGTCGGTGTCGCGTACAATCGCGGGCCGATGCCAAGCATGACCGAATCCACAACCATCCATCCCAACGCCACCGTTGACCCGACCGCGGTCATCGGGGAGGGCGTCGTCATCGAGGCGGACGCCTACGTCGGCCCCCACTGCGTCATCGGCGATGGCTCCCGGCTCCGGCTCCGGTCGGTCGTCATCGAACGCACCACGCTGGGCGCCGGCTGCGATGTCCACCCCTACGCGGTGCTGGGCGGCGATGCGCAGGACTTCAAGTACAACCCCGACGTGCCCGGCCGCCTCATCATCGGTGATGGCTGCACCTTCCGCGAGGGGGTGACGATCCACCGCAGCGTCGGTGATGAAGAGCCGACCATCATCGGCAACCAGTGCTACTTCATGGCCAACAGCCACGCCGGGCACAACACCGTCGTCGGGAACAACGTCACCCTCGCCAACGGCACGCTCCTGGCAGGGCACGTGCGGATCAACGACCGCTGCGTCTTCGGCGGCAACTCTGCGGTGCACCAGTTCTGCGAGGTCGGCGAGGGCGTGATGATCCAGGGCGGGAGCATCGTGACGATGCACGTGCTGCCCTTCACCATCACGAACGAGGTCAACTCGCTCTCCGGCGTGAACATCGTGGGGCTGCGCCGCGCCGAGGGCGTGACGCGGGAAGACATCGCGCAGGTGCGCGAGGTGTACCGCACGCTCTTCCGCGAGCGCCGGCCGCTGGGGACCGCGCTGGAATCGCTGGGACGCAAGCCGTGGGGCCCTTACGCGCAGCGGATGATCGACTTCGCCCAGACGATGCGCTCCGCGAGCCCTCCCAAGGCGCGTGGGCTGGCGTCGCCGGACGTCTGAGCGGGGTTGGACGATCCAGCGGTGGCGAACGAACCGCAGGCGGCGATCGAACGAACAGGGTGAACGCCATGAGCACGCAGAAACCCGATCCTTACGACGTTGATCTGCAGGAGGGCGACGAGCCGCTCGGCGTCGCTGCTCCGGTTCCTGATGTTCAATCGGTCGAGGATGATCGGCAGCGTTCGACCGGGCTGGGCGCCAAGCCGGTTGTGCCTGGTCGTCGGTGCCCTTCGTGTGATTACGACCTCACCGGCCTCTTCATCGGCGGCGCCTGCCCCGAGTGCGGCGACAGGATCCTCAGCGTTGCCCCCAACACGGTGCGCGATGCGTACCAGCGGATGCCGCACTGGTACCTGCGTCTGCTCTCCGCGGCGCTGACGCTGATGGCGCTGATGATCATCGGGGCGTTTGCGCTCTCGACGTACGTGCTCTTCTACGGCATGGGGCAATCGCCTGTCTTCAAGATGCTCTTCGGGATCATCAGCCTGCTGCCCTTCGCGTGGTTCGCGTTCGTGGCGTTCATCTGTGTGCCGCCTCCGGAGCGGGAGCCGGCGCTGGGGGTCGGTCGGTCGAAGCGTGAACTTGCCCTCGCTGGTGCGACCGCACTGTCGCAGATCGGCGTGCTGGGCAGCGTTGTGGTTTCGTTTGTAGCTGGGATGATGAACAAGACGCTCGGCGCCTCCGTTCACTGGCTCCTGCTCGGCTGCAGCGTGGCGGGGCTCTCGCTGGTGTGCCTGCAACTGGGCGAGATCGCCAAGCGGTTCACCGATGACGACCGCGCCAGGCGGTTGGGCTACGCGTCGGTCGCGATGCTGGTGGGCAATGTCACGATCATGCTGCTGGTGCAACCGCTGAGCCTGCTCCTGCTGGGGGCGGGGTACGCGTACTTTGTCTGGTCGCTCTGGGTGCTGGGCCGTGAGTCTGCGTGGGCCGTGCGGAACGCCGATGCCCAGGCGGCGCGGGTCGAGCGGCTGAAGGAAAAGGCGAAAGCGGAATTCGAGGAGGCCCAGCGCCAGCGCGAAGACCGGCAGCCATTCGGCGGGCCGATCCCCTGAGCCTCAGGCCACCATCCGACTGTCCGAAAACCGCCCCGGCGCCTGTCCGATTCCCGCGCCGGCGTTGATTTCGCACGCCGGCTGGCAGACACTCCACAACCCATGCCCAACACCACGAAAACAACAGCCGGCCTCGCGCCGGATTCCCCGGTCGAGGTCCAGTCTCCTGCCAAGACGCTGCGCTGCGGCGTCATCGGCGTCGGCCGGATGGGCCGCCACCACGCGCGCGTCTACTCCGAGATCCCTGGGTGCGAACTCGTCGGCGTCGTCGATGCCAACGAGGAGCAGCGCAACGACATCGCCAAGCAGCGCGGCTGCAAGGGGTACGCCGAGGAAGCGGAGTTGCTCGCCGCTGGGGTCGATGCCGTGAGCATCGCGGTCCCCACGACGGCACACCTGAAGGTCGCCCGGCCCTTCCTGGAGGCCGGCGTCGCCTGCCTGAGCGAGAAGCACCTGGCGCCCAACGCCGAGGAATCGAAGGAACTGGCGCGGCTTGCCAAGGAGCATGGCGCCTGCCTGCAGGTGGGGCACATCGAGCGGTTCAACCCCGTCGTGCGCGCGCTCAGGGCCGAGCAGGACAAGGACATCCCGGAGGGCGCGGAGCAGAGCATCACGCCCCGGTTCATGGAGGTGCACCGCGTCAGCCCCATGACGTTCCGCAGCCTCGATGTCAGCGTGGTCTTCGACATGATGATCCACGACCTCGACCTGGTGCTCATGCTCATGGGCGGCGTTGAGCCGACCGAGGTGCAGGCGACCGGTGTTTCGGTGCTGACCGAGCACGCGGACATCTGCAACGCGAGGCTCGTCTTCGACCGTCCAGAAGGCCGCTGTGTGGCGACGATCACGGCGTCCCGCCTGGCGATGAAGACGGAGCGCAAGGCGAGGCTCATCGCGCCCGACGCCTACGTGAGCATCGACTACGCGAAGAAGGCCGGCGTGCTGATCCGCAAGAAGGCCAACGCCAAGACGCTCGACGAGGTCCGCAACCGCCTGGAGGATGGGCAGGACCTCTCCAGCCTGAACTACATGGACCTGGTGGCGGTCGAGCAGCTGACGATCGACGACGCCGAGCCCCTGCGGATGCAGCTGGAGAGCTTCGTCCACGCGATCCGCACCGGAGAGCGGCCGGAGGTGGACGCTGACGCCGGTTTCGCGGCCGTCCGGACGGCCGAGCGGATCATCGCGGCGATCGAGAAGGTGGGGTAAGGGGCAGATCCAGGCCCCCAGCAGGGGGTGGGGTGGCTACACTGTCGCCCCGATCCGCATCGGCGACGAACGACCTCTGGAGCGACAGACCTTTGGCCAAGAAGACCTTCAACTGCACCGTCATCACCCCTGAAGAGCGTCTGCTCGACGAGGAAGTGACCTACGTCAACATCCCGCTGCACGACGGCCTCATGGGCATCCTGCCCGGCCGCTCGCCGATCCTCGCCAAGCTTGGTCTGGGTGAGCTCAAGATCACCAGCGCCGAGGGCGGCGACCGCTCCTACATGCTCGAGGACGGCTTCGCGCAGATGGTCGGCGATTCGCTGACGCTCCTCGCCAAGGCCGCCACCCCGGTCGAGACCCTCTCGGAAGAGGAAGCCAAGGCGGAGCTGGCCGAGGCGAACGCCAGGACCGCTGGCGAGGGCGAGGAGATGCGCAAGATCACGCGTGACCGCGACCGCGCCCGCCTGAAGATGCGGTTGGCGCGCACGTTCCGCGAGTCCGGCGCGATCTGATCCTGATCGAACTCAATCTTCGGTCCGTCGCAGGAGCACCAGCTTCTGCGACGGCATGTCCACGTGCGCGATCCGCTCGGCGCTGAAGGCCAGGCACGCGCGCTCGACCTCCGCCATCAGCTCGGTGATGAAGTTGCGGGACTGCTCGTTCCCTGCGGATTGCAGGAGCTGCGTCGTCGCGGCGCGGACACGGTTGAAGTGCAGCCTGGATCTGTCGTCCGGACCGTCGATCCCCATCGGGTCGTTGGCGAAAAAGCCCGACGCGCGTACGTCGACGATCCGCAACCCCGCCTGTGCGCACATCGCC
>CAYGNN010000124.1:0-8537 GCA_964351165.1 uncultured Phycisphaeraceae bacterium
CGCCCATGGGTCAGGAGCCCCCCCCTGCGCTGCGGATCATGTCGAGGATCAGGTTGGGGTAGAAGCCGAAGAGCAGCAGCACCGCGACGAGGATCGCCCGAGGGAGCAGCGACCACAGCGTCACGTCTTCGAGATGATCCCACTGCGTGTTGCGAGGGCCGAACATCGCCTTGCCCAGCACGCGCAGCACGTACGCCGCGGTGAAGACGAGCCCGGCAATGGCAGCGATCCCGAGGATCGGGAACGTCTTGATCGCAGCGATGAAGACGAGCAGCTCCGCCCAGAAGCTCGCGAATCCAGGCACGCCCATGCCGCACAGGGCCGCAACGATGAACATCGCGCTGGCGATCGGGATCTGGCTGGAGAGGGCGCCGAAGTTGCGGATGTCGCGGTCGTGCGTCTGGTCGTAGATGAACCCGACGGCGGAGAAGAAGAGCGCGGTCATCACGCCGTGGGCGAACATCTGGAATACAGCGCCGTCGAGGCCTGCGGTGTCGGACTGCAGCATGGCCCAGGCGTTGAGCCCCAGCAGCACGATGCCCATGTGCGAGACGCTGGAGAAGCCGATGACGTACTTGAAGTCGGTCTGCCGCATCGCGACGAAGGCGCCGTAGATGATCCCGATCGTCGCCAGCAGCGCGAACGAGGGCGCCCAGTACATCGCGCCCTCAGGGAGGACGGTCATCCCGATGCGGAAGATGCCGAAGGCGCCGAGCTTCATCAGGACGCCTGCGTGGAGCATCGAGACCGCGGTGGGCGCCGCGACATGGCCGGTGGGCGACCAGCCGTGGAAGGGGAACATGCCGGCGAGGATGCCGAAGCCGATATACAGGAAGGGGTACAGGAAGATCTGCGTCTCTCGGCTGAAGGCGCCGCTGGCGGCGATGTCGAGGAGGCTCCACGTCTGCTCGCCTGCGACGAAGTACAGCGCGATCAGCCCTGGGAAGACCAGCGCGCTGCCCGCCATGAGGTAGAGCGTCAGCTTCATCGCGATGTACGCCTTGCGAGTGCTGCCCCACACCGCGATGAGCGGGTACATGGGGAGCACCGCGACCTCATAAAAGAAGAAGAACGCGAAGATGTCGAGCGCGAAGAAGACCCCGAAGACGCCGAAGACCAGCGCCGCCATGTAGGCGAAGTACTCCTTGACGCGCGTCTGGAGCGTCCACATCGTCAGGACGCCGGTGAAGAAGACGAGGGCCGTGAGCATCGCCAGCACCACCGCGACGCCATCGACCGCGAGCGTGTAGCGGATGCCGAACTCGGGAACCCACGGGATGTCGTGGAACATCTGGAAGCCGCCCTCGGCGCGGTCGTAGTTGATCCAGATGAGCAGCGCCAGGACGACGCTGGCAAGGGCGCACAGCGCGTTGGCCGCCTTGATCGCGAGCGTGTTCCTGCCTGGGATCAGCAGCGTCAGCAGCAGCGCGGCCGCCGGGCAAAGGAGCGTCATCGTCAGGATCGGGAGGTCGCTCAGCATTTAGCTCGCCCCCCCACGATCGCTGAGGGTCAGCGTCAGCACGAGCGCCGCGACGATGACCACCGCGCCGCCGATGTAGAACTGCAGGCGGCCATTGTGGCCCCGGGCCGTCAGGTCGCCGCTTCGGAGCGTCCCCCTGGCGATCGCGTCGGCGCCCTCGTCGAAGCCCTTCGTCTCCGCGCCGAAGCAGAGCGAGGCGATCCACAGCGCCGGGCGGACGAAGACCGCGTGGTACGCCTCGTCGAGGTACCACCGGCGCTCGAACAGCCTCTGCACGGCGGGGAGCATCGCAATGAACCCAGCCTGCTTCGAGTTCTTCCTGCCAAACTCGAACCACGCGAGGGCGATGCCAGCCAGCGCGATGATGATCGCCGGGAGCATCTCAACGAGCGTCGGGTGGTGAATGTGTTCGAGGTGCAGCGTGTGGCCGATCCAGTCGCCAACGTACCCAGCGCCGAATGCGCCGACCGCGAGCAGCAGGATCGGGAGCAGCATCGGCAGCGGCTGTGATGGACCGTCGTGGGCGTGGCCACCGGCGAACTGCGCGTGCGCCGGCTCGTCCTCGCTCGCCTGTGATTCAGCGTTGGGCCTCGTGATCAGGAAGACCATCCTGAACGTGTAGTACGCGGTCAGGAACGCGGCGAAGAGAGCCGCGATCTTGGCGGGCGTCGGCAGTGCGCCGATGACCTGCTCCTTCGAGAAAAACCCTGCGAAGAAGGGCACGCCCGCGAGTGCAGCGCCGCCGATGACGAGCGCCACCGTCGTCAATTTCATCTGCTTCGCGGCGCCCGCACGGCCGATCGCGATCAGGTCGTTGCTGCCCACATGGTGGATGAACGCCCCAGCACAGCAGAAGAGCAGCGCCTTGAAGAACGCGTGCGTGATCAGGTGGAAGTACCCGGCGAAGAGGCTCCCCGCAGCCAGCCCCATCAGCATGAAGCCCAGCTGGCTGATCGAAGAGAACGCCAGGACGCGCTTCATGTCCTTGGCGACCATCGCCATCGTCGAGGCGAGGATCGCCGTGAACACCGCGATCCAGAGCATCCACTCCAGCGTGATCGGGGCATCAAGGAAGAGCCCGTGGAAGCGTGTGACGAGGAAGACGCCGGCGGCGACCATCGTCGCGCTGTGCAGCAGCGCGCTGACAGGGGTCGGGCCCTCCATCGCGTCCGGGAGCCAGGTGTGCAGCGGGAACTGGGCGCTCTTGCCGATGACGCCAACGAAGAGCAGCGCCGCGATCAGCTCGATGCGGCCTGGCGCGACGCCATCCGGGGCGCCCTCGCCCGCGAACAGCGCGTTGATCGCGATGATGTCGAGCAGGCCGGTCGTCTGGAAGAGCAGGATCAACCCGATGAAGAGCCCCACGTCCCCGATGCGGGTCATGATGAAGGCCTTCTTCGCCGCGGCGACGGCGCTGGGCTTCTCGTACCAGAACCCGATGAGCAGGAACGACGCCAGGCCCACCAGCTCCCAGAAGACGAAGGCCTGCAGCAGGTTCGACGAATAGACGAACGAGAGCATCGCCCACTCGAACAGCGCCAGGAACGCGAAGAACCGCCCGCGGCCGGCGTCGTGCGCCATGTACGCGAGCGAATACACCTGGATGCAGAGCGTGATCAGCGCCACGACGGCGCCCATGATCATCGTGCGGCCGTCGAGCAGCACGCCGAACTCGATCGGCACGTCCCCGATCATCAGCCACCGCGCGGTGATAGCGCCGATGCCGTGCGTGCCCCCGAAGAGCAGCGCCGCAGTCGCGAGCAGGCTCACCAGCCCCGACGCGATCACCACCCCCGCCGCGAGCGCGTGGGCCCTGCGGAGGAACACCAACGCCACAAAGCACCCGGCAAGCGGGGCGAGCAGCGCGGCGATGGCGAGTGTTTCCGTAGACACCGGGCGAGTCAGCCTTTCAGTTCCGTGAGGGCCGCGACGTCGATCGACTTCCGCTGGCGGTAGACCGCGAGGATGATCGAGAGCGCGATCGCCGCCTCCGCCGCGGCGAGCCCGATGATGAAGAGCACGATGACCTGCCCGACCACCGGGTTCGGCGCCAGGTAGTAGTTGATCGCCATGAAGTTCACGCTCGCGGCGTTGAGCATCAGCTCGATGCCGATGAGCATCACGATCAGGTTCCGCCTGCCAAGCACGCAGTACAGCCCCAGGCTGAAGACCACGAGCGCAAAGAGGAGCCACGCCTCGAGCGTCATGCCGCCCCCCCTTCCGCGGTTCCCGCGTCCTGCTCGCCCTGGTCATCACGCCGAGCGATCGCGATGGCGCCGATGATCGCCAGCAGCAGCACGACCGAGAGCAACTCAAAGACGACGTTGAACCGGTCCAGCAGGTCGCGGCCGATCGCCTGGACGGACCAGTCCGCCGGGTCCACCTCCGGCGTCAGGCCGAAGTCGGTTGAGATGATCAGCGGCGCCAGCGCCGCGAAGAACGCGATCGCAGCGAACGCGGCGAAGACCTTGCGGATGACCGGCTCGTTGTCGTGCTCCTGCCTGGTCGCGCTGAGCATGACCGCGAAGATCATCGCGACGGTGATGCCGCCGATGTAGATCAGCACCTGCATCGCGGCGACGAAGGGGCTGCCCAGCGCGAGGAAGGCGAGCGCGATGCCGATCAGGGCGATCGCGAGACCGAAGACCGCGTGGACGACGTTGCGCCGCGACACCGCGATGATCGCGCCGGCGATCGTGATCGCCATCGCCAGTCCGGTGAGGATCATGCGTCGCCCCCCGGCTCGTCGCCCCCTTCGTCACCCTTGCCCTCGTCCTGCTTCGCGGCTGCCGCAGCGGCGGCCTTGGCGGCTTTCGCGGCGGCCTTCTCTTCCGCCGCCTTCTTCTCGATCGCGCGCTGCTGCTCGCGGAATGCTTCCTCGCCATCGCGGAAGGGCGCCAGCAGGTCGTATTTCCAGTTCCGCTGGTACCCCACGTCGTCGTAGATCTTCGAGTACTGCAGCGTGTCCGTCGGGCACGTGTCGATGCACAGGCCGCAGAGGCTGCACAGCGCGAAGTCCATCTCGACGACGTCGGCGCGGGCCTTCTTCATCCCCTCGACGCGGCCGCCCTCGATCGTGATGCAGTACGAGGGGCAGATCTTCACGCACTGCAGGCACGCGATGCAGTCGTGCGTGCCGGTCTCCTCGAACTTCACCAGATCGACCGTCCCTCGGTAAGCGTCAGACAGCTCCGGCTTCTTGTGCGGGTACGTCAGCGTCACCGGCTTGCGGAAGGACTGGCGCAGCGTGATCCCCATGCCCCGGAGCAGGGAGCGGAAGCCGTTCAGGATGGGGCTGACGTAGGGAACGATGGCGGTGATCTCTACACGAGTTTGATGACGAGCGCCGTCACCAGCAGGTTGGCGAGCGAGAGCGGGATCAGCACGGCCCAGCAGAACGTCATGAGCTGGTCGAACCGCAGACGCGGGAACGTCCAGCGGACCCACATCATGACGAAGATGAGCGCGTACGTCTTGAGGAAGAACCAGACAGGGCCTGGCAGGATCGGGCCGTCCCAGCCGCCGAAGAAGAGCACCGTCATGACCATCGCGCCGATGAACATGTTGGTGAACTCACCGAAGAAGAAGAGCCCGAAGCGCATCCCCGAATACTCGGTGTGGAAGCCGGCGACGATCTCGCTCTCCGCCTCCGGGATGTCGAAGGGCGCGCGGTTGGTCTCCGCGAGGACGGAGATAAAGAAGATGATCGCCGCCAGCGGCTGGAAGACGATGAACCAGGGAGCCGCGTGGACCTGGGCGTAGGTGATGTGCGCGAGGTTCGTGCCGATCAGCTCGACCGAGCCGCCATCGATGGTCAGGCCGCGTCCGACCGCAGGGACCATGACCACGACGCTCAGCGCTGAAAGAATCAGCGGGATCTCATATGAGATGTTCTGCGCGACTGACCGCATCCCGCCCAGCAGCGCGTACTTGTTGTTCGAGCCCCAGCCGGCCATGAAGATCCCGATGACCGCGAAGCCGCCGAACATGAAGATCAGCACGAGGCCGATGTCGATATTGGCGATCGCGACCGTCTCAGAAAACGGCAGCAGCGACGACGCCGCGACAACCGGCGCAAAGACCACGATCGGCGCCAGGTGATACAACGGCTTATCGATGCTCGCAGGCGTCATCAGCTGCTTGCCCAGCAGCTTGATCATGTCCGCGACGGTCTGCATCGTGCCGTGGAAGCCGACCTCCATGGGGCCCATGCGGCGCTGGATCCATGCGGAGACCTTCCGCTCGAACCAGATGCAGAAGAGCACGTTCAGCGACAGCACCGTCATGACACCCCCCACACCGACCGCCAACGCGAGCAGCGGGTTGTCGAACAGGTTGGGCAGCGTCGTCGGCAAGTCGTCGGGTCCCCTCGGTTTCCGTCAGCGGTCGATCTCCGGCATCACCACGTCCACGCTCCCCAGCACCGCGATCGTGTCCGCGACCATCGTCCCCGCCAGCGCCACCGGCATCGCCGAGAGGTTCGCAAACGAGGGCGTCCGCAGTTTCAGTTTCACCGGCACGTCGCTCCCATCGCTGACGATGTACATCCCGAAGGAGCCCCGCGCCGATTCCGCAGCGAAGTAGAATTCTCCAACGGGCGGCTTGAGCTTCTTGATGAACTTCTTGGGCCCGAACGCCCCCTCGGGCAGCCGGTTGATCGCCTGCTCGATGATCCTGCACGACTGCTCCATCTCCGCGACGCGCACCTCGTACCGCGCCAGGCAGTCGCCCGCCTCGCGCGTCGGGACCTCGAAGTCGTAATCCTCGTAACCGCCGTAGGGCTCCGATTTGCGCACGTCGTGCCTGATCCCGCAGGCCCGCAGGCAAGGGCCGGTGACGCCGAAGTCGTGCGCCATCTGCTGGTCGATGACCCCAACGCCCTCGCTCCGCTCGCGGAAGATGACGTTGCCCTCGACGAGGTTCCGGTACATGTCGAGCCTGCCGCGGAGGCGCTCGAGGAACGCGGTCGTTTGCGCAAGGAACACATCATCGACATCGCGCGTCACGCCGCCGAAGCGGCCGTAGGCGTACGTCAGCCGCGAGCCGGAGATGCGGTCGAGAATCCCGAGGATCTCCTCGCGGTCGTCGAAGCAATACAGGAAGGGCGTGATGCCCCCGATGTCCATCAGGTACGTGCCGAACCAGAGCAGGTGGCTCTGGATCCGGTTCAGCTCGCACGCGATGATGCGGATCGCGACGGCGCGCTCCGGGACCTCGATCGAGCAGACCTTCTCCATCGCCTGGCAATAGGCGATGTTGTAGATCATCCCGCTCAGGTAATCGATGCGCGACGTGTTGGGGTAGAACTGCACCCAGGTGCGGTTCTCCGCCATCTTCTCGTGCGCCCGGTGCGCGTAGCCGATCACCGGATCGCAGACGAGGATCTGCTCGCCGCGCAGCTTCAGCAGCAGACGCAGCACGCCGTGCATCGAGGGGTGCTGCGGCCCCATGTTCAGGTAGTACGTCTCGTCGGAATCATCGACCTGCACCAGCGTCGGCGCCTCGGGCGGCGCGTTCACCGGCAGGATCGGGGCGTCTTGGCCGGGGGCGCTCATCCGTTCGCCCCCCCATCTTGATTCTCCGGCGCATCCTCGATCCGGCCGAAATCCTTCAGCAGCGCGTGGAAATCCGCGTCCTCCGGCAGCAGGATCCGTTTCAGGTCCGGATGCCCTGCGAAGGTCACGCCGTACATGTCGTAGACCTCGCGCTCCAGCCAGTTGGCGGCGCCGCAGACGTGGCTGATGCTCGGCGCCTGAGCGCCTGGGATCTCACCGCCGATCGTCACGAAGACCACGTGCCGGTCCGGCGCGCCGAAGCGGTTGAACGTGTACACCAGCCGCATCGCCTGCTCGTCCGCCCGGCGGTCCTCGCAGGTGATCATCTCGCAGTGCCAGCCGCCGTCCTGAAACGCTTCAGCAATGCGCACGATCGAATCGGCGTTCGCCGTGTGCCGGTGGTGGAACCCATCGGCGCTGTAATCCGCATCGTGTGTCTGCTCGACAAGCGCTGACAGATCGATCGCAGGCACAGCGGCGGCGCTCATGCGTCCGCCCCCTTGACAGGAGATTCAGGAACCAGCGCCGCCTGCGGCGTCGTCGTCGCCTTCTCGCCCTTGCGGATCTTCTCCTGCAGCGCCAGGATCCCGGCGATCAGCGCTTCAGGACGTGGAGGGCACCCTGGGATGTAGACATCAACAGGCACCAGGTGATCCGCGCCCTCGTAGATCGCGTACTGGTTGGGATACTTGAAGGGCCCCCCATCGATCGTGCAGCCGCCCATCGCGATCGCCCACTTGGGCGAGGGCATCTGGTCCCACAACTGCTTGATCACAGGCCCCATCTTCCGAGAGATCGTCCCTGCGAAGATCATCACATCCGCCTGCCTGGCGCTGGGGCGGAAGACGCCGGCGCCGAAGCGGTCGAGGTCGTACTTCGAGGCGCCCGCCGCCATCATCTCGATCGCGCAGCACGCGAGACCAAACGTCAATGGCCAGAGCGAGTTTGCCCTCGCCGCGTTCAGCAGATCCTCCAGCACGGCGAACCGCACGAAGGGTGACGCCTCGATCGGGATCTGCCCCTCCATCTCCTTCGCAGTCACGACCGGCAGCGAAACCCTGTTCGCCCCGGCCGGCTTCACCTCGTCCATCGGATCACCCCCTTCCGCCACGCGTACACAATGGCCAGCGAGAGGATCACGACAAAGATCGTCAGCTCGGTGAACGACCGCCAGCCGAACTGCGGCTCATCGAAGACCAGCAGCACCGGGAAGAGGTACAGCACGTCCACCTCGAAGGCGACGAAGATCAACGCGAATAAGTAAAAGGAAATGCCGAAGCGGACCCAGGTCGGGCCGATCGTGTCCACGCCGCACTCGTAGGTCTGCCGGGACTCGCCGCCCTTGTAGCGGGGGCTGATGAGCGTGGGGACCACGAGCGCGATGAGCGCGAAGACCACGCCAAGACCGACGTAGATCAGCAGTTGGGTGTATTCCGTCATCGCTGAACGCTCGGGAAACAGGCCGCCTGGTCACCACCGGGAGCGGCGTGCCCCCGACCGGG
>CAYGNN010000125.1:0-8453 GCA_964351165.1 uncultured Phycisphaeraceae bacterium
TCTCCGACATCAGCTGCAAAGGCTGCGGATCGGCGTGCGTCGGGCCATCCTCGCCAGTCTTCAGGCCGGCGTGACCGCACACCAGGAAGAAGGGGCGGTTGGGGCCCTCATCGACCTCCGCGCGCGTCTGGTTCCCGATCGCGTGCAGGCGGCAGCTCGTGTGCCCCATCGCCGCGATGAACGCCCCGTACGACGACCCTGCCCCGATGTGGTGCCCGAAGGACGACACACCGGAAAGGATCCCGCACATCCCGTCCTCACAGATGCCGCCAGTCGAAAGCAGCCGCGAGCCGGGGTTGTTCTGCGCGTTGTAGAGCCCATCATCGAACCCAGCGTTGGCGCTCTTGATGCTCGTCGAGCCGTACAGGTCCGCCGCGGAGGACAGCACCGCGCCGCCGCTCTGCTGGTTGTAATACGACAGCACCTTGCCCAGCTCGCCGCGGAGCGTCGTGGACGTCCCCGCCTCCAGCTTGCACTCGTCAGGGACACCCGCCGGCCCGCGCTGCTTGGCGACCTCGAAGACCTTCTCGACATCCGGCGCCCCAGCGCGAGGCTTCCGTCCCAGCTTGTTCAGCCGCTCCTGCGACTTCCGCAGGCGACCCGACAGCTCAGCAGTCAGCGCCTCATTCTTCTCCATCGCATCGCGAACAACATTGAGCGCATCCCAGTAGTGCGCCTCGACCAGATCCGCGAATTCCTGCGGCGTCTTCCCATCGGCGCTGGGGACGTCCCGCGTCAGGTCGCTCCCCGCCGCCTGCTGAAGATCCGCGATCGTGTCGAAGAACTCGTCCGAGCACAGCTTGTGCCCGCCGCCGTGCGAGGCCTTGCCCTCGACACCGTAGCGCCAACCCTTCACCGTGCGGTACACGATGCAGGTCGGCTGTCCATTGGTGATCGTGGCCGCGTAACGCTGCGCCGCGATGATCTGCTGGAAATCAAACCCATCCGGGACGTACACCACGTTCCAGTCGTGCAGGTACGCGAACTCGCAAGGGTCCCACTGGACGTACTCGCCAGGTGTCTCGCCATCTCGGCACACGACGTTCGAATCGATCGCCGCCTGGTTCCAGTCGAGGTGCATGATCGTGTTGCCCAGCGAGCTCGTCGCGGCAGACGCCATCGCCTCCGTCACGCGCCCAGGGGTCATGCCGCCCTCGCCCTCGATGATGTGCACCCAGGGGGAGTTCTCCTTGCCGTAGTAATCCATCGCGCCGAAGCTCAGCCCGACGCTGGAGCAGTCACCAACGCCAGAGGCGCCGGTGGAGAGCTTGATGAAGGGGACGATGGGGCAGGGATGCCCATCGAGCGCCTTGACCGTGAACTTCTTGAAGAGGGGGCAGGCGGTCACCGGGTTCCGCCGGAACCCGAGCATGTCCTCCAGCCGGAGCTGCCACTTGATCTCGTCGGGCAGCAGGTCAGAAGCGCCGATCCGCGCGATCTCGTTGCGCAGCGCCCACATGCCGTAGAGGCCCATCGCCTTGTGCCCCGCGCCGTAGGAGATCACGTCCGCGTCGTGTCGGGCCGGATCGGACATGTCGTAGTCCATCTGGTCGAACAGCAGCGAGGCGACGATCCGCCCGGACGAGATCGACCCGCCAGGGTGCCCCGAGAGCGGGACGTAGTTGAACATCATCGCGCACAGCGCGCGGTAGATCATGTCGAACGACTCGAACTGCGTCAGCTCCGCCTCGCTCAGCGGGTTCAGCAGCTCAGGGTGGTCGGCGATGTTCGTGTAGTCAGCGCGGCGGGGTCCGAACTTCAGTTCCATGGCGGTGTGTTCTCTTTCATGAAGCGGGCGAACCCGGCGGTGTCTGTAGAGGCCTTCTCGATCCGGACGAGCGCTTCCTTCAGGTCATCCACACACGTCGCGATCGACAGACGCAGGAAGTGGCGCCCCTCCGCCCCGATCGCGCCGAACGAGCGGCGGTCCATCGCAGCGACGTGGTGCTCGAGCAGCAGGAACATCTGGAACATCGAGGAGGGGCTCGTTTCCGCCTGCACATCAGGAGGCAGCGCGTTGAACGCATCGATCACGCCCAGCTTCTCGCACACGCCCCCGATGTTCGGGAAGACGTAGAACGCCCCGCTGGGCTTCTCGCAGGTGATCCCGTCGATCGCGTTGAGCCCATCAACGACGATGTCGCGCCGCTGCTGGAACGCGTCCACCATCTCCTGCACCGCGGGGCCGGTCTTGGGCGACGTCAGCGCCGTCACCGCGCCCATCTGCGTGTAGGGCGACACGCAGGAGATGTAGTTGATGTTCATGTTCTTGAAGAGCATCGCCTCTTCCACGGTGGGCAGCACCGCCCAGCCCAGGCGCCCGCCGGTCCACGAGTACGACTTGCTCGCGCCGGTGACCAGGATGGTCTTGTCCGCCATCCCAGGGATGCTCGCGATCGAGACGTGCTCCGTCCCATCGAAGAGGATGTTCTCGTAGATCTCATCGCTGTAGACGCGAACATCGGGCGACGCCTTCGCCTTGATCACGTCCGCGATCCCCTCCAGCTGGTCGCGCGTCGCCACGCCGCCGGTCGGGTTCGACGGGAAGTTGATGATGATCAGCTTCGTCCGCTCCGTAATCAGCGGCGCCAGGTCGGCCCCGGTGAAGCTGAACCCTGCATCTTCTTCAAGGTGCAGCGGGACAGGCACAGCGCCCACGTACTTGATGAACGACTCGTACACCGGGTACCCGGGGCTGGGGTAGATGACCTCGTCGCCCTCCTCGCAGTAGATCTGCTGCGCGAACCCGATCGGGGGCTTTCCGCCGGGGAAGACCACCACGCGATCAGGCGTGATGTGGATCCCGCGCTTGGCGCTCATGTCCTGCGCGATCGCCTGCCGCAGGGGGAGCACCCCCTGCGGGTCGCAGTAGTGCACGTTGTCCAGGTCGAGCTGCCGCTTCACCTCATCGCGGATGTGCGCAGGGAGCGGGAAGTCCGGCTCCCCCAGGTTGCACTTGATGACCGTGTGCCCCTCCGCTTCGAGCCCTGTGATGTAGGGCCCGATCTTGAAGGCGTTCTCGGTGCCGATGAGTTGGTTCCTGGCGGCGATCAGGGTCATCAGAGCAGTCTCCCAATGAATCCAAGCGAAGAGAATCGAAACGGACGACGCCCGCAGCGGGCGCGTCGCGAATAAGTGGCCTCAGCCGATGAATGGCAAGCCCGCGATTGTATCCGATCAGATCCGGAAAACCCGCCCTGTGAGCCCCTGATGAAGCCATGCCGACAGGGGCTGATCCGCAGAAACAACCGCACAAGGTGCAGCCGCACAGCATAGGGACGCAATCCAGAATTTGCAGCATCGATGCCGACTTCCGGCCGGCCCAGCAGCCGGTCCAGCAGTCAGATCAGCAGGCCGATCACGAGCCGGTGTCAGCCGCGCCGTCATCGTCCAGGCTCACCCCGCCAGCATCACCGTCTCCATCGCCGCTGATGTTGCTCCGAAGCGTTTGCTCCAGCCAGAGCGCCGTCAGCCGCGTCGTCGGGTGGTTGGGCCCGAAGAGCAGCCGCTGCATCTCCAGCGCCCGGTCGAAGTGCCCGATCGCCGCCTCGGTCTCGCCCATCCGGGACTCGGTCAGCCCCAGGCTCGCGTACGCCTCCGCCAGATCAGGATGCGTGCGGTCCTCGTGCATGACCAGCAGCCGACGAACAACATCCCGGTGCATCGCAGCCGACGCTTCCAACTCGCCGCGCTCGCGAAGGATCCCAGCCTGCAGCAGGAGCAGGCCGACGTGGAACTCGTCCGAGTCGCCCAGCTTCTCGTTCACCTCGCGCAGCGTCTCGTCGTGCACCGCCTGCGCGATCTCCAGGTCCCCCCGGCCGAGCATGATGCGCGCCACCTTGAGCGACTGCTCCAGCAGGTGCAGGTCGTAGAACTCGAGCGTCTCCGAGTAGATCGCCTCCGCCTCGTGGAAGAGCTCCTGCCCCTCCTCGTACCGCCCCTGCCTGGCGAGCAGCTCGACCAGGTTGTCCAGCACACCAGCGACGCGGTTGTCGTTCACGCCGAAGAGCCGCCGGCGGATCGTCAGCGCCGCGCGCAGCGCGTTCTCCGACGCCTCGTATTCCCCCGCGTCGATCATGACCGTGCCCAGCAGGTGCAGCGCCGACGCCATCGCAGGGTTGTTGTTCCCACCCGGGATCGTCTGCCGAATGCCGACGGCGCGCTGCAGGATCGCGGACGCCTCGCGGTACCGCCCATGCGAGTAGTACACCCGACCGAACTGCTCGAGCAGCTCCGCGTCCACCTCAGGCTCGGCGCTCAGCCCCCGATCGACCCGCGCGCTGAACCGGTTGAACAGCGTGTCGATCGCGCCCACAGGCTCAGCGCCGCTGGGGTCCGCCGTGTAGAGAATGCTCAGCAGCGTCTGCTGCAGCGCGTACTCCTTCAGCTGCGCCTTGACCTCCCGCTCGCTCGCGATCCGCGCGACGTTCGCCTGCCACACCACCGCCGTCGCGCCGCCGATCAGCAGCACGCCGACCACCGCCGCTGTCGCGACCATGCTCCGGTGCCGCTTGATGAACTTCCCAGCCCGGTACGCGATCGTGTCCTTCCGCGCCAGGACAGGCAGCCCATCGAGGTGCCGCGCGATGTCATCGCGCAATTGATCAACACCCGCGTACCGCCGCAGCGGATCAGGGTGGATCGCCTTGAGCAGGATGTTGTCCAGATCGCCCCGCAGCACCCTCGAGAGCCGCTCGTGCGACGCCTCCGAAGCAGGCAACCCTTCCAGGAAATCCTCGAACCGGTCCGACTCCACCGTGTTCGATTCCGTCCCGACCGTCGTCACCAGCGAGCTGGGCGCCGGCGGCAGCGTCTCACGCATGATCCGCTGGATCTCGTGCGTCGGCTGATCCCGGAACCGCCTCGGCGGCCGCCCTGTCAGCAGCTTGTACAGCAGCACGCCAAGCGAATACACATCGCTCGTCGTCGTCATGTGCTCGCCCAGGATCTGCTCAGGGCTCGCGTAATCAGGCGTCAGGAACCGCTGCTCCGTCGAGGTCATCCGCCGCGTCTGATCATGCACGCCAGGTGTCAGCACCTTCGCCAGACCGAAGTCCAGCAGCTTCGGCTCCCCCTCATCCGTGATCAGGATATTGCTCGGCTTCAGATCCCGGTGGATGAACAGGTTCCGGTGCGCATGGCTCACCGACTCGCACACCTGCAGGAACAGCCGCAGCCGCGCCCGCACATCCAGCCTGTGCAGCGCGCAGTGCCGATCGATCCGCACACCATCGATGTACTCCATGATGATGTAGGGCAACCCATCATCAGTCACGCCAGCATCGAGGAACGACGCGATGTTCGGATGGTGCAATTCCGCCAGCGCCTGCCGCTCGTTGGCGAAGCGCAGCAGGATCTGCTCCGTATCCATGCCGCGCTTGACGATCTTCACCGCGACGTTCGTGCGCACCTGCCCGTCCACGCGCTCCGCGAGGTACACCGTCCCCATCCCGCCAGCGCCGAGGCGCCGGTCGATCTCGTAAGGACCGATCCTGCTGTGCGGCAGCCGCTCCTCTCCGAACTCACTCCCATACGCCTCCGTCCTGGTGGGGGGGGTGAGGAAGTCCTCCGACTCATCGCCAGCGTGCAGCAGCGCCTCGACTTCCGAGCGCAACCGGGCGTCGCCATCGCACGCAACGTCCAGGAAGGCCGCCCGAGCCGACAACGGCAGCTCCGACGCCTCCGCGTACAGCGATTTCACCATGGCCCAGCGATCAGTCGGCAACAACGGCTCCAGTCATTCTTAAGAACAGGCTGCAAGAGGCCCCAACCGCCCGCATCGGCAACAAATTGCCGCAACTATCGGAACATTCAGGGCTTCCAGCACGTTCAATTCTTGCAGGCCGGCGCTATGCCCGCAATGGGGCGTCTCCAGGGCGACACGCCAGCCTCGCGACAACCCCTTGGAAACACGAGTTTTCAGGGTTTACCCCGGTTCTCCCTTGGCCCGGAAGGGCATTTTCGCTAGGCTGATATCGGAACTATCGCGAAGTCCGACCTGATTGAGGAGGGGTCGATGACGAGACGCAACGCCAATTCCGGAGCCAACCGCGGCGATGGGTTCACCATCGTCGAACTGCTGGTCGCGATCGCGATCCTGGCGGTTCTTGTTGGAATCCTGATCCCCACCATCGCCGGCATCTGGAGCAAGTCACGAGACCTCGTGGACCTCTCCAACCTGCGATCCACCCACGGCGATTTCCGCGCCTGGGCCGCCGATCGCAACGACGTCATCGCCAACGCCGGTGGGCCCTACGAGTCCTCCGTCGCCTCCAGAGGCTACTACGGCGTCTTCCACGGCGACGACCGCGGCTGGGGCATGTACACCCTCCAGAACGAGCTCTGGCCCAACCTCCTCCGCCAGAACTACAACGGTCAGGTCCAGGACTACTGGCACAGCTCCTACGCCGAGTTCACCGAAGAAGAGCTCGAAGCGCTGCCGACCACGCTGACCGCCCCGAGCGAGACCAACGCTCCTGCAGCGCCAGGCATCAGCGCGCCAGGAACCAACGCCCCCGAGCCCGGCATCATCGAGGACATCACGCAGGACGTCAGCGTGGACGACCTCGTCGAGGACGCGATGGACTACCGCACCGGCTCCATCGCCCACCTGCAGACCGAGTACCGCCTGGGCGTCACGCTCCTGACCGACGCCAACGTCTGGTCGAACCCTGGCGCCATCCGCACCACGCAGTGGGTCCGCAACAACGCCCGCGCCGTCCGCTTCGTTGATGTCGCGCACCCCGCGCGCAAGGGGCTCCTCTACCACAACAACTGGCCAGGCGCCGCAGAGGGCAACCACCACGTCGCCTTCGTCGATGGCTCCGTCGAACTGAAAAACTGGGCCGATGCGCAGCCCACCGCTGTTTCGCCCTTCGACACCAGCGGCGTCCCAGGCGACCCCGTCAACGCCACGTTCAATGGCTACCGCGGCATCGACTTCTGACCCGCACCCCGAAGCCGAACAACCAATAGACCCTTCCAGCGGCCGGCGACTTCGCCGGCCGCTGTCGTTATCACCGGCGCTCGCTCCGCCATCCCGCCGCCCTATGCTCCCCCTGCGTCCTGCGCCGTGACGGATCACCAGCGCCAGCCCGCCGACCACCTTCAGCGAACACCATGCACGAACCCGCGAACACGAGCAGGCAGCGCTACGCCAGTTACCGCAAGCGCCGCAAAGAGAACAAGACGCAGGACGCCGTCGCGCTCGCGGAGCAGACCCCCAAGCTCAACCGCAGCCGCTCGCGCCCCATGAAGGCGCTCCTCGCAGGATTCTGGGCGATGCTCGAGGGCAAGCGCTGGCTCCTCATCGGTTCGCTCACCACGCTCACCATCGCGACGCTCCTCCAGCTCGTCCTCCCCGCCGCGACGAAGCTCGTCATCGACTACATCCTCACCGACGAACCAGGCCCGACAGGCCTGCCCATCTGGGCGCAGATCTCCGAGGACCGCGGCGTCCTCCTCTGGGCGCTCGCAGGCCTGATGGTCGCCGCGTCGATCCTCGCGGTCATCTTCTCGATGATCGGCCGCTGGCGCATGACGCGCCTCACCAAACTCCTCCAGGCCGACCTCCGCAAGCGCGCCTTCGAGCACGCCGTCCGTCTCCCGCTCACGCGCGTCTACGAACTCAAATCAGGCGGCATGTCCAGCTTCCTCCGCGACGACGCAGGCGGCGCAGGCGAGCTCGTCTTCTCGCTCATCTACAACCCCTGGCGCGCCGTCATCCAGCTCGTCGGCACGCTCATCATCCTCGCCACCGTGGATTGGCGCCTGCTCATCGGCGCCCTCGCGCTCGTCCCGGTCATCTGGGTCACGCACCGCACCTGGATCAACGCCATCCGCCCGGTCTACCGCGACATCCGCAACTCGCGCACCCAGGTTGACTCCCAGAGCGCCGAGGCCTTCGGAGGCATGCGCGTCGTCCGCGGCTTCGGACGCGAGCGAGGCGAGTCCTCCCGCTTCGTCAACCTCAACCACTTCATGCTGAGGCAGGAGATCCTCGCATGGTGGCGATCCCGCGCCATCGACATGTCGTGGCAATTACTCATCCCCCTCGCCTCCGTCGGTGTTCTCGTTTACGGAGGTCTGGGCGTGTTGCGTGGCTCCCTCACCATCGGCGATGTCATGATGTTCACCGCCTACCTCATCATGCTTTTGGCGCCGCTGGAAACACTCGCCTCCACCGCCACCGCATCGCAGAACAACCTCGCCGGCTTCGACCGCTTCCTCGACCTCCTCGAAGAAGACCGCGAGTTCGGTGGCGCCGAAGAAGGCATCCGCCTCCAGCGCGAACAGGTGCAAGGCGCCATCACCATCACCGACGTGCAGTTCGCCTATCCCAAGAGCGAGCAGCAGGCGCTCAGCGGCGTCTCGCTCGACGTCCGCGCCGGCGAAACCATCGCCCTCGTCGGCGCAAGCGGCGCAGGCAAAACCACGCTCTGCAACCTCGTCGC
>CAYGNN010000126.1:0-8438 GCA_964351165.1 uncultured Phycisphaeraceae bacterium
AGGCCGAGGTCGCCGATGCGGTTAACGAGGAACGCCTTCTTGGGCGCCGCCACCGCGCTGGGCTTCTTGTCGAGGAAGCCGATCAGCAGGTACGAGCAGAGACCCACGCCCTCCCAGCCCAGGTACAGCATGACGAGGCTGTCGCCCATCACGAGGCACGACATCATGAAGACGAAG
Source organism: uncultured Phycisphaeraceae bacterium (assembly GCA_964351165.1). GTDB lineage: Bacteria > Planctomycetota > Phycisphaerae > Phycisphaerales > UBA1924 > JACKHE01. Next base: position 178 of record CAYGNN010000126.1, read on the forward strand.
AGCGAGAAGAACCCGAAGAACCGCGCGTACCCCTTGTCGCCTGACATGTACTCGCTCGCGTAGAGCGCGATCATCGTCGCGAGCCCAGTCACGAAGAGCATCCACAACACGGTCAGCTGGTCAAGGTACAGGCTGAAGTTGGCGGTCAGGTCGCCGCCAAGGGAGCTCCCCGATTCAATATTGATCCAGTCGAACGCCTTCACCACCAGCGGCGTGTGCGATTCGAAGACGGTGCTCGCCACCATCAGGGTCGTCACGAAGCTGCTCGCCAGCAGCACGACGGTCGTCCACGCAGGCAGCTTGCTCTTGACGCCCAGCGCCGAATACAGCGTGCAGCAGATCGCAGCGAGCATCGGGAAAGCCAGGATCAGCAGCGCAAAGCCAGGGCCGGCGTCCGGCGCGGTGTAGGTGAAGGGAACAGCGGCGTGCTCGCCGTGCCCAGCGGCCTCACCACCAGCAGCCAGCACCGGCGCGATGGTCGATTGCAGCGTCGCGTTCAGGTTGTGCAGCGTTCCTAGCAACGATCAGCCCCTCAGCTGCGCCCACGCCTCGGCGTCGAGCGAGCCCTTCTTCCGGTACAGCAGCACAACGAGCGCCAGCGCGAGCGCCGCTTCCGCAGCGGCGATCGTCAGCACGAAGATCACGAACACCTCGCCGGTGTGGTCCATCCAGCGGCGCCCGAAGGCGATCAGCGCCAGCCCCGCGCCCTGGAACATCAGTTCCGTGCAGAGGAACATCACGATCATGTTCCGCCGCGCGACGAACCCGACCAGCCCCAGCGCGAACATCGCCGCGGAGACCACGAGGTAATGGAACAGCGTCACGTCAGCCAGCGGCGAGATCGCCAGCGTCGAACCCATGATGCCGCCAAAAAGATCAGTCATCGGTCACTCCCCCCCAGCGTCCCGGTCGCCGCGGCGAGCTTCTCCGCCTGCTCGAGGTCCACCCGCTTCCGCGCCAGCACGACCGCGCCGAGCATCGCCAGCAGCAGGATGATCCCCGCCATTTCCAGCGCGAGCGGGTGACCGCCGACCAGCACCAGGCCGACCGATTCGATATTGCGAGCGGTCAGCGAATCCGGGAATGCCACCAGCACAACCACCGAGCCATCCGCCCTCGTGCTGGGATCACCGAGCACCAGCGCCGTCGCCTCCGCAGGCAGCACGCCGGCGTCCTCGGAGACATCCTCACCACGCTCGATCGCTCTCGCGTGGCGGAGCAGCTCGCGGAACCGAGAAGGATCATTCAGGAGCAGCTGCGCCTGCCGCGTTTCCGCGTCGTAGTACGTCCCGGTCGATTCGCCTGGGACGAAGGCCCGCATGGGGCCCTCGGCGTACTGCAGCAGGCCAACATCCTCGAAGGCGCCCTGCACCTTCAGCGGCAGCTGCGCCAGCGCCGCATCGCCAGACTTGGGCGCCGGGTCCGGCAGGTGCGGCACACCCAGCGAGAACCAGCTCGTCAGGATCGCGAGCACCAGGAAGCCGGCGCACGTCGAGACGATCGGCTCCCTGGCCGCCGCGTCGTAGTCTTCGTGAGTCCCGTACCCCTCATCGGAGGGCGCCGTCGTGGCGAGCATGATGACGAAGAGGTACGTGATCAGGATCGCGCCCGCGTAGATGATGATCAGCGCGAACGTCATGAACTCCGCGTCCAGCAGCAGGTAGAGACCTGCGGACGACAGGATCGACAGGATGAAGTACAGCGCCGAATAGATCGGCTGGGGGTGCGTGATCACCCGCAGCGCCGCGCCGAGCGCGAGGAACGCGAAGACGTAGAAAAACAGGTTGGGGCGGTTCTCGCCGGCGACCAGCGCCAGCACCGCGATCAGCCCGCCGACGCCAGCCGCCGCGATCAACGCGCCGAGCATCTGGGGGTTGATCTTCGATTTCCGCGGCAGCGCCATCGCAACACCAACGGCGCCGATCGCGATCGCGATATACAGGATGATTGGGGAGAGCACGTGTTCCACAGCGGGAATTGGGTTCCGTGGAGGGGCGGAGCGGGTTGGATTGTCGCCGCTGGCCGCGACGCGGACACCGAAGCGGCATCGAATGGGGGTCTGAATTCGCCGGCGCCAAAGGCCGGGCGGTCAGGATAGATGCCCCCTCACCGCCCTTCAACTCCACACAAAGCCGGTTTGCCCCTCGCCGGATACCATCGCCGCCGATGACCCTGCCCCCCTCCGAGACATCCCGGCCAGCCGATCACGCCGACGCCCCCCAGGCCACCGGGATCCGAGCCTCGGTCCCCAACGCCCTGACCGTCGGGAGGCTCTTCCTCACCGCAGGATTCATCGCGGCACTCTCCGCCTACCGAACCGACGACCCGATCGGCTGGATCCTCCCGCTCTCAACCGCCCTCTTCGTCTTCGCGGCCATCACCGACGCCCTCGACGGCTACCTCGCCCGCCGCTGGAACGCCGTCTCCCCCTTCGGCCGAGTGATGGACCCCCTCGCGGACAAGGTCCTCGTCCTCGGCGCGTTCATCCTGCTCGCAGGCCCCGGCTTCCACAGCATCAGCGATGGCCAGCTCACCGGCGTCGCCCCCTGGATGGTCGTCGTTATCCTGTCCAGAGAGATGCTCGCCACCTCGATCAGGGGTGTCGTTGAATCCACCGGACAACCGATGCCTGCAGTCTGGTCGGGAAAGGCGAAGATGATCCTCCAGGCGATCTGCGTCCCGGCGGTCCTCGTGCTGATCTGGCTCGTTGGGGGCGAGGGCGGCTCGTGGTCCCGCACCGCGATCCGCGCCCTCGTCTGGATCACGCTCCTCGTCACCATCATCAGCGGCTGGCGCTACCTCATGACCACGATCCGATTCGCCCTCCCCTCGAACAGCGCCAATACAAGCGAGGACGCCTGACGTGCGCATGCTCCTGATGACCTGCTTCGGGACAGGGCTCATGCGCCCGGCCTCCGGCACGTGGGGCTCGATGCCAGCAGCCGCCCTCGGCTGGACGATGCTCCTGCTCGGCGTCTCCCAGACTGTCTATTTCGCGGTTCTCGCCGTGTGGTTCGCGATCTTCTGCGTCGCGTGCGTCGCCTTCGGCGAATGGGGCGAGGCGAAATTCGGCAAGAAGGACGCAGGCCAGATCGTCGCTGACGAGGCAGCAGGGCAGGTCTTCCCGCTCCTGCTGCTCCCTTTCGCAGCCGTTTCCGGGTTCTGGGAGATCTCCTTCGCCACCGGCGCCGCGTTCGTGCTCTTCCGGATCTTCGATGTCATCAAGCCGCCGCCGGCGAACGCGATGCAGAAGCTCCGCGCCGGCTGGGGCGTGCTGATCGATGACCTCTTTGCAGGGCTCTACGCCGCGATCGTCCTCGGCATCGGCCTCTGGGCGCTGGGGTTGTTGCACTACTGAGCGCCGCCCAAAACGGACAACAGCCCCAGGCATCAAGCCGAAGGCTGTTGTGAGTCACTTCACCTTTGCATCAGTGGCGTGAGTGATTCCCTCTGTACACGCCATGATAGCGACGCACTCCCCAAAACAAAGCGCAAACCATTGTCTTTGTGTTACTTATGGCATGTCCGGGAATCACGCCGATCCGGTCAGATCTGACGATCCAGCAAGCGATATTGGACCGCCTCGGCGACGTGGGCGCTCGACAATTCGTCCTCACCATCCAGATCCGCGATCGATCGGGAGACCCTCCGGATCTTGTCGTACGCCCTGGCGCTGAGCCCCAGCTGCGCGATCGCCTGCCCCAACAGCTCCTTCGCCTCCGACTTCATCGGCGCCAGTTCGTCCAGATCGCGACCCCGCAGGTGCGCGTTGTGGACGCGGCCCTGCCTCGATCGAGCGCGCTCGTGCGCGCGCAGCACATGCTCGCGCATCTGATCCGACGATGTCCCGGTGGTCTCTTTCGCAGAGAGTTCCTTCCACGGCACGGCCGGCGCCTCAACGTGGATGTCGATGCGATCGATCAGAGGCCGCGAGATCCGAGAGAGGTACCGCTCCATCTCGCGCCGTCCCACCTCGTCCTCCGGCATCCCGCCGCGCTGGGTAGGATTCATCGCGGTTACGAGCATGAACGCGGTCGGGAATCGCACTGCGGCGTGCGCTCTGGCGATCGTCACCGCGCCGTCTTCGAGGGGTTGCCTGAGGGTTTCGAGCACCACGCGCGGGAACTCCGGGAGCTCGTCCAGGAAGAGCACACCCCGATGCGCCAGGCTGATCTCGCCTGGCCTTGGGACCTGCCCCCCACCGATGAGCGCTGGGGATGACGCCGTGTGGTGCGGCGTGCGCACCGGTCGGCAGGTGATCAGGCCATCACTCGATGACGTGCCGTTCTGGCTGGTTTTTCCGTTGTTTCCGGTTCCATTCGTATGGCAGAGCATCCCAGCAGCGGAGTAGATCCGCGTGACTTCCAGCGCTTCATCCGAGGTCAGCGGCGGCAGGATCCCAGGCAGCGCCTTGGCCATCATCGATTTGCCGGTGCCTGCCGGTCCCAGCATCGCGATGTTGTGCGATCCCGCCGCGGCGACAGTGATCGCGCGTTTGACGCCCTCCTGCCCTCGAACTTCCGCGAAATCGATCGGCGCGAGCGTCTGCTCGATCAGCGAATCGACATCGATCGGCGGGACCGGCTCCGGATCGAGCTGCCCATTCAGCAGCGCGACGACGTCCTGCAGCGTGCGCATGCCCAGGACCTCGACGCCCTCGACCACCGCGGCCTCCAGCGCGTTGTCCATCGGCAGGATGATCCGGGGGATTCCCAGATCCCGCGCGAGCATCGACATCGCGATGGCGCCGCGGATGGGGCGGATCCTGCCATCGAGGGCGAGCTCACCGGCGATCAGGCAGTTCCGGTGATCGATGCGATCCGGCCGGTCGTCCCTCCCAGCGACGTCCGGTCGGATCACCCCTGCTGCGACGAGCTGCCCCACCGCGATCGGCAGGTCGTAGACCGGCCCCTCCTTGCGGAGGTCCGCTGGGGCGAGGTTGATGATGAGGCGGCCGATGAGCGTGGGATACCCGGCGTTGTTGATCGCGGCGGTCACACGCTCAAGCGATTCTCTGACTGCGGCGTCCGGGAGCCCCACGATGTCGGTCTTCTCGAGCCCCACCGGGTTGAAATCGACCTCGATCTCGCAGCGATGGGCGTCAATGCCCTGGAGCAGGAAGGATTGGACATACGAAAGCATACCGAACAGAATACCCAAACATTTTCAGAACGCAACCCCTTGGGAACCCCAGAATCCTGCGTGCGAAGGATTCACCGGCGCCGAGGGAGATTTGTTTGATTACGCTGCGTGCCTCCCCCTGCCCCCAGTCTGATTCCTGCCTGACCTCCCCCGGAGTCCTTCGATGCCACGAACTCGCAACGCCCTGCTCCTGTCTGTCGTGACTGCTCTAGCTGCTGTCATGACCGGTGATTCGGTCCTGCTGGCGCAGGCTCCGGCGACGGTCGAGGATCCCACGGAGAACCCTTTCCTCCGGCTTTCGAGCCCGACCAATTGGGAGTTCAGGCGGGAGATCTACATCTCGCCTGCGACATTCACCGACCGCGGCCCTGGTGGGGCCAGGCGGAGTTTCACCGATCGCATCGTCCTGCAGGAATTGACTGTTGTCGCGCCGCTGATCACAGGCTGCGCCACTGCGGTGACCAACCCTGAAGCACTGACCGAAGGGTCGGTGAAGATCGATCACAACGTCGTGGTCGAAGAGCCGGTCGTGGTTCCTGGATTCGCCAATGGGGAGCAGCTCGCCAGGTGGGATCTGCAGGCGATCGACACGAGGCGGCTGGCTGTTTCGCTCAAGGGGCCAGCGATTACCTATCAGGCTCGCGTGAACGAAGAATTGGCATTCGGCATCCCATGGCCGCAGACCGGTTATCCCGAGACGATCGCGGAGGCGACCAAGCCGCAGCCGTTCATCGAGTCGAACGATCCTCGCGTGGTCCGGCTGATGAAGAGCTGGACGAACAACAACCCCCAGGGGCCGAACCCCTACCTGTTTGCCAAGGCGATCGCGGGGCGCGTTGTTGAGAGCTTCCAGCCCACCGGCTCGGACTTCCGGTTTGACCACACGACCCGGTTCGCTGGGGTCGAGACGGTCGGCGCTGCTGAAGCCGTGAAGAACATGCGCGGCTCGGATTCCGACATGGCGGCCGTGCTCTGCGCCATCTACCGGGCGGCGGGGCTCCCGGCGCGGGTCGTGGTCGGGCTCGACGTCGCCGGCTCTCCTGGGGGCAGGGCGAACGTCCCGGCGCCCAACGGGGTCTGCCGGGCGAACTTCGATCCGAACGCGATCACGCACCCCCTGCTGCGCACCTGGGTCGAGTTCTACCTGTACGACGAGGCGAACAACGTGGGCGGTTGGATCCCGGTCGATATCCAGATGATCCGCTTGTCCTCGAGCAGGATGCAGCAGCTCGACCGCGAGTGGGATGGGTTCGGGGGCGGGATGTGCTACGACCACCTGCTGCCGATCACGTTCCACTTTGTCCCGCCGATGACGGCCGGCGAGGATGGGCTGCCCTCGCTCTGGGGCTGGCTGACGACCCCCGACGCGACCGCGACGGAGACGGAAGTCATCATCGAGGCGGTCCCCAGCGTCAAGCGGGGCGGCCGGCGCTGATCGGGATCGGAAAACCGGACCGAAGAATTGGTGATCGGCGACTCCCTTTGGTCGTTCGGTTTCCCCTTGGGGGCCGCTACAATCGTCGCTCTCAGGTCACGGATGCCCTGACGCCTGCGCCCCACGCCTTCTCTGGAACGATCTCCGCCCTTCCCAATGACCATCCCGATCGAAAACATCCGGAACTTCTCGATCATTGCGCACATCGATCACGGCAAGAGCACGCTCGCCGATCGGCTGCTGCAGTCGACCCGCGCCGTCTCGGACCGCGAAGCGCGCGAGCAGCTGCTCGACTCGATGGACCTCGAACGCGAGCGCGGCATCACCATCAAGGCGTCGGCGGTCACTGTTGAGCACGTCTACGAAGGCGAGACGTACATGCTCAACTTCATCGACACGCCTGGGCACGTCGATTTCACCTACGAGGTGAGCCGGGCGCTGACCGCGTGCGAGGGCGCTGTGCTGGTGGTTGATTCCACACAGGGCGTCGAGGCACAGACGGTCGCCAACGCGTACCTCGCGGTCGAGCAGGATCTCGAGATTATCCCGGTGGTCAACAAGCTCGACCTCCCCGGCGCGCAGCCTGAAGAAGTGGCGCTGGAGATCGAGCACGTGCTGGGCATCGATACCGACGACTGCATCTTCTGCTCCGCCAAGACCGGCGAGGGTGTGATGGAGCTGCTCGATGGGATCTGCCGGATGCTCCCAGGGCCTCGTCCGCAGGTGACGGACAAGACGCGGGCGCTGATCTTCGACTCCATCTACGACGACTATCGCGGCGTCGTGGTCTTCGTCCGGGTCTTCGATGGCCAGCTGAACGTCGGCGACAAGATCCGCATGATGGGCGTCGGCCGGACGTTCACGATCACCGAGCTCGGCAAGCACAGGCCGCAGCGCGAGAAGGTCAAGACCCTCCGCGCCGGCGAGACGGGGTACGTCGTCGCTGCGATCAAGACGCTCAAGGATGTCCGCGTCGGCGACACGATCACGATCGACCACAACCCCGCGGAAGAACCGCTGCCTGGCTACGAAGAGCCGAAGCAGATGGTGTTCTGTGACTTCTACCCCTCCAGCGGCGGCGGCGAGGGCGGCAAGGGCGCGGAGTTCGAGACGCTCCGCGACGCGGTCGAGCGGCTGAACCTCAACGACGCGAGCTTCACGTTCGCGCCGGTGCATTCCGATGCGCTGGGCTTCGGCTTCCGCTGCGGGTTCCTGGGGCTGCTGCACATGGAGATCGTGCAGGAGCGGCTGGAGCGCGAGGGCAAGGTCGAGATCATCCAGACGGCGCCGACGGTGTCCTACGAGGTAAAGAAGACCAACGGCGAAGTCGTCGAGGTGACGAACCCTGCGGACCTGCCGGACGCTGGCGAGATCGACGAGCTGCGCGAGCCGATCGTGAAGGTCGAGATCGTCGTCCCGATGGAGTTCATCGGCGACATCATGGCGCTGTGCGGCGACCGCCGCGGCATCTACAAGAGCCAGCAGTTCGTCTCCGAGACGCGGCAGATCCTGCAGTACGAGATGCCGCTGGCGGAGATCATCTACGATTTCTACGACAAGCTGAAATCGATCACGCGCGGCTACGGCACGATGGATTACGAGATCATCGGCTTCCAGACCGACCGCCTGGTGCGGCTTGACATCCTCGTCAACGGCGTGCCGGTCGAGGCGCTGTGCCTGATAT
>CAYGNN010000127.1:0-8252 GCA_964351165.1 uncultured Phycisphaeraceae bacterium
TCTCCGGCGCGCTGCAGGATTACGGCAAGGCGATCATCCTCGGCGCCCGCAGCTACGGCAAGGGCAGCGTCCAGAACGTCTACGACGTCGGCCGCGGCATGGCGGCGCTGAAGCTCACCACGCAGTACTACTCGCTGCCGGAGGGTCGCCTGATCCACCGCCGCGATGGTTCGAAGGTCTGGGGCATCGAGCCGGACGTCGAGGTGGAGATGCTCCCCTCGCAGATCGGCGACGCCCTGGTGCTCCGTCAGGAGGCGGACCTCTTCCTGCTCAACGATGAGGCGCACAACGACGACCCGGAGGCCGCCGAGAAGGCGGACCCGATGCGTCTGCTCTCCGAGGGCGTGGATACGCAGCTCGAGGCCGCCCTCGTGCTGATCCGCAGCCAGACGCTGCCCAAGGAGGTCGCCAGGAGTGACAAGGCCCCGACCGGCGCTGCCGGTTCCTGAGCCTGACCCTCGAATTCGCAGAACAACAGCAGGCCTGTCCGATCTTCTTGATCGGGCAGGCCTTTTCCTTGGCCCGCTCGCACCAAGGAGCATGCCATGCGTGTCAGCGGAGAAACGGTGCTGGTGATCCATGATGGGAGCCCTGAGGCCCTCGTCGCGAGTCTGATCTGTCCTGACCCAGGGAGCGTCGTCGCGTGGGTGCCGCCGCACCTGCCCTCTGCGAAGGGGAGCCGCATGCAGACGGTCAAACGCCAGGTGGACCTGCTGGGGCTCGACAGCCTGATCACGCCAGGCGGCTCGGACACCGCCTCAGGCGATCGCAACGCCGGTCCATTCCTGACGACGTGGACCCTGCTGCAGGCGGTCTCGACAGCCGCGAGCAGGGGCTGCGCGAGGGTCGTCTGGCCCATCCGCTGCGGCGAGGACCTGGACCGGGGCGCCGAGGCCGCGGACAGGGCGCTGCTCCTGGCGCGGCTCGTGGCGATCGACACCGGCGCTGGTGAGGCCCCGGTGCGGATCGAGACGCCGCTGCTGGACCTGACGCTCGATCAGCTGCTGGAGCTGGCGCGGGAGCTGGACGCCCCGATCGACGCCTCCTGGTGGTGCCAGCGGGACGGCTCAACCCCCTGCGGCGGCTGCTCCGCATGCACCAGGTGGCGGACCGCCATCGCAAGATCGAGGGTCGCCCAGGGCGAGGCGGCTGGCGTCTGACCAAGGCTGACGCCTCCGATCCTGAGGGATATCAACAGAGGTTGACGAGGCGTGGCGGCTGGCGAAATGGGGGGCTAGACTTGCCGACCCCCAACGGAGCGTCCTGAGGGGGGATCATGTTCCCATTGAGTCAGCAAGGCAGGCGCGATGTACGCAGTCATTGAAGATAGCGGCGGTCAGATGAAGGTCAGCGAGGGCGACGTCCTGGAGATCGATCTCCGCAAGGTCGGCGACAAGGACAAGTCCGTCACCTTCGATCGCGTCCTGATGATCGGCGGCGATTCGCCGACGATCGGCACGCCTTACGTCGGCGGCGCCAGCGTCACGGCGGACATCATCGATCCCGACAAGAAGGGCGAGAAGATCGACGTCATCAAGTACAAGCGCCGCAAGGGCTACAAGCTCAAGCAGGGCCACCGCCAGCGCCACATGATCGTCAAGGTGAGCAAGATCACCGGCTGATCACGCTGACGCGAATCGAATGCAGTTTCAGAGGGCTCCGAACGGAGCCCTTTTTCGTGCGCTCGCGCGTCGGCGCTACTCGAGCGAGCGCCGCGCCGGCAGGTCCGGCGAGAGGCGATCGCCGGTGATCGTCAGGTCTCGGCGGAGGATCCTGGCGCGGTCCTCGCCGGCGACGCCGACCGGCTGGATCTGGATCGAGAGCGACGTGGCGTCGCGGATGTCGTCGATGTCCGCGCCGACTTCGAGCGTCCACTGGGGGAACCGGCGCTGGACCGCGAAGCCCAACCGGTTCAGGTCGGAGTCCTCGATGTCGTACGCGAAGCGACCCTCGATGGCGTACACCCTCGTGAGCTCGTAGATCGCGCCGGCGTGGACGATCGTTGAATCGAGGAAGTCGATATCGCGGATCTCCGCGTAGGACGAGAACCCGAAACCGTGATCGAGCAGCACACCGCCCGCCGCGGTGGCGAGGACATCGTTGTTGAAGTCGTAGACGGCGCTGCCGGTGAGCGCGACAGCGTCGGTGAGCTGCATCACCATGTCCGCCGAGAGGTACTTGCCCAGGTTGGAGTTCTCCGGCCTGGCCTCGTACCAGCGGCCGATCGGCTCGGTGTAGTCTTCGTAGTCCTCGGTATGGACGAAGTCGGTGTTGACGACGATCCAGTCCACGCTGCGCCAGGCGCCCGGGCCGCCGCGCTTGGTCTGCCAGGTGTTCTTCAGGCCCAGCCTGTACGCGGCGCCCTCGTTGATGCCCTCGACGTCGTGCTCGTAGAGCGGGAGCTCGTCGCGGTTGAGCGAGGTGTCCGAGGCCCAGAACGTGGCGGAGGGCTCGATGATGTGCCGGAGCCTGTGGATGTCGAAGAGGCGCGATTCCGCGAACTCATCGACGTGGACGAGGCTCGTCGCGAACCGCACGCCGACGGCGCCCCAGAGGCGGTGCTCGTCGTCGTTGTTGGTAGTGCGGAAGGAATCAAAGTCGGTGTCGTACGCGGTGAAGCGGCCGACCATGAAGGGCGTGACGTTCAGAGCGCCGAACGAGAGCGGCGCGGAGATCTCCTCGCGGATGTCCAGGCGGTTGACGGTGCTCTCGGTGTACCCCAGCGCGTTGAGCCGGTCCGCTGGGGACATCGCTGGCGCGATCCCCAGCGCCGCGAGGGCGTCCTGGTTCTTCTTGAACCCCAGGTCGGCGGCGGACTCATCGGTGAACTTCATCGCCATGCTGGTGAGCGTGATCTCCGAATCGAGTTTCAGCACGCCCTCGAAGAGGTCCTGATTGACGAGGTAGTGCGTGAGCTCCGGGAGCTTCTGCAACTGGAATCCCTGGCTCTGGAGCAGGTCGTGGTTGGGGACGAAGTCCGTCAGCGGCGCGCGCGCTTCCAGGGAGAGCAGGGTGTTGTTCTCCGATCGCGTCAGCGCGACAGAGTTGATGAACTCCCGGTGCGTGCGCGCCAGGTTGTCGTAGAACGCGTCGAGGAAGGTCGGGTCGGACATCCACGCGAGCTCGGCGCTGAAGGTCCAGCCGTCGCCCAGCTCCTGCATGTGGTCGGCCAGGACGACGCCACGCCACTCGTCGTCCTGATCCTGCCGATCACCGCTGGGGAGGATGTCAGTGCCGTCGTCGTAGATGGTGTACGCGAAGAAGTTCCCCTCGGCGTTGGCCTTGTTCCAGTCGATCTCGACGCCTGCAGCAGGGCCGCGGTCGAGGTAGCCATCGAGGAGGATCTGCGAGTCGAGCCACGAGGGCTGGTCGAACCCAAGCAAGGACGCCGCGTCCCACCTCGTGCGCACGATCGGATCGCCGTCCTCTGTCTCGAGGCGGACCTCGCGGAGCGGGCCGACATCGATCTCGCCTCGCTGCCTGGGCAGCCCCAGGATCGAGGCGCCGCCGGAACGGAGGTTGACGGATTTCGCGTCGGCGGAGATCCGCGATGAGCCATCGGCGCGGATGTCGCGGTTGATCGTGACGTTCGTCGCGCCGAGCGAGAACTGCGGCTCAAAGAACGCGGAGTTGGCGACGCGGGCGTTCTCCGCGTTCCACTCGTTGGTCGAGGTCTGGCGGATCGCGTCGGCGCGGACATACAGCGGCAGGCCCCGTTTCTCGTCGTACGTCCAGAAGACCGCGTCGAGCACGACGGCGCGGTCCGTCGCCAGGTCGTAGTGCAGGCGAGGGCCGCGGAGCGTGTACCGGCCGTTGGTCGCGACGACGTTCTTCTCGAAGTAGACGCCGGTGAGGTCGTTGGCGGTGAGGTTGAAGGGGTCAGCGCCCTCGGATTCAGGGCTAAGGAAAGCGACGGCGCTCTCGGCGCTGATCTGCAGCGTCTGGCCTGATTCGATGTCGTTGAATTCCAGGATCACGCCGTCGGTCAGGACCACCGCGTTCTCTGATTCGCCTGTGATGAGCGCGCGCGTCGGGGCGGCGAGGCTGAGCACGCCGCGTTCCGGGATGATGATCTCGCCCTGCTCGACCGGGTCGAGCACGAGCTGCGGCGAGTTGCTGACGATCTCACCGGAGAAGGGGTCCACCTGGATGCGGCCCTCGTTGGCGATCGTGGTCAGGTGCTGGGCGAGGCGGCGCTCGGCCTGCGCGAGGAACTGCGAGTCCGGCCTGCCCCGGTCGAGGGAATCGGTCTGGAGCGTGCGGGCGCCGCGGACCACGCCGGTGATCAGGATGCGCTCGGCGGAGAGCCCGACCTCCGCGTCGCCGGCTGGATCGAAGACCTGATCGAAGTAGATCGCGAGCTTGTGCGCCTGGGCGCCATCGATGATGGTCGGCTCCATCCAGACGATGGCCTGATCTGCTTTGAACGTGTGGATCCCGACAGTGACGACGATGTCGCCGAGCAGGGCGAGTCGCCTGGTGGTCCCCTCGTCCCAGGCGTAGGCCTTGTCTGCGCGGAAGGTGGCGCCTCCTGGCAGGATGTTCTCCGGGAGTTCGAGGCCCTCGAACGTGCGCCCGTCGATGCGGTCGAGGCCGATCTCGCTGACCTGCGCCTGCGCAGGGCTTGCGATCAGGAACGCGAGGGCGCCCAGCGCAGCGGTCCAACGAGGGAACCTGCGAAGAAGATGTGACTGGTTCGGCTTGCTCGTTCCGTGCGGCATCCCTGCTCCATCCGTGCTCGGCGCGGGGCAATCAGCGCCGAACAGGAATGCTACTCGGGGGCCAAAGTAGGCACAAACAAGGCGTCGATTCACCCACAATCGCGGATCGAGGGGGGCGTTGGCTTACCAGACAGGCGTGCTCTTGGGATCGCCTGACGTCGCGGCCTGGCCATTCTCGACAGCGCCTTCCTTCCCGACCGGGAAGTGCTCGCCGGCCCAGCTGGCCGGGTACTTGTCATCGTCGAGCCCCATCGCGGCCTTCGTGACGAAGAGCGGCCGGAAGGTGTCGCACATGACCGCCAGCTCGTTGGTGTACGTCGCGCCGAGCGATTTTTCGACAGTGCCTGGGTGCGGCCCGTGGGGGATGCCCTGGGGGTGCAGCGAGACGGAGCCGACATCGATTCCCTTGCGCGCCTTGTAGTTGCCCTCGACGTAATAGAGGACCTCGTCGGAATCGAGGTTGGAGTGGTTGTAGGGGACCGGGATCGCGTCGGGGTGGAAGTCGAGCGCCCTGGGGCAGAATGAGCAGATGACGAAGTTGTGCCCCTCGAAGGTCTGGTGGATGGGGGGCGGCATGTGCAGCTTGCCGGTGATCGGCGCGAAGTTGTCCACGTTGAAGGTGTAGGGGTAGTAGCAGCCATCCCAGCCGACCACGTCGAGGGGGTGGTAGTGGTAGATGTAGGAGTGGACGCAGTTGCGCGCCTTGATGCGGACCTCGAAATCGCCGCGCTCGTCGAAAGTGAGCGGCTCCGATGGCGTGACCAGGTCGCGCTCGCAGTAGGGGGCGTGCTCGAGGAACTGCGATGTCGTCTTGGAGAGGTACCTGGGCGGCGGCTGGATGTGCGAGGCGTTCATCGTCTCGAAGCAGACGAACTTGCCGTAGGGCATCTCTTCCTTCGTGTGATCGTCGGGGCGGTCCTCGTCGGACAGCTCATCGAAGATCATCTGGTAGACGACGCCCTTGGGGATGACGAGGTAGTCCTTCTTGCCGAACTTCAGGGTGCCAAGCGAGGTGTGGCAGACGCCTGAGCCGTAGTGGATGAAGATGCACTCGTCGCCCTGGCCGTTCTTGAAGTGGTACTCCATGGGTTCGGCGGGGACGCAGATGGACATCTCGACGTCAGCGTTGCCCATGATGATCACGCGGCCGGTGACCGGGTCGCCCTGCGCCTTGAGGCGCGTGGTGACGAGGTGGCGCATGCGCATCGTGTTCTCTTCGACGTACTCCGGCTTGACGGTGTACAGGGTCTTCCAGCCTGCGACCTGTGTCGGGGGGTGGATGTGGTACATCGTCGTGGTGGGTCCGACGAAGCCCTCGGAGCCGAAGACCTCTTCCGAGTACAGCGCGCCATCAGGGCGGCGGAACTGGGTGTGCCTGGCCTGCGGGAACTTGCCCATCTGCTTGTAGTACGGCATCGCGAATTGCTCCGTCTGATCGACTTTGGTGACGTTGATGGCGCCTGGGGTGGATCTGCCGACATTCTAGGCGGCGCTGCCGAATCGGTCAGATCGGTCCGCTATCGGACTTCACGCCGGGACGTGCTCGAACGCGATCCGGTCGCCCTCGACCCCTGCGAACCACGCCTCGACCGCGAGCCCCGGCTTCACGTCCCGGATGCGATCGGCGAGCTTCCTCAGGTCCGCCTTCTGCCGCTCCTTGAGCACGTCCAGCGCGACCTCGAGCTTGATCGTGTAGTACGCGCAGCCCTGGTGCGCGATGAGGATCACGCGGTCGATCTCGTGGTTCTCGATGAGGAACCACTTCATGCGCTCGACGGTCTCCGCGTCCTCGTGGACGACCGTCGTCCAGTCGAGCATGCACGCCGGCCCTCCAGGCGCGACGAGGCGGTCGAAGCGGCTGTGGCCGAGGATTTTCGCGACGAATTCCTCGCACTGGGCGCCGAATCTGGCGTCAGAACAGAAGACCGCGAGGTCGGTGATCGGCCCATCCACGAAGGGGCTGGCGGCGGTGTAGGATGCTTGCTTGCTCTCGCACATGGGAAGACCTCATGGGATTGACTGTTGGTCCGCGATTGTTCACCAACAGGCGCCGATCCGCAACCGCAGGAGAATGACGCGATGACCGACGAGAACGCACCACAGACCAGCACGGCAGAGCCAGAGAAGAAGCGGTCGATGCTCAAGACGCTCATCCTCGTCGTGGTGGGGCTGGCGCTGGTGGTCTTCGTTGGCATCCAGTTCAAGACGGTGGACCGCTCGAACCCTCCGGTGACACAGGTCGTCGATGCGCCGCCTGAGGTCATGGCGATCCTGAAGCGGTCCTGCTTCGACTGTCACTCCAACGAGACGGTCTGGCCCTGGTACAGCAGGATCGCGCCGATCTCGTGGCGGGTCGCAGGGCACGTCGATCACGGCAGGAAGCACGTCAACTTCTCGACCTGGGACGAGTACGACGCGGAGGACCGCGCGGACATCATCCACGAGTCGTACGAGGAAGCGGAGGAGGGGCACATGCCGCTGCCCGATTACCTGCGGATGCATCCTGAGGCGGCGCTGAGCGCCGAGGACATCGAGGTCCTGCGCATCTGGGCCGGCGAGTAACGATCAGGAGTACGCAGCGATGCGCTCGTCGAGCCTGTCCCGGACCGCCGGCCACTCGTCTTCCAGGATCGAATAGAAGACGGACGAGCGGCGGAAGCCGTCGTGCATCAGCTTGTCCTGCCGGTGCGTGCCCTCGAGCTTCGCGCCCAGCTTGCTGATCGCTGCCTGGCTGTGCTTGTTGCGCTCGTCGGTGCGGAGCTGCATACGGATCGCGCCCATCGTGTCGAAGGCGTGGCTCAGCAGCAGCCGCTTCATCGAGGGGTTGACGACTGTTCCACGAAACGCAGGGCCGATCCAGGTCCAGCCGATCTCGGCGCTGCGGTTGGTCGGCATGATCGCGAGGTAGGAGGTCATCCCGACGCGCTTCCCTGATGCGAGATCGACGACGCAGAAGGGGATCGTCTTCGCTGGTCCATGCAGGTACTCGGTGTATCGGACGAACCCGGCCTCGTCCCACGTCGTTGGGATCACGGAGAAATAGTCGAACGTGCTGACATCGCCTGCGGCCTCGCACAACTCCGCGGCGTGCGCCGTGGTGAGGGGTTCCAGCCGGACGTGCGCATTTTCCAGTGTGACGGGAACGAGCCACGGCTCGGGCACGCCGAATGTTGGGGGGTGCGTCATGCGCGCAGTGTAATGTCGTTGCAAGTTTGTGTTTTCTTCGAGATTGCCTGTTGACATCGCAGGATGTTCTGGCAATATTCCCGCTCCCCATTCCTGGAGACTGCAGATGTACCAACGCATCCAGACATCCAGTGCCAATCGTCGCGCCTTTGGGATAACCAGAGGCGCTGGGGATCGCTGCGCCAGCTTCGGCTGATCCGCGGGCGGACCACCCATCGTTTCATCCTGATTTCGCAGACCCATCGCGGCTGTCGCTGTGGGCTGCGCTCGAACACCTCTTGAAGAAGGAGTGCGGCTGTGAAGCCTGACATGTTGACCGTGGCGCGCACCCTCGCGCCGGAGGAC
>CAYGNN010000128.1:0-8199 GCA_964351165.1 uncultured Phycisphaeraceae bacterium
CGGCGGGTCCAGGACATCTCGGAGATGTGCACCAGGCCCTCGATGCCGTCCTCGATCTTGACGAAGGCGCCGTAGGACATGATGTTGACGACCGCGCCCTTGATGCGGCAGCCGACCGGGTACTTCGCCTCGATCTCCTCCCAGGGGCTGGTCTCCTTCTGCTTGAGACCCAGCGCGATCTTCTCGCGGTCGTAATCGATGTTGAGGATCTTGACCTCGAGCTTCTCGCCGATCTTGACAATCTCGGAGGGGTGGTTGACCCGGCCCCAGGACATATCGGTGATGTGCAGCAGGCCGTCGATGCCGCCCAGGTCCACGAACGCGCCGAAGTCGGCGATGTTCTTGACCGTGCCTTCCACCAGGTCGCCCTGGTTGACCTTGTCGAGGAGCTTCTTCTTGGCGGCGTCACGCTCGGCCTCGATGAGCTTGCGGCGCGAGATGACGATGTTGCGGCGCTGCTCGTCGATTTTGAGGATCTCGGCGCGGCAATCACGACCGATGAAGTCGCCGACATCGCCCGGGCGGCGGATGTCAACCTGCGACGCAGGCAGGAACGCCGGCACGCCGATATCGACGAGCAGGCCGCCCTTGATCTTGCGGAGCACCTTGCCGGTGACGATGTCGCCTTCCTTCGCGGTCTCAACCAGCTTGTTCCAGTTGATGAGGCGCTCGGCCTTGCGCTTGGAGAGCTTGATGAGGCCGCCGTCGCCCTCGAGGGCTTCGAGCAGGACCTTCACCTTGTCGCCGGGGCGGACCTGGGTGAGGTCATCAAACTCGGTCTTGGGGATCAGGCCCTCGGACTTGAGGCCGACCTCGACGACGACGTCATCGCCGGCCATGCCGACGACGGTGCCGTCGAGCATCGCGTTGATCTCGAGGTCGGAGATCGCGCCGACGAGCAGCGAGTCCATGTCGCCGCCGGCGACTTCATCGCCGAACGCGCCACGGAGCAGATCCATCGCCTCATCGTCGGCGACGCCGAGCGATGCAATCAGGGTTTCATCAATCATGTGTTGTCGTTTTCCTTTTTCGTCGCGTGCGTGGCGCGGTGCGCCGTCAGCGACGATCCCGTTGGTGACCGGCCGGGCCGCCGGGCCCCGATGGGGCTGCTGAGGGTCAACCGAACTGTCCTCACCGGGCGGCAGCGTCTGCCTGAAAACCGGCGAGTGGCAAGTCTAGCCTTCGGATTTCCGCCGTCCAGCGTTGAGCCCTGCTCCCGGATCGCCGAGCAGGATCCGCATCTGGGGCCTCGCCAGCGCCAGCTCCGCGATCTGCGATTCGCTCGCCCAGCGCTGGTCGGCCCTGCGTCTGGGCGGCGCTGGGGCCTCGTAGATCGTGAACGCGAACCGCCGGTGCGTCGTCAGGTGCTCGAACGACCCGACCTTCCTTGGCTTCCCGCCTGGGGCGATCGACGCGATCTCCGCCCTCGTTGGGGCCCTGCCCTCCGATTCGATCGTCGGCGCCTGCCAGAGCCCCGCCCACATGCCGGCGTCTCCACGGCGTTCGATGAGCAGGCGGCCCTTCGGATCTCGCACGACGACGCTCGCCGCATGGACGGTCGTCTGCTTCGCCCTCGGCTTCGGCCGGGGGATCTCGTGCTGGGTTTGCTCGCGATTCGCGACGCAGCGCGACTTCACCGGGCACGCAGCGCAATCAGGCGACTTCGGCGTGCAAACAGTCGCGCCTAGCTCCATCAGCCCCTCGTTGAAATGCGCCGGTGAGTTCGCAGCTTCGACAAGGTCCGTCGCGCGCGCCCAGAGCAGGTTCATCGTCGCGGTCTCGGTCGGGGGCAGGTCCCGCCCCTCGACCCGCAGCAGCACGCGCACGACGTTCCCATCAACGATCGGCGCCGGCTCGTTGTACGCGATGCTCGCGATCGACCCGGCGGTGTACCGCCCGACGCCAGGGAGCGCGCGCAGCAGCGCAACATCACGCGGGACAACCCCGCCGTGCTCCTCGACAACCTGCTGCGCCGCGCGGTGCAGGTTCTTCGCCCTCCGGTAGTACCCAAGCCCCGACCACTGCGCGAGCACGTCTTCCTCGCTCGCGGCGGCAAGGTCCTCGATCGTCGGGAACCGCTTGATGAAGACCGGGAACCGCTCTGCGATGCGAGACGCCTGCGTCTGCAGCAGCATCGCCTCGCTGACGAGCGCGTAGTAGCCGTCGCGGGGCTCCGTCCGCCAGGGGAGGTCCCGCGCATTGGCGACGAACCACCCCTCGATGGCGCTGGCGATCGCGTTGTCGCGGGATTTGTTCTGCTTCACAGTCATGGCTGGGTGATCGGCTGGGCGCTCGGCATCAGGAACCACGCGATCGTGGAGTACGCGCACAGGGTAATCAGCACGATGCCGATGAGGTTGAGCGCGAACCCGGCGCGCATCATCTCGCCGATGCGCACTTTCCCTGAACCGAAGACGATCGCGTTGGGGGGCGTCGCGACCGGCATCATGAAGGCGCAGCTCGCAGCCAGCGCCGCAGGGACGACGAGCAACATCGGCTCGATCCCCATCCCCAGCGCCGCGCCGCCGAGAACAGGCAGGAATGCCGCTGCGGTGGCGGTGTTGCTCGTGATCTCTGTCAGAAAAATGACGATCGCGGTGATCGAGCAGATGATCAGCCAGGTGGGCGCCCCGCTGAGGCCAGCCGATTGATCGCCGATCCAGGTGTCGAGCCCGCTCGTCTGCACAGCGCTGGCGAGGCTCAACCCACCCCCAAAGAGCAGCAGCACGCCCCAGGGGAGACGGCTGGCGGTCGGCCAGTCCAGCGTGAAGACGCCCTCGCTGGGGCGCACCGGGATGATGAAGAGCAGCAGCGCCGCGATGATCGCGATTCCTGCGTCATCCAGCCTGTCGAGCGCAGGGATCACGCCGGTCAACGGCTCGCGCACGATCCACGCGATCGCCGTGGTGATGAAGACAACGAAGACGATCTTCTCACCGGTCGAGGGCGCCCCCAGCTCGCGGAGTTGGCGCCTGATCAATTCGCGACCGCCCTCCATCGGCGTGCTGCCGAGAGGGTGCAGCACGTACGTCAGCAGCGCCCACGTGATGACGACAAACACCACCGCCAGCGGCAGGCCCACCTGCATCCACTGGAGGAACGAAACATCGATCCCCTGCGCATCGCGGAGATACCCAACCAGGAACACGTTGGGGGGCGTCCCGATGATCGTCGCGATCCCGCCGATGTTGGCGGCGTACGCGACGCCGAGCAGCAGACAGAGGCCGAGGCGTTTGGTGTTCGCGTCGTCCTCGTCCTGTTCAGCGGTCGATGCGAAGGCGAGCACGCTCGTCGCGATCGGGAGCATCATCACGGCGGTCGCGGTGTTGCTGACCCACATCGAGAGGACCGCAGTCGCTGCCATGAACCCTGCGACGATGCGTCGTTGGCTCGTGCCGAAGAGCAGGAGCGTCAGCAGCGCGATGCGCCGGTGCAGGTTCCACCGCTCCATCGCCAGCGCCAGCATGAAGCCGCCCATGAAGAGGAAGATGAACTTGTGCGCGTACGGCGCTGTGGCTGCGCCGATCGGTGCGACGCCCAAGAGCGGCAGCAGCGCGATCGGCAGCAGGCTCGTCGCGGGCAGCGGCAGCGCCTCGGTCATCCACCACACCGCCATCAGCGTCCCGAGCGCCGCTGTCGCTCGCGCTGCGTCGCTCATCGAGTCCGGCCCCAGCAGCAGGACCCCGGCGCCCAGCAGGGGCCCCAGCAGCAGGCCGATCTGGCCGGTTCTGGACCACGAGCCTTCTGGTGCAGGCGGTCGGCATGGGGTGTTTTCCTGGGACATCGGCCGCAGTTGTACCCTGAGAACCGCCCGTTTGGTGGTTGTTTTGCCGCTGGATCTTGTGCCGACCCTGAGGCGGACCTACCATAGAGGCGTGAAGATCCAGCATCCCCATGGAACGGCGATGCTTCGGCTGTAAGATCAAATCAACAAACAACTTAAAGAAAATTACCGAGGCGAGCAGCCCGCCTCGAACAGGACTGCCCTGATCGCCGGGGCGCGTCCGGTCGGATGGTTCGCGTCCGCACCACCATTCCCTGCGTCGCAGCGGGGTTTGAGCGGTGTGAACGCCTGTCATCCGGGTCCGGCGCGACTCGGATCAGCGCGAACAGCACCAATGCCTGACGAAAACAGCGCCGCGACCGCGTCGGACGACGCGACCAACGAGAATTCCACGAACAACCAGGGCGACACCGATGGGGGCGCGAAGAAGAAGCGTCGCCGCCGTCGTGGCAAGAAGAGCGCCAGCAAGCCTGACGCTACCCAGAACGCCGAGGGCGATCCGTCTGCCGACAACGGCGGCGAACGATCGCGTGATGGTGAGGAGAACGGCGGACGCAAGAAGCGCAGCCGGCGCTCGCGTGGCGGCCGCAAGGGCCGCAGCGGTGGTGGCGGCGGCGGTGGCGACCGCGCCCCTCAGGATTCCGGCGATGACCGCAGCACCGCGCCCCGCAAGCGGAGCGCGCCATCGACCAGCGCTCGTGCGCAGGAAGTCTTCTCCGACCAGACCTTCGAAGACCTCGGCGTCCGCTCGAGCGTCCTGAAGGGCCTCGACGAGATGGGCTTCAAGCACCCGACCAAGGTGCAGGCCGCGATCCTGCCGCCCTTCCTCGAGGGCAAGGACGTGCTGGGCCAGGCGAAGACCGGCTCCGGCAAGACCGCCGCGTTCGGCATCCCAATCGTCAACAACGCCTCGCGCGACCTGCCCTTCCAGACGATCGTCCTGTGCCCCACGCGTGAGCTCGCGATCCAGCTCGCCCGCGAGATTAACGAGATCGCGCACTTCACACCGATCAACGCGGTCCCTGTCTACGGCGGTCAGGCGATCAACACGCAGGCGGCGCGCCTCGCGAAGAACCCTGAGATCGTTGTCGCGACGCCAGGCCGGTACATGGACATGGTCGATCGCGGCTACCTGCACCTCGACAACATCAAGTTCGTCGTCCTCGACGAGGTTGACCGGATGCTCGACATCGGCTTCCGCGAGGACATCCGCAAGATCCTCGGCCGCGTGAAGACCGAGCACCAGACCCTCTTCGTCTCCGCGACGCTCAGCGACGAGATCGAGCGCCTGGCGCGCACGCACATGAAGAAGGACGCGGAGAAGATCGTCACCGTCGCTGGCTCGCTGACCGTCTCGATGGTCGAGCAGCACTACCTCTCCGTCGCGCCGTGGGACAAGCGCAGCCTGCTGCTGCACCTGCTGCGGCACGAGGAGCCGGCGCTGACCGTCGTCTTCTGCCGCACGAAGGCGACCGTGGACAAGCTCACGTCCTACCTCAACGACAAGGGCATCGACGCCCACGCCATCCACGGCGACATGTACCAGGGCAAGCGCAACGCGGTGATGAACAAGCTCCGCGATGGCGAGCTCGGCGTGCTGGTTGCGTCGGACCTGGCGGCGCGCGGCCTCGATGTCGATGGCATCACGCACGTTGTCAACTACGACCTGCCCGAAGACCCTGAGGTCTACATCCACCGCATCGGACGCACGGCCCGCGCCGGCCGCGACGGCGTCGCGTGGACCTTCGTCACCAGCGAGCAGGGCCCGCTGCTGACGACGATCGAGCAGCTCGCCAACACCGAGATCCCGGAGATGGACTACCCCGACTTCAAGCCGGGCCCCATCCCGCAGCGCGTGCTCGAGGAGCGCGAGCGTGAGAAGGCGGACGCCGAGGCGATGCGGAAGCCGAGCCGCTTCGAAGAGCCAGCAGCGCCAGCCGAATCGGACGACGCCACGGTGAGCGTGAAGGACGACGCGAAGAAGTTCCCCGATGGGATCGTCCCCAAGGCGATGCCCAACAAGCGGATCCGGGGGCGCGTCAGGACGCACCGGAGCTGATCGAGCCCCGGCCGGAACCAGTTGTGATGTTGTTGCGTGAGGCCTGAGGTCAGGCGGACATCGCTGTCTCTGCGGCGTTGTCGTACGCGATCGCCAGGGTGGCGCCGCTGTCGCTGTCGTTCCGGTTCGTGCGGATCACCGAGCAGGGGACCAGCTCCGACATGGGAACGATGAACCGGTCGCCGAACGCGACGGTCATCAGCACCGAATCGCCGGACTCGACTGTCTCGCAGGCATCGACCTCAACGAGCACACCGCCTGCGGAGATGTTCCGCGTGCGCCCTGCGAGGAAGCGCCCGGACTTGGGGCAGAAGAGTTTCGCAGGGCGTTCGATCGGGTGCCGCTGATGCTTGCGGCGATCACGACCGCTGGGCGCCGGCGGTGGCGGATCGACAATGACCGCTCGCGCCCTGGGGCGTTTGGCGGTGGTCGAAGTAGATTCAGAAGCGGGCATGGCGTCACTCCGGTCGTTCGGACCCCCTTGGTATCGGTCCAGAACAGGCCCGAGTTTGCTGCCGGAGTCCGCTCCGATCCCGGAATCCGTTGTTATTTCGGACCACGAGCATTCAGTCAGGCCCGCAGGAGGGCCGCAGGGGCGATCGGGGCGTATCGTGGGGCGATGACCCCAGCCCCAGACCCAACGCAGGCCATCGAGCAATTCCGCAGGATCGCCCCCATCGAGGCGGTCATCAGCGACGTGGACGGCGTCCTCACCGACGCCAGGATCGGCCTGACCTCGAGCGGCGAGACGATCCGCTTCTTCAACATGAAGGACGGCATGGGCGTCAAGCGTCTCAAGGACGCCGGGGTCAAGGTCGGCTGGTGCAGCGCCGGCGTCGATGACGGCGTCATCCGCAGGCGGGGCGAGAACCTGGGCGTCGATGACATCGACGTCGGCCACGGCGACAAGGGCGAGCGGTTCGCAGCGATGTGCCAGCGGCTCAGGGTGGACCCCAACCGGACCATCTTCATCGGTGATGACGTCAACGACCTGCCGGCGATGCGGCTCGCAGCGCTGGCGGTCTGCCCCTGCGACGCGGTGGCGGATGTCCGCGATTCTGTCAGCGTCGTCCTGACGCTCCCAGGCGGCGGTGGGGCTTTCCGCGAGATGGCGGAGATGATCCTCGCGACCCGCGGCTGAAGTCGCTCGCAGAGCCGGTTTTTCGGAGATCCGGGCCATCGGGTCGATATTGGGGACACGATGTCCTCCGCCGCCGCGTCACCGAAGATCCTGAACCTCGCGACCCTCCGCTCTGTGCGCGAGGAATTGTCGCGAACCGGTCAGCGGCTGGTCCAGTGCCACGGCTGCTTCGACATCGTCCACCCTGGCCACGTGAGGCACCTCCAGCAGGCGAAGAAATCGGGCGACGTGCTGCTGGTGTCGGTCACAGCGGACGCCGGCGTGGGGAAAGGCCCGGGCCGCCCGCTCTTCAGCGATGACCTCCGCGCCGAGAGCCTCGCGGCGCTCGACTGCGTGGACTTCGTGCACGTCGATCACCAGCCGACCGCGGCGGACCTGCTCGCGATCACCAAACCTGATGTCTACATCAAGGGCCGCGAGTACGAGACGAACAAAGACCCGCGCTTTGCGCACGAACGCGAGGTCGTCGAGCAGCACGGCGGCCGCGTCGTCTTCTCATCGGGAGATGTCGTCTTCAGCTCGACCGCGCTGATCGCCTCGATGGAGAACGAGGGCGGCGCGCAGCACACGCAGATCCGCAGGCTCCTGCAGCGCTACGGCATCACCGCAGAATCGATCGCGTCTTCGCTGGACTCGTTCAAAGGCCGCAGGGTCGCGGTCATCGGCGAGTGCATCACCGATTCCTACCTCTTCTGCGACCGCCCCGATGTCGCCGGCGAGAGCCCCATCATGACGCTGCGCCCCTTGGAGACGCGCTCGTATGACGGTGGCGCTGCGATCATCGCCAGGCATCTCGCGGCGCTGGGCGCACATCCTGTGCTGGTGACCGGTCATCCTGCAACGCGCGAAGCCGCGGCGCTGCGGATGCGGCTGGACGCCGAGGGCGTCGAGACGCGCTGGGTGATGACCGCTGCGCCGATCGTGGAGAAGCAGCGGTTCCTCGTTGGGCAGCAGAAGGTGATGAAGGTCGATCTCGCTGCCCCTGCAGAGCTCGACGCCTCGCAGCAGCAGGATCTGATGGATACTGCAACAGACGCGTGCGGCCAGTGCGAGGCGGCGATCATCGCCGACTTCGGCCAGGGCCTGCTCACCGGCGAGATGATCCGGCAGTTGTGTCTGCACGTGCGCCCGATGGTGGACGTCCTCACAGGTGATGTGAGCGGCAGGCGGTCGAGCCTCGCGAACTTCCGCGGCGCGGATGTGCTGAGCCCCAGC
>CAYGNN010000129.1:0-8197 GCA_964351165.1 uncultured Phycisphaeraceae bacterium
GAGGTTGAGGGTTCGACCCCCTTCCGCTCCACTTGCCGCAGCAATGCGGGGGACGCAGCCCGGTCATCGGCCGGGCTGTGTTGGTTTTGGGCGCGGGATCGCGGGAACATTCATCAAACAAACTGTTTTGGGCGCTGTATCCTGCACCGCTCGCCATGCCCACCAAGACCCCCTACAAACCGAAGAAGAAGTCCGACCCGCGGGATACGCCAGCGATGCGGCAGTACGCGCGGTTCAAGGCGCAGCACCCGGAGTGCCTGCTGCTCTTCCGCATGGGGGACTTCTACGAACTCTTTGATGACGACGCGATCGTCGCGAGCCGGGCGATCGGGATCACGCTGACGCAGCGCGCCAACGGGATCCCGATGGCTGGGGTCCCCCACCACGCGGTCGAGGGGTACGTCAGGCGGCTCGTCGATCAGGGGTTCCGCATCGCGATGTGCGATCAGATCCAGGACCCCAAGGAAGCCAAGGGGATCGTCGAGCGCGCGGTGACGAGGGTCATCACGCCTGGGACGCTCGTTGACGCGGCGCTGCTCGATGACGACGCGACGAACAACCTCGTGGCGATCCACTTCCGCGACGGCTCGGGCGGGCGCGACAGCGACGACCGGATAGACATCGCGGTCGTCGAGGTCTCGACCGGGACGTTCACGATCATCGACAAGCCCGCGGGCGCCGTGGCGGATGAGCTGGCCAGGCTCGGCGCGTGCGAGGTCGTCTATGACGGCGACGACGAGCGGGCTCGGCGGATCGCTGACGCCGCGACGGCGGTCGGGTGCGCGATCACGCCGCGGCCGGGGTGGCAGTTCCGCGCCGCTGAGGCGCAGGAGGCGATCCGCAAGCAGTTCAACGTGACGAGCGTCGAGGGGTGGGGCCTGGCGCAGGACGACCCGGCGATCGCTGCGATCGGCGCGGTGGTCCGGTACCTGCACGAGACACAACTGGCGCGCGAGCAGCAGGACGAGAGCGCGGACGCCGGGGCGCTGGCGCACCTGCAGGCGCCCTCGCGGCAGGTCGAGGACGGGCGGATGGCGATCGACGGCGCGTCGCTGCGCGCGCTGGAGGTCGAACGAACTATTCGAGATGGCCAGACCGACGGCTCGCTGCTGGGGGTCTTCCTCAGCGGCGCGCGTCGGATGACACCGATGGGCCGGCGGCTGCTGCGGCAGTGGCTGTGCCGGCCGCTGGCGGACATCGACGCGATCGAGGCTCGGCAGGCGTGCGTCGCGGCGCTCGTCGAAGACCGGCGGATGGCGCAGGAGCTCAGCGAGTCGCTGGCGAGCGTGCAGGACGTGGCGCGCATCGCGGGCCGGTTCGGGATGGGCCGCGCGACGCCGAGGGACCTCGCAGCGCTGGGCGGCTCGCTCGAGCAAGCAGAGGGGATCATGGCGACGCTCGAGGGTGTCGCAGCGTTCGAGTTGGATCATGCCGAATTGCACGGCGCGCACGAGGTGCTCGGGCCGATCGCGTCGGAGGTGGCGCGGGCGTGCGTTGATTCACCGCCGGCGCACCTGCGCGAGGGCGGGCTCTTCGCCGATGGGTTCGATGCGGAGCTGGACGAATCGCGCTCGCTGACGCGCGATGCGCACACCTGGCTGGCGGCGTACCAGGCGCGGCTCATCGAGGAGCACGACCTGCCCAGCGTGAAGGTCGGGTACAACAAGGTCTTCGGGTATTACATTGAGCTACCCGCGGCGCAGGCACGCCGGGCGCCGGACATCTTCACGCGCAAACAGACGCTCAAGAACGCCGAGCGGTACATCACGCCGGAATTGAAGACGTTCGAGGACCGGGCGCAGTCGGCGCAGGCGACGGCGATCGCGCGCGAGCAGGCGCTCTTCAGCCGGTTCTGTGCGCAGATCAGCGGCCAAACGGCGGCGCTGGCGGTCTTCGCCGACGCCGTAGCGCGGATCGATGCGCTGCTTCGGTTCGCGGATGTCGCGCACCGCAGAGGATGGTCGAAGCCGGCGATCGTCGAGCCCCCCACGCTCGATGTTGCGCAGGCGCGGCACCCGGTGCTGGAGGCGACGCTGGGCGAGGGCTACGTCCCCAACGACATCGTGCTGGGGACGACGGATGACCCTGCGAAGCTCGCGCTGATCACCGGCCCCAACATGGCGGGCAAGAGCACGCACATCCGCACCGCGGCGCTGCTGACGCTGCTGGCGCACACCGGGTCCTTCGTCCCGGCGGACTCGGCGACGATCGGGCTGACGGACAAGGTCTTCACGCGCGTCGGCGCGGACGATGCGCTGCACGCGGGGCAATCGACGTTCATGGTCGAGATGACCGAGACGGCGCGCATCCTCCACGGCGCGACGCCGAGGTCGCTGGTGGTGCTCGACGAGATCGGGCGCGGCACGAGCACGCTCGATGGGCTGTCGCTCGCGTGGGCGATCGCGGAGCGCATGGCCGCGACGGACCTGGGCGCGCGGACGCTCTTCGCGACGCACTACCACGAGCTGACGCAGCTGGAAGAATCTGCGCCTGGGCGCGTGCGGAACCTGCACGTTTCTGTTCGAGAATGGAACGACGAGGTCGTCTTCCTGCACCGGATCCTGCCTGGGCGGACGAACCGGAGCTACGGCATCCACGTCGCGCGGCTCGCTGGGGTCCCAGATCGCGTGATCGAGCGGGCGCAGGAGCTGCTGGAGACACTGACAGTCTCGCATGGGAGCGGGCACGAGGGCGGGCATCCGATGAACGCGAGCGCCTCGGCGCCTCGGGCAGCAGCGGATCACGCTCTGGATTCGGCGCAGATGAGCCTCTTCGCCCCCACCCCATCGCCGATCGTCGAGCGGCTGGGCGGCGTCGAGATCGAGTCGATGACCCCCCTGCAGGCGTTTGATGCGCTCCGGGCGCTCAAAGACATGCTCAACGAGGAATCCGCTTCGGCAGGCTGATTTTCGCTGTCGGTGATGGATCGGGACAAGCCTTGGGCGGCCGCCTACCCTGTGGCGAAGCCGGTGGAATCGCCGGCGTTTTTCATGCACCGGAAGGGACGAGAATGATGGACACCGCGACCACCCCCCACGCCCTCGACGCCGAGTTCCTTGAGCGCAAGCACCGCGCGGGGCTCGGCTTTGATCAGTATGTCTCGACGGCGAAGCCTGAGAAGCAGTCGGCGTGGCGCGCGGTGTACGACCAGATCGAGCTGACGGAGCCGCAACGCACCCTGCTCCAGAGCTTCACCAGGAAGATGCACATCCTCGTGTCGTCGGGCGTGTGGTGCGGTGACTGCGTGCAGCAGTGCCCCCTGCTGGCGCGCATCGCGGAAGCGACGGAGATGATCGACCTGCGCTTCGTCGATCGCGACGAGCACGCGGACCTGTCGCAGCGGATCATGATCTGCCAGGGGCTGCGCGTGCCGACTGCGGTCTTCATGGCGGAGGACTTCGAGTTCATCGGGCTGATGGGTGACCGCTCGCTGACGCGGTACCGCTCGATGGCGGCGCAGCAACTGGGCGCCAACTGCCCGCTGCCCGGCGCGCCGATCCCGACCGATGAACTGCGCGCGACGCTGCAGGACTGGCTCAACGAGATCGAGCGTCTGCAACTGCTGCTGCGGCTGAGCCCCAGGCTCCGTCAGAAGCACGGGGACTGATCAGCCGCCGGATCCCGATCAGTTCTCGCCTTCGTTTTCGCTGACCTTCCGGCCGGGGTACATCGCCTCGTACTCGCTCTGCGAGATGCGCTTGCCCTCGAGCAGGAGCCCGTGGATGAGCTTGCCTGGGGCGTCGGTGCGCATGCGGGAGACGGTCAGCGCGTCGGCGCCGAGGTCGTTCTGGACGTTCACGTACGCGTCGGCGTTGCGCAGGATGCGGACGATCTCGACCGCGTTGGCGAGCCGCACCTGATCCTGCAGCCTGATCTGCGCCGATGGCAACCGGGGGTCGCCGCCTGCGGCGGTGATGACTTCCTTGTACCGGTCGATGTTGCCGATGCCTGCGGCGCGCATGATCGGGGTGGTCCCGTTGTTCTCCTGCACGTTGATGTCCGCCCCCCTGCTGAGGAGCAGCCGGACAGCGCCGAGGCTGTTGGACTGCTCCATCGCCAGCGAGAGGTACCCGATCTTCTGCGACGACTCGACGCTTGGTTCGCTCAGGTCCACCTCCCACGCGGCTCGGCTCGCGAAGTCGCCGCTCATGATGGCGTAGGCGATGGGCGTGATCCCCAGATCGTTCGCGGCGTTCTTGTCCGCGCCGGCGTCGAGGAGCAGGATCATCGCGTTCACGCGGCCGCGCGAGGCGGCGACCATCAGCGGCGTGAACCCCTCGTCATCCGCCTTGTTCGCGTCGGCGCCTGCGTTGAGCAGCGCGCTGACGATCGCGGTGAGCTGCTGATCATCGGCGGTCGATCGGCAGGCGGTGTGCAGCGCGGTGACGCCGTTGTCGTTGGCGCGGTTGGGGTTCGCCCGCCGGTCGAGGATGGACTGGACGAGATCGACATCGCCGTTATTGCAGGCGAGGATGAGCGGGGTGTAGCCCACGCGGCCGGGGGTGGTGACGTTGATGCCCGCCTCGATGAGCGCCTTGGCGTTCGTGTTGGAGCCGACGAGCAGCGCTTCGGTCAGCGCGGTGCGGCCCATGCGGTCCACCTGGTTCATGTCCACGCCGGTGTCGAGCGCCGCCTGGAGCTCGTCCGGCGTGCCGCTCTTGGCGGTGAAGATGAAGCTCTCGAGCGTCATCGCCTCGGCGGGCGGGGCGGTCTGCGCCGCCTGGTCTTTGGTGGAGAGGACCATGAGCATGACGATCGCGGCGAGGAGGCCGACAACGAGGGCGAGTTTCAGACGCATGGGGATTCGAGTCTCCGGCCGGTTCGCCCCTGGGGATGGAACAGCCCTGAGCGCCGGGGCGGGGCGCCGGGGATTTGCAGGCATGGCGTCATGCTAGAAGCGGAATCTGGGGCATCCAAGCACCGGGGCCAGGCATCGCTGAGCGGTAGATCGGTGCTATCCTGCCCCTTCAACCACACAACCCCCTTCTTTGCCCGATTCTCCGGGAGGAGCCTGACCCATGACCACCGCCATCACCCAGACCGCCAAGGGCCTCAACGTTCCCGACCACCCGGTCGTTCCCTTCATCGAGGGCGACGGCACCGGTGTTGATATCTGGGCCGCGAGCCAGCCGGTCTTCGACGCCGCGGTCGAGAAGGCGTACTCCGGCCAGCGGAAGATCGAGTGGAAGGAAGTCCTCGCCGGCGAGAAGGCCTTCAACACCACCGGCGAGTGGCTCCCCGAGGCGACGCTCGACGCGTTCCGCACGTACCTCGTCGGGATCAAGGGGCCGCTGACCACCCCGGTCGGTGGCGGCATCCGCTCGCTCAACGTCGCGCTGCGGCAGATCCTCGACCTCTACGTCTGCCTGCGCCCGGTCCGCTGGTTCGAGGGCGTGCCCTCGCCTGTCAAGCGCCCTGAGCTGACGGACATGGTCATCTTCCGCGAGAACTCCGAGGACATCTACGCCGGCGTCGAGTTCGAGGAGGGCAGCGGCGAGTGCAAGCAGTTCAACGCGCTGCTCAAAGAGAACTACCCCGAGCTGCACAAGAAGGTGCGCTTCCCCGACACCGCTGGCTACGGCATCAAGCCGGTCTCGCGCGAGGGGACGGAGCGGCTCGTCCGCGCCGCGATCCGGTACTGCATCGACAACAACCGCAAGTCGATGACGCTCGTGCACAAGGGCAACATCATGAAGTTCACCGAGGGCGCTTTCCGCGACTGGGGCTACGCCCTGGCCAAGAAGGAGTTCGGCGGGCAGGACCTCGACGGCGGCCCCTGGCAGGTCATCAAGACCAGCGGCGGCGGCGAGATCACCGTCAAGGACGTCATCGCGGACGCCTTCCTGCAGCAGCTTCTCACACGCCCCGCCGAGTACGATGTCATCGCCACGATGAACCTCAACGGCGATTACATCTCCGACGCGCTGGCCGCCTGCGTCGGCGGCATCGGCATCGCGCCGGGCGCCAACATCAACTACGAGTCCGGCCACGCGATCTTCGAGGCGACCCACGGCACGGCGCCGAAGTACGCCGGCCAGGACAAGGTCAACCCCGGCAGCGTGATCCTCAGCGGCGAGATGATGCTGCGGTACATGGGCTGGACGGAGGCCGCGGACCTGATCATCCAGGGCGTCGAGACGGCGATCGGCGCGAAGACGGTGACGTACGACTTCCACCGGTTGATGGAGGGCGCGGAGCTGCTGAAGTGCTCGGAGTTTGGTCAGGCTGTGGTGAAGGGGATGGGGTGATCGGAGGTGATCGCCGAGCAACCCTTCCGCGATGTCTTCCATCTGACAGCGCATGCCGAGCATGTTGTTCGTGAGCGGGGCATCGAGCTTGGCTGGATCGCTTCGGCGCTGTTATCGGCCGATCTTCGCGAGCCTGATCGGACCGACCCGGAACTCGGGCACGCCCTGAAAGTCATCAAAGAACGTGAGGGGCGTGTGCTCCGGGTCGTGTATAATGCGACCCGTGAGCCGCCCTTGATTGTGACGGTGTACTTTGATCGAGCGATGCGAGGCAAGCTGTGAAACTGCACTATGACCCCGACACCGATTCGCTCCACTTGCGTCTGAGCGACGCTGTGGTAGTTGAATCTGAGGAGGTCCGGCCTGGCGTCGTGCTCGATTACGACGATAAAGATCAGGTTGTCGCGATCGAAGTCATCAATCTACGCAAGCACATGCCCGATGCCGATGTGCTTGGCCAGGGGCTTGAGCTCGCCGGTCTGACTGTCAAGCTGCCGTTTGCTGGCTAGTCATTCCGGTCGAGTAGCACCCCCCGACCCTCGACGAATACCGCACGTTGCCGGCCATTAAAGTCGCGGCGCCAACTCACCGCCCCTCAACCTGCAGCAGCTCCGTCCGGCGTTTGAGCGTGCGCAGGGTCAGGTAGATCCCCCCCGCCATCGCGAGCAGGGCGACCCAGACGATGTCGAAGTGCAGCTCGTGCAGGACGACCACGTCGCCGAGGATCTCCAGGCAGAACATCGCGAAGAAGACGAGGAAGAATCCTGTGTACTCGCGCTTGAGGACTGTCCGCAACGAGAAGGGCAGGTTGGGGCGCTCGTACTGCCGCAGGGACGCGAGCGTGGGGACGAAGGCGGGCGTCGCCGCGGCCCAGTCGCGGTAGCGCTGGCCGAATTTGCTCGCGAGGAAGACCTCTTCCGCCGCCATGATCCGCTCGTAGTAGATCCAGTAGATCGTCATCGTCAGCAGCACGATGCGCCAGTCGTGCAGGAACATCGCGACGCCCAGCCACATGAAGAGGTTGCCCACGTAGAGCGGGTGGCGGACGACGGAGTACAGGCCGGAGGTGTTGAGCGTCTCCGCGACCTGGTGCTTCGTGTTGCGGCCTGAGGTGCGCTTCGGTGTGTGCCCCACGACGTGGCCTCGGATGGCGAGGCCGAACATGCTCACGGCGATGCACACTGCTTCCCAGGCGAGGTCGAGCGTGTGGCTGTCGCCCATGTAGCGGAACTCGGACATCGCGAGGAACAGGACCACAAGAAACACCAGCGGCACGTAGCTGCGGCGCTTGAAGAGGAAGTTGCCCTGGCGGACCATCTCGTCGATCAGCATTAGTGATCTCCTGTGTGACAGCGGCCGGGGCTGGGCCATTGCCCCGGCGTGGGTAATACAGGAGGAGTATATCCGCTGACGACCGGGCGCCGCGTCAAGCACCGCCTGCGAAGATCTGCCCGATAACACGGTTCCGGTGCTCGAAGATCCGCCGCACGTCGCGCTCAACAAAGAGGCGGTTGATGATGGCGCCCCCTCTGGGCGAGTAGCGGACGGTGTCCGTCATGATCGTCGCGGCTCCGTCGTCGGTTTCCTCGAAGGTGTGCGTGTGCTCCCAAAGGTGGTAGGGCCCCCTGATCTGCGAGTCGGCGAAGCGGTTGGGCGGGTCCCAGGCGGTGATCTCGGTGCGCCAGCGGATGGGGATGCCCTTGATCCGCAGGGCGTAGTCGATGATGGCGCCCTCGCGCATCTCGATGGGCCGCGGCGTCAGGATGCGGAAGCGGACGGCCTTGGGCGTGATCCGCTCCAGGTTCGATGCGTCTGCGAAGAAGGGGAAGACCTCGTCGCGGGGCTTCTCGATGCGGCATTGGGCGGTGAGGGTCCATTCTCGCCTGCCGGTGCGGGTGATCTCGATGGTCATGCGGGGGTGGTCTCTCGGCGGCGTGCGTCTGGTCGGG
>CAYGNN010000130.1:0-8162 GCA_964351165.1 uncultured Phycisphaeraceae bacterium
CAGTGTCGAGGAGGGCGAGTCGCACGATTCAGGATCGCCGCAGAAGACGATCGACGAGATCACCTGGCGCACGGCGCTGGGGATCGGGATCTTCCAGGTCATCGCGATGTGGCCCGGGACTTCGCGTTCGATGATGACGATCGCAGGGGGCACGCTGCTGGGGCTCAAGCCGAAGGACGCCGCGGAGTTCTCGTTCCTGCTGGGGCTGCCAACACTGGGCGGCGCGTGCGTCTACACGTTCGGCAAGAACTGGATGGAATCGCGCGAAGCAGGGACCGAGAGCATGATCGAGCAGCTGGGTGTGGCCCCGACGCTGGTGGGGATCGCCGTCGCGATGGTTAGCGCCGCCTTCGCGATCAAGTGGCTCGTGTCGTTCCTGAACAAGCACGGCCTGGGCGTCTTCGGCTGGTACCGCATCGCGCTGGCGATCGTGCTGGGCGGGATGATCGCGGGCGGGGTTGTGACGATCGGGTGATCAAATCGCGGCTTACTTAGGCGGTTGAAAAAACTTGTGCTTGAACTTGATCGAGCAGTAATAGCTGATCGCGAAGAGCACAATAATGCCAAGGAACATCGGCCACCTGAAATAGAGATCGATCAGAACATATATCCCTACAAGGCCGTATCCGATTCGTTTCCAGAATCCGATCGGCTTTGATTGTTCATGAAACTCATCCGACCATTCTTCCCATTCAACCGACTTGATCCAGTTGTTGTTGCCTGCGGCGTAAGCCTGAAAGAGGTCGACTGCCCTTTCGAAGGGCACGTCTGTCATGCAGCGATACATTCTTCGGATCCCATTCCTCGGGCATGTTGAATACTCGATGTACAGGCATCCCGGCTCGCCCCGAGTACATTGCATGTACCCGTCCGATCCATCAGGCGCGTTCTCGATGTGAAACTCATCCTTCGAATCGAGCACACCTTGGAGCGCTGCGGTCAGTCGCTCGCGGGTTTGCTCAGGGTTCTCTGGTTGGTTCGCCAAAGGCTACTCGTCGGTGAACCTGAACGACCGCGCGATCTCGTTGAGCGTCCTGCGGTAGCGGTCGTAGTCTTCGAGCGTGGTGCTGCACGTGACCGCGTAGGCGATGTTGTCGTTGACC
The DNA here is from genome assembly GCA_964351165.1 of uncultured Phycisphaeraceae bacterium. GTDB lineage: Bacteria > Planctomycetota > Phycisphaerae > Phycisphaerales > UBA1924 > JACKHE01. The sequence continues at coordinate 1,104 of CAYGNN010000130.1, forward strand.
AGGATGAACGTGATGCTGACGAGCCGCAGGTTGTCCACGCTGTGCGCGTAGTCGAAGCGGGCGGCCTTGTGTCCGTTGATCTCTTCGAAGGAAGAGCCGCGGCGGGCGTAGGTGTCGAGGACCTGGCGCGCCTGCTCGATCTGCATCGCGGAGAAGTCTTCCAGCGACATGCCCTCTGGCGTGGTCATCGCCATGACGTTGACGTTCTCGGCGTACAGGTCCTCTTCGCCCTCCTGGGGGCTGGCGCCGAAGATGGCGAAACGCTCGTTGAAGTCCTTCTTGACGCTCCACGTCTCAGGGAAAGCGAGCGAGAACTCGAGCGCCTCGTGCGTGTATCGCTTGGCGCTGAGGCCAGGCGCCTTGGTCTCGCCCGAGTCGGCGCCGGTGTCGGCCGCGTTGGTGGCGCTGGTCGAGTTGCCTGGGTTGTTGTCGCAGGAGGTCAGGCCCAGCGGCAGCAGGGCAACGAGTGCGGCGGTGGTGAGCGTTCGGCGGGTGCGTGTCATCGTTCGGGTCGTCTCGGTCATCAGGAATCGTCGTCGGTCGTGTTGGTGTCGCTCAGTTGCAGCGGCGGCGAGCCGATGGGCCGTGCCGCGGTCTCGTTGGGCGGCTGGTACCAGAACATCAGCGCCTCGTACCACGTCTCGTCGCGCGAGAAGACGGGGTACTCGTAGGGCGTCCCGCCTGCGAAGAGATCGTCCGTTTGTGAGGTCCACGCCACCCAGTCTTCGACCTCGTAGCCGAAATCCTCGCCGGTGAGCGTCGTCAGCGCGGTGCGGGAGGCCTCGTTCACGCCCAGGCGCCGGTCGTGCAGCGCCGCGATGAGCGACTGCGCGACGCGCCGCGTTGGGTACTGCCCCAGCGCGACCGCGGCCTCGCGGCGGACCTCGTACTCCTCTTCGTAGTCAGGGCTGAGCGCCGTCAGCAGCGGCGCGATGGCGTCCTCGCTGTGGATGCGCTGCAGCGCGCGCGCCGCCTCGCGTCGGGTGAGCGGGTCGCCGGTGGTCAGCGCTTCGGTCAGCAGGGGGATGTGCTCGACGGAGCCGTGCAGGGAGAGCGCGCGGATCGCGGCGGTGCGGACGGAGGAGTCTTCGTCCTCTGCGGCGATGACGTACATCTTGACGTAGGGGCCCTCGCCGCCCCAGGGGGCGCCGGCGAGGAGCAGGATGCCGTACTGGCGTTTGCCCGCGTCGTAGGGATCGGTTGCCCACTGCACCGCCTCGACCGGGGTCGGGGGTGCGAAGACAGACATGATGCTGTTGGTGGATTCGTTGAACTGCCCTCCGGCGAGGCCGTTATCTTCCGAACAGCCGGAGAGCAGGGCGATCCCCAGCAGGGGGGCGGTCGCAAGCCGAGCGACGCGAGCGGGTTGGCGATTCTGGGTCGTCATCAGCACCCAACCATACCCGATGCGCCACGCCTGGAGGCAGGTCCGTATGCTGAAATGCCCCTGCCGGTGGCCATACTGGTGGTGGGGATAAGGGCGATCGGCGATGGAGACATCCGACCATCTCGACCTGAAGCGGCTCGCGGTGGCGTACCTGCGCGCCTGCGGCTGCGCGGCGGTGGGGGTGGAGGTCCGCAGCCCCATCTCGAAGTTCTGCTTCGACGCGGCGGGGTGGCGGGACTCGATCCGCGTCCCCAGGCGGCGGAGCAACGGCGAGTGGGGGATGGGCCGTAAGAAGGTCGAGCCGGAATCCATCGTGATCGAGTGCAAGCAGTCGAGGGCTGATTTCCTGCGCGACAGCCGCGACCGGAAGCGGCTCATCAAGGAGCGCGCGAGCCTCAACGAGCGCCGCGAATTTCTGGAAGAGGAGCACATCAAGCCCAACGAGCCCTACCTGCGTGCGCTCGATACGACGCTCTACGGCTCGGACGACAGCAACGCCGCGTGGGATTTTTCGAGGACGCGGTGCATCGAGCACCGGGACATCGTCGCGAAGATCGAGCAGATCGAACGCCGGCTCAGCGATGGGACAAAGTTCGGCGATATCGCGCGGTGGGCGCTGGCGGACCGGCTCTACCTGTGCGCGCCGTCGGGGCTGATCAACAAGCGGGAGCTGCCCCCAGGCTGGGGGCTGATCGAGTGCCGGCGGTCGAGGATCGCCTCGGCGGCTGCAGACCCTGCGGCGCGGCTCGCTGAGGACCTGACTGTTCGTATCGAGGCGGCGAAGCAGCCGTGCGATCCGGACCGGCGCGTGCGGCTGCTCCGAATCATCGCGACCTCGACAACGCGGGCGTGGCTGCGGAACGACGAGGCGTACACCGATCCGGAGTTCGCTGAAGGCGAGATCCCTGCTCTGGGTGCGAACACAATACAAACAAACAGGGCGATCGAATCAGAATGAGGAACTTCATTGCGATTCAGTCTCAGCGAAACTAGAGTTGCCTGTTCGTTGGGGCGGCCCGCTGCTGGCCCTGACGAGCGCAATCGCAAGGACGCCCGTTGACCGACGCCACCCAGATCACAACCCGCCGGATCGTCCCGCTCACGCAGCTCAAGCGCGGCGAGCGTGGTGTCGTGTCTGAGGCGCGCACCGACGAGGACTCTCGGGCGCTGCTGGGCGCGATGGGGCTGCGGCCCAACGAGCCGATCCGCCTGTGCCGGCACGGCGAGCCGTGCATCGTGATGACCGGCGCGTGCGAATCGTGCCGGATCGGGCTGACGCGCAAGCTCGCGGACATGGTCTATGTCGAGGTGGCCTCGTAACCGATTCGGCGCTGGGGCCTGCCGGTCTCGATGACGCCGAGCACGAGCGACATGAGCGACGAACACCTGGCGAGCAAGAGCACAACCGAAGCGGCGCCCGCCAGTGGTCAGGCTATGTCTGATCAGGGCCGCCCGATGCACGTCGTGCTGCTGGGCAACCCCAACACCGGCAAGACGACGCTCTTCAACCGCCTGTGCGGTCTCCGGCACAAGACGGCGAACTTCCCAGGGACCACGCTCGAATCCCGCATCGGCACAGTGCGCTCAGGCGGCTCGACGATCCGGATCGACGACCTGCCCGGTGTGTACTCGATCGAGCTCGATCAGCACGAGGCGCGCGTCTGCCGGCAGTCGCTGGAAGGGACGTCGGCGGTCGAGGGCGAGCCGGTCGAGGCGCCCGACGCGGTGTGCGTCGTCCTCGACGCGACGAGCCTGCCAAGGAACCTGCAGATGCTCGGCGAGGCGTTGCGCAGGCGGCTCCCGACGGTCGTCGCGGTGAACATGATCGACATCGCGCAGCGGCGCGGCATCGTCATCAACACCGAGGCGCTGGAGGCGGAGATCGGCGCGCCGGTCGTCGCGGTCTGCGCCAGGACCGGCGAGGGGACGGACGAGCTGGTGCGCGCGATGGCGAGCCCTCGCTACGCGACAACGACGCCCCCCAGCGATCCGGCCGGCGAGCGCGAGTGGGTCGAACGCCTCGCGGAACTGGCGGAAGCCGGGACAGCGCCAAGCGAAGATTCGTTCACCGAGCGGCTGGACCTCGCGTTCACGCACCCGGTCCTCGGCGTGCTGGTCTTCGCGGCGGTGATGACCGGGGTCTTCTGGGCGCTCTTCCGCCTGGCGACGATCCCGATGGACTTCATTGATGGCGCCTTCGGCTCGTTCGGGGCGTGGGTCGCCAGCGCGCTGCCCCCTGGGCTGATCAACGACATGCTGGTCGATGGCGTGATCGCAGGCGTTGGGGGCGCTGCGGTTTTTCTGCCGCAGATCTGTCTGCTGTTCTTCCTGTTCTCGCTGCTGGAAGACACCGGGTACCTGGCGCGGGCGTCGTTCGTGGTGGACCGCGTGCTGCGGCCCTTTGGGCTGCCGGGGCACGCCTTCATCCCGCTGCTTTCCAGCCACGCGTGCGCGCTGCCCGGCATCATGGCGGCGCGGGCGATTCCTGACCGGCGCGAGCGGATCGCGACGATCCTGATCGCGCCCTTCATGACGTGCAGCGCGAGGCTCCCGGTGTACGTGCTGCTGACGACGCTGCTCTTCCGGGACAACCCGGCGCTGGCGGCGCTGGCGTTCACCGGGTGCTACGCGCTGGGCGTGCTGGCCGGCGTCTTCAGCGCGCTGCTCTTTCGCAAGACAATCCTCCGCGGCGAGGGACGCCCCATGGCGCTGGAGCTGCCTTCTTATAAACGCCCCTCGGTGCGCGATGCGCTCATCAGCGCCTGGGATCGGGGCCTGATCTTCGCCAAGAGCGCCGGCAGCGTGATCCTGGCGATCTCGATTGTGCTCTGGTGGATGGCGGCGTACCCGGTCGCGTCGCCCAGCGATGAATCAATGCAGCTGCGCGAGACAGCGGCGGTCGTCGCAACGGCGCAGCCGGAGCAGGCGGACGAGCTCGTCGCGCAGGCCGACGCGCTCGACGCGACAGGGCAGCTGGAATCGAGCTTCGCAGGCATCCTGGGCCACGCGGTGGAGCCTGTCATGGCGCCCATCGGGTTCGACTGGCGCGTCTCGATCGGCGTGCTGACGAGCTTCGCGGCTCGTGAGGTCTTCGTCTCGACGATGGCGGTCGTCTTCACCGGTGAGGAGGACGCCGAGAGCGAGGGCGTCTTCGAGCGCATCCGCGACGCGAAGCGCGACGACGGCGTGACGCCGGTGCTGTCGCGCGCGACGTCGTGGTCGCTGCTCGTCTTCTTCGTGCTGGCGATGCAGTGCCTGCCAACGCTGGTGGTCACGGCGCGCGAGGCGGGCGGCTGGAAGTGGGCCGGGCTGCAGTTCGTCTGGATGACAGGCGTCGCGTACACCGCCTCGCTGATCACGATCACGATCTGCCACGCAATGGGGGTGACGTGATGATGATGCAACTGGCGACACAGTCCACGCCGCAGGGCGCGTTCCCGGTCGGCGACTGGCAGTTCTGGGTGGTGACGCTGGTCTTCGCGCTGGCGGTCGCGTGGCTGTGCTGGAACGTGCTTCCGCTGAAGCAGCTCATTCGCCGCGGCAAGGCGGCGCCCAAGCGGACGGTGCTGACGGTCGAGGGGCAGAAGCCGGCCAAGCCGGACGCGCCGCACTGATGGCGATCAATATCGAGATTAAGGCGACGGTGCGCGACGTGGGCCGAGTCGCCTCGATCGCGCAAGGGCTCTCCGGCGGTCCCGGGACACGGCTCGTGCAGCACGATGTCTTCTTCAACTGCGCGCAGGGCAAGCTGAAACTGCGCCGGATCAACGGCGCTGAGGCGGAGCTGATCGCGTACGAGCGGGCCGCAGGCGAACAGCCGAGGCCCAGCGACTATTCCATCGCGAAGGTGGATGACTTCGAGCAGATTCGCGGCGTCCTTGCGCGGTCGCTTGGTGAACTGGCGGAGGTCCGCAAGGTCCGCATCTTGCACCTGGTCGGCCGGACTCGGATCCACCTGGACGCGGTCGAGGGGTTGGGCGACTTCCTCGAACTTGAGGTCGTGCTGGGCGACGGCGATGACGAGGCTGCGGCGATGGCGGAGGCGGAATCGCTGATGGCGGCGCTGGGAGTCGAGGCTGGGGATCTGCTGGATCGGACGTACGCGGAGATACTCGCGGGCGCCGAGGAGCTGGGGTGAGCCCAACTATCGAAGTGTGCAGGCATAAAAAAACCCCGACTCCCAAGCTGGGAATCGGGGCAGTAGTACGCGCGGAGGGAGTCGAACCCCCAACCTCCTGATCCGTAGTCAGGTGCTCTATCCAATTGAGCTACGCGCGCAGCGTTTCGGTCAGCACCTAGCGTAGTCGGCCCCCAGGGGGCGGACAAGGGGATGAAACCCGCCTCCTGCTGCAATGAGCGGGGTTCTGGGCCGGCGGTGAGGCCCCGGTGGGGAAGTGCCGCCTGGTGGGCAGGGGGTCCCGGGAGGCTTGACTCGGCTCCTGCGCTTGCGATACTTCCCAGCCCCCCTTTGCCGGCCTGTGGTTGGTCGATGCCGGGGGATCTTGTTTCAGATCCGATCGCAGCAGCGGGACGTTTGGCGTCCCAGAGGACAGTCGAACCGATGGCCAACACCGCCTCCGCCAAAAAGCGCAACCGTCAGAACATCTCGCACCGCGCCCGCAACCGCTGGCGCCTGACGACGATGCGCACCGCGATCAAGGACCTGCACGAGAAGATCCTGCACGCCAGCAACGACGAGACCGACAAGGCGCTCCGCGAGACCTGCGCGATCATCGACAAGTCGGCGCAGAAGGGCGTGATGCACAAGAACGCCGCGGCCCGCACGAAGTCGCGCCTCACCAAGCGCGTCAAGGCGAAGAAGGCCGGCGCCTGATCGCCGGATCGTTCTCCCAGGCTCGCTGAGCCGGACCCAACCACCAAGGCATTCGATAAACTCGCACGGTGTCCCAGCGCCAACCCCGAACCGATAAGCCGGCCACGGCGGATACGGCGCCCAGCCATGCGCGCGACCGCACCGGTTACGCGTGGCTCTCGACGCGCCCCCTGCACATCCTGCTCTTCCTGCTGCCGCTGATCGTCCTGTACGAGGTCGGCTCGGTGCTGTTCCTGACCAACGAGCAGACCGGCGCGATGGAGACGATCCGTGCCGAGCGGCTGCTGCGCGACTTCTTCGAATCGGCCGGCGTCGCCGGGCTGCACCTGCCTGCGATCGCGATCGTCGCGGTGCTGCTGTCGTGGCAGATCATCTCGAGGGACCGGTGGAAGGTCTCGTTCTCGACGCTGGTGCTGATGGGGTTCGAGTCGCTCGCGTGGACGCTGCCGATCCTGGTGCTCAACAACGTGGTGGGGGGCTCGCTGCTGGGCGGCGGGGCGCACGCCGCGGCGTCGGTCGGCGGTGGGTTCGAGGCGATGTCCTTCCCGCAGCGGTTCTCGGTTGCGATCGGCGCTGGTCTGTACGAGGAGCTGCTCTTCCGGATGGTGCTGATCGCTGTGGCGCACCTGATCGCGCACGACGTGCTTCGGATCCGGGACTACCCGGCGCGGGTCATCGCGGTGTTGGTCTCCGCAGCGGCGTTCGCGTTGTATCACGACGCGGCGACCAGCGACCTGTCGCTCTTCGCGTTCTACTTCGCGGCTGGCTGCCTCTTCGGATCGGTGTACCTGTGGCGCGGGTTCGGCATCGTGGTCGGGGCCCACGCGGCGTACGACCT
>CAYGNN010000131.1:0-8161 GCA_964351165.1 uncultured Phycisphaeraceae bacterium
TGCTGCGGCGAGGTGTAAAACCGGGGCTATCTGGAACTCTTTGACCCCCTGCAGACGCAGTTCGGGAAAACAGAAAACCGCTTGATCGACCAGGAGATGGATGCGTACGTCGGGATCAAGCTGACCGACCGGGTCTTTGGCGGAATCGGGACACTCTGGATCGCCAACGACAACCCCATCGATGCGAGCGATATGCCTCTGGCAATCCTCAAGCTCTACGCGGCATCGGTTTCAGCAGAACTCGCGACGCAGATCGCCCTCGACCGTGAGACCGAGCCATCAAGCGGTCAATCGGATTAATCGCTCGCGTCAACCCTTGATCACGACCAGCGTGACGTCGTCCCTGCTCGGCTCGTCCTGACGGAAATCGTCCAGCGTCGCGGCAACCGCATCGATGATCTCGTGCGCTGAACGCTCCGCGTTGTTCCGGATGACCTCACGCAATCGGTCCTTGCCGAAGAGCTCGTCGCGTTCGTTCCTGGTGTCCCACACGCCGTCCGTCGCGATGACGAGGACCTCGCCAGGGTTGAGCGACTCGTGCGCATATTCCCTGAACACCCAGTGCTCGGCGATACCCAGCGGGATGTCATCGTTGCGGAGCTCGGTGAACCGGTCCTCTTCAGGGTGGTAGATGATCGAAGGGTCGTGCCCTGCGCTGACGTACCGGATCGAGCGGTCCTTGGTGTCCAGCAGCATGAACGAGAGCGTCATGAACCGGCCCTGCGCCGCGTCCCTGGCGAGCTGATCATTGATGACCACCATCAGCTCGGCGAGGCTCCCAGGCTTCGAGGCGTTCGCGTGCAGCAGCGCCCTGGCGGTGGTCATCAGCAGCGCCGAGGCGATGCCGTGCCCGCTGACGTCGCCGACCGCGAGCCCGAGCACGCCCTCGCCCTCGTCGCGGAAGTCGAAGAAGTCGTAGTAATCGCCGCCGGTCTCGTCGCAGTACACGCTGCGGCCTGCGATATCGAACCCAGGGATCTCCGGTGGCTCGCTCGGGAGCAGGCTCTGCTGGACTTCCATCGCAAGCGAGAGGGAATCGAGCATCCGCACCCGATCGCGGAGTTTGGGCGCCATCGAGTTGAACGCGTTGCCCAGGTCTTCCAGCTCGTCACCAGAATGGATCGCGACGCGGACATTGAGATCGCCATCTGCGATCTGGTGCGCCGCATCGACGAGCGACAGGATCGGACGCGTGACAGTCCTCGACCCGACCAGCGCGATGATCGCGATCAGGACCAGCGCGATCAGGAGGACGACGCCGACATACTGCAGGTGCCGGGTCGTCCGCAGCAGCGCCCACTCCTCGGCGACCATCGCGTCAGCGACAATCAGCTTCCGGGGAACAATCACGACGAGCTGCGAGTCCTCGTTGTCGACTGCGCCGTAGGCCCAGAGCGCGTTCTTGTCCTGGAACCGCATCTGCCGGACGCCGGCGCGGTGGGCGGCCATGTCTTCGAGCATCTCCGCGAATGGCTCCTTGTCGGCAGAGACCAGCCACTCGATCTCAGGCTCCAGATCCCACCTGGCCTCCGAGAGGTCCGGCTCGTGCTGGGCGAGGATCGCGAGGTGATCGACGTCGCTCCCAGGGGATTCTGTCCGAACGACCAGGAAGACCAGCGAGCCCTCGCACCAATCCTCCGGAAGATCGACGATGTCCACCACGTCGAGCATGCGCACATCGATCGCGGTCACACCGGCGAGAGCGCCGTTGGGGCGGCGCACCGGCGCAGAAACAGTCAGCATCACCTGCCTGGTCGTGGCGTCCACGATCGGCGGATTCCAGACGAGGTCGTTCACTTCCTTGGCGTGCCGGTACCAGGGGCGGTCGCGCGGGTCGTACCCATCCGGGATCCCGCCGTGGCCGGGGAAGTTCGAGTGCAGCCCGCTCTCGAGGGCGGTGTACTGCCAGTGGATCATGTCCTTGTGCGCGCGCTGCATGGAGCGGTACACCGGTGTCATGGCGGAGAGCCGGCGCATATCCGCGAGCAGCGCTTCCCTGGATTCACCAGGCGAGACGTAGAAGCCCTGCTCCGCGTAACTCAGCGGGATGGACTGATGGTTGCCGTCCGGTCCGATCACCATGTGGTGCTCGTCGATCGTCAGGCCGAGCCCTGCGTCGTTGTTGTCGAAGTCCTCGACGCTCCAGACTTTGCGGCGTGGGGGTGTCTGGATGCGCAGCGCGTTCTCGACCTCGCGCGCTTGCAGCCTGAGGGCGAGTTCGATCGAATCCGCCTCGCTGGCGACCGTTTTGCTGTAGGTCTGGATGAGCTGGCCGAGCTGATTCTGGGCGCTGTCGGTCAGGGACTGCCGGACCTCGACCGCGAGGTTCTGCCCCAGCGAGCGCATGGACTTGACACTGAGACCGCTCACCACCGCGAGGGGGGTGAGGGCGATCGTCAGGAGCAGGATGAGGAGCTTCCAGCGGATGCGCATCGAGGGTGTGTTTATCGACCGCTTCCGGCCTCATCCTCTGCTGATTCGTTGATCCAGGCGTCGAACCAGGCCTGATCCCAGGCCATCTTCGCTTTGCGGTGGGTGTAGGTCGTCAGGCCATGCCCGGCGCCGGGGTAGGTGACCAGTTCCGTGGGAACGTCCAGATATCGCTTGAGCGCCCGGTAGAGGCCCCTTGAATTCACCGGGGGGGTCCTGGCGTCCGCGCTGCCGACGTGGATCAGCGTCGGGGTGGTGATCCGGTGGGCGTCGTAGATGGGCGAGGCGCTCTCGTACGCTTCCGGACGCTCCCAGGGCAGGCCCTGCTGGTAGTTGACGTTGTGACCAGGGGTGTCCTGCCTCGCCCACTGGGCGGCGATGTCGAAGATCCCAGCGCCGCTGCTGGCCGCCTTGAAGCGGTCGGTCGCGGTGATGAGGCAGTTGGTCAGGTAGCCACCGTTGCTCCACCCCATGACAGCGAGCTTGTCAGGATGCGCGATGCCGTCATCGACGAGGGCATCAACACCGGAAAGGATGTCCATGACATCGCGGTCGTTCTTGTGGCCGATGAGGTCGATCAGGAATTGATCGCCGTAGCCGGTCGAGCCGCGGTAGTTGGGGCTGAAGAGCGCCCACCCCTGCGAGGCGAGCAGCGTGCGGCCATAGATCCAGTACTTGAATTCGTACTTGGTTGATGACGTCGGGCCGCCGTGGAGTTGGACCATCGTCTTGATCGGTCCCTGCTCCGGCGTCCAGCCGGCAGGAAGTTCGAGGATCCCCTCGCAGGGCGTGCCGTCCTCGCTGATCCACTTGTAGATCCTGATCTGGGGGATGATCCACGAGGCGACCTGCGGGTTCGCGTTGGTCACCTGCAGGTACTCGCCCTCCGGGTTGATGGGGGCGGCGACGAAGACCTCCGGAGGGCCGGTCAGCGTCGAGGTCAGCAGCGCCATCCGCTGGCCGGTGGTGTCGAAGTCGAAATCGGTGATCGTCAAATCGCCAGGGGTGATCGTGACAGCGCCGCCCTGGTGGGCGCCGCGGATGTCCTGCACCGCGTAGATGCGCACGCGTCCGCGGTCCTCAGCGAGGAAGCACAGGTCGCGGGACTTGGGCATCCACGCGATGTTGGCGGATGTCGCGGTGACCTCGTCTGGGCGGATCACCTTCTGGACGGTCATCCCATCAGATGAGACTTCCGCGACGAAGAACTCGCCTGGGTAGCCATCGAAGTCGATGCGGAATGCGAGGGCGTCGGAATCATCCGACCACGCGAGGCCCAGCAGCCATCCAAATGGGGAAGGGGCCTGCTCGCGGAAGAGCTCGTCCGGAGCGCTCGTGATCTCACCGGTGCGAGCGTCCCAGACATCGACGCGGGACCAGCCTTCGTTGGTCACCAGCGTGTCGTCCGGCGTTGTCAGCATCGCGATGCGCTGTTGATCGGGGGAGACAGCGAATTCCAGGATCGCGCGGTCCTCATCGATGATCTTCTCCAGGCGCCACGTCACGAGATTGAGTTTCTTCAGGACTGTCGTGGACTGGGCGCCATCGCCGTACTCAAGATCGCTGAACTCGGCGCGGAGGTCGTCGAATTCGTCACGCTCCCCCATGTCGTTGGCGAGCGTGTAATAGATCGAGCGGCCATCGCGGGAGAGCTCGTAGGCGCTGATGCCGTCCGCTTCGCGGGTCACCGCGCTCGCGCCGGAGCCATCCGGTCGCATGCGCCAGACCTGCCTGGATCCATCGGAGATCGGGGTGTCGGCATCGCCTGAGACGTAACCAGCGGTGAAGTAGATCCAGGAACCGTCGGGGCTCCACGAGGGGTTGGATTCCGAGGCCTCGTCGAACGTCAGCCTTGTCGGCTCGCGCGTGAGGGTGTCCACCAGCCAGAGGTCGGTGTTGCGGCCATCGAGGGATTCGTCCCAGCGCATCTCGGTGTACGCGATGTGCCGGCCATCCGGGGCGAACTCGACGGAGGTGATCGTCGCTATGGAGAAGTAGTCATCCGCGGTGATCTGGTGCGTGCGTTCGGTCGTCTGCGCCGGCGCGAGGCTCGCGGCGGTGCAGACGAATGAGCAGGCGAGGGCGGTACGCAGGAATCGCATGAGGGGTCTCCCGGTGCGGTCACGAAGCGGGGATCGAGGACCAACTGTACCCCCAATCGGGGCAGGCGTTGCCGCGAGAAGGCTGCCAACGCGGTACCCTGCACCCATGATGAGCACGGAGGCGGCATCACGATCGCGGATCGTCATCGGCGCGATGACCGGCACCAGCCTCGATGGGCTGGACATGGTCGCGGTGCGGATCTTGGGCGAGGGCCTGGAGATGACGTGCGAGGCCCTTGGCGCAGAATCCGCGCCGCTGGGCGATCTCGCTGGACCGCTCAGGGCCCTGGCTTCCGGTGTCGCGATGCCGGCGCACGAGATCGCATCGCTGGCGCTGCGTTTCGGCGAGCTGCACGCGCAGGTCGCGGCGCTGCTCAGCCAGCATGTCAACGGTTGCGACCTCTGCTGTGCGCACGGGCAGACGATCACGCACGATCCGCCTGTGAGCTGGCAGCTGCTCAACCCCTGGCCGATCGCCGAAGCGTTGGATTGCCCTGTCGTGACCGACCTCCGCGGCGCGGACCTTGCGTGCGGAGGGCAGGGCGCCCCGATCACGCCTTTGGCGGATTGGGTGCTCTTCCGCGATGCCTCCGAGGACCGGGTGATTGTGAACCTGGGTGGGTTCTGCAACTGCACCAGGCTCCCGGCCGGTGGCGATCCGGATTCGGTCGAGGGGTTCGATGTCTGCGCCTGCAATCAGGTGATCGACGCCGCTGCAAGGGCCGGGATCGATGCCCCCTACGACGGCGGTGGGACAGCGGCTCTGAACGGGACTATCAACAGCGCTGCGCTGGAGGAACTGCTCGAAGCCCTCGGCAGGCAATCGGAGGCCGGCCGTTCCCTGGGAACCGGTGATGAGGCGAAGCACTGGATCGAGCACTGGCGGAACCGGCTGATCGGCGATGACCTCTGCGCGACGTCTGTCGAGGGGGTGGCGCGCACGATCGCAGGTGCGGTCGGCCCGTCGTCCTCGGTCTACCTCGCTGGGGGCGGCGTGCACAACGCGGCTCTGGTGCGTTCCTTGCAGAGGCATCTTGGCCGGGAAGTCGGGACAACGGAGAGCATCGGTGTTCCCCCTGAGTCGCGCGAGGCGGCGTGCTTCGCCATCCTCGGCGCGCTCGCCAGCGATGGCGTCCAGATCACGCTCCCCTCGGTCACCGGCGCGAGCGGTTCGCTGCGGGCCGGCGCATGGATCAACAACCGATGAGCGAGCAACGCACGACACCGCCAGACCGTTCGTGGACGCTCACCGAGCAGCGGAACGAGCGCACGATGGACCTCGACCGCCAGAGCATCGAGGGCTGCGTCGCGATGCTGAACGCCGAGGATGCACGGATCGCGCAGGCGGTCAGTAACGCCTCCGGTGCGATCGTCGCGTTCATCGAGGCGGTGCTCCCGGGATTCCGAGCTGGTGGTCGCCTGGTCTATGTCGGCGCGGGAACCTCAGGAAGGCTGGGTGTGCTCGATGCCTCCGAATGCCCACCGACCTTCCAGTCGGAGCAAGGTCGAGTGGTCGGGATCATCGCTGGCGGCGATCGGGCGCTCCGTGTTTCCAGCGAATCGCTCGAAGATGATCCGGATGGCGCTCGGCCAGAGCTCGAATCGCTCGGCCTCACCAACCGCGACGCGGTGCTCGGGATCGCGGCAGGGGGGACGACGCCCTACGCGATCGGCGCTGCGGCGATGGCTGGTCGGATGGGCGCAGTGTCGGGGCTCCTGACGTGCTCGCCGATCGAGAAGCCGGCTGGTGTCGGTCATCTGATCGTCGTCGAGACAGGCGCGGAACCGCTGACCGGATCAACCCGGATGCTCGCGGGGACCGCGACGAAGCTCGTCCTGAACACGATCAGCACGACGCTCATGGCGCAGACCGGCAAGGTCTACGAGAACCTGATGGTGGACCTGCGTGCTACCAACGACAAACTCCGCGACCGGGCGGCGCGGATCGTTTCAGAACTGACAGGCCTCCCTCGGGATTCTGCGTTCGTCGCGCTCGATGACGCTGGGGGGAGTGTCAAGGCCGCGATCGTGATGCAACGGCTCGGCACTACGCTCGATGACGCGACCGCGCTTCTTCATCGCAATGGTGATGATCTCCGGAAGGCGCTGGGCTGATGCTGGCGCCTCTGGATTGGGTCATCCTGATCGGGTCGGTCCTGCTCGTGCTGGGGCTGGGCGCAGTTGTTGGACTCCGCAGGGCCAGGAGTGGCGCTGGCGCGACGCAGGAAGACGCGGAGCGGTCGTTCTTCCTCGCCTCGGGACGCATGCCGTGGTGGGCGGTCTCGGCGTCGGTCGTGGCGACGTCGCTCAGCGCCGTGACGTTCATCGGAGGGCCGCAGAAGGCGTACGAGGGCGACCTGACCTACCTCGCCAACACGATCGCGATGATCCTGGGGATCCTCATCGTTGGCGCGCTCTTCGTCCCGGCGTTCTACAAGCTGGGCGTGACGACGGTCTATGAGGCGCTGGGCGATCGGTTCGGCATCGGCGCGCAGCGTGCAGCGAGCGGAGCGTTCCTGATCGGTCGCGTCATGGCCAGCGGCGCGAGGCTCTTCGCGGCGTCGATCCCCTTCGCGCTGGCGGTCTTCGGCGATCTGTCACCGATGTCGCTGCAATGGTCGATCCTCGCGGTCGCGTTCATCGCGTGCCTGTACACGTCGATGGGGGGCATCGCGGCGGTCGTCTGGACGGACCTGGCGCAGCTGCTGATCCTGCTGGGCGCCGCGTGCGCCGCGATCGTGCTGCTGCTGCGTGAGATCCCTTCGGAGCTTCCTGCGATCATCGAGACGCTCCGCACCACGACGACCGAATCCGGAACGTCGAAGATGACCATCTTCGACTGGCGGTGGGACCTGTCGTCCAGTTTCTCGATGCCGACGGTGCTGCTCGGCTGGATGCTCTTCAATGCCGCGGCGTATGGGACGGATCAGGACCTGGCGCAGCGGCTGCTGACGTGCAAGAGCGCAGGGCGCGCGCAGCTGGCGGTCATCGGCGCTGGGCTGATCGGGACGCTCGTTGTTGGTGTCTTCATGGCGCTGGGATTGCTGCTCTATGTCAGGCACCATTCGCCTGAACTGATGGGGGCTGCGCTCGCTGCTGAAGACCCATCCGGGCTCAAGGTCTTCCTGAACTATGCGCTCGGCTCGCTCCCTGTCGGGGTGCGTGGCGTGCTGCTGGCGGGGCTCTTCGCTGCGGCGCTGAGCAGCCTGGACTCGGCGCTGAACGCGATGGCCTCTTCGACGATCCGGGATTTCGGGTTCGGCGAGGGGCAAGGCGCAGCGAAGGTCGCCAGGGCATCCCGCCTTGCGGTCGTTGGCTGGGCGGTCATGCTCACGTCGTTCGCCTCGGCGTGCATCTGGATATCGGTGGAGCAGGACCTGATCGACCTCGCGCTGGGCGTGATGATCTACGCGTACTCGGGGCTGCTCGGCGTCTTCGCGGTCGCCCTGCTGACAAGGAGGGGGAATGCCGGGAGCGCGATCGCCGCGTTGGTGGTTGGGTTCGTCGTGACGCTGGCCCTCAGCAGGGGCTGGGTCATCGGGGCGCCGATCTCCGGTGGCTGGACGATGCTCTTCGCCAGCGCCGCTGCATTCTTCACCTGCCTCACAGGGCAGCCTGCGCCGAGGGAT
>CAYGNN010000132.1:0-1719 GCA_964351165.1 uncultured Phycisphaeraceae bacterium
CGTGTCCTGATCCGACTTCGATCGGACAAGCGGAACGGGATCAGAGCGCCTTGACCGCTTCCAGCACTTCCGCAACATGCCCCGGGACCTTCACCTTGTCCCACCGCTGCGCGACAGCGCCGCTGGGTTTGATGAGGTACGTCGTGCGTTGCACGCCCATGTACTTGCGGCCGTACATCGATTTCTCGACCCAGACGCCGTACTTGTCGCAGACCTTGGGGAGTGTGTCGTCGGCAGGGACGTCCGCGAGGATCGGGTACTTCAGCTTGTTCTTGGTGGCGAACTTCGCCTTGCTCTTGACGCCTTGGGGGCTGATCCCAAGCACGACAGCGCCGGCGCGTTTGAACTTCGCGGAATCATCGCGGAAGTCGCAGGCCTCCTGCGTGCAGCCGCTGGTGTCGTCCTTGGGGTAGAAGAAGAGGACGACCGGCTGGCCCTTGTAATCGCTGAGCTTGTGCGGCTCGTCGTGCTGGTCGCGGAGGGTGAAGGCGGGCGCTCGTTTTCCGGGTTCGATCAGTGGCATGATGGTGATGGTAATCCATCACCGGCGACTTAACCCGCCTCGACCCAGCCGATGAGCGCCATCAGCATGCCCATGCCCAGCAGCATCGCGGCGATCGCGATGCCGGCGCCGAGCATGCGCTTCTTGTGCAGCGCCTCCTGCACGAGGTCGAGCCTCGCCTGCACCGCCGGTCGGCTCAGGTCCTCGCCCCTTCGCGCGGCGTCCTGCACCTGCGCGATGACGAGGTTCGAATCGAACGTGGTCATCCCCAGGCGCTTGCCCAGCGCGACGAGGCGATCACGGCGTTCGGGGGTCAGCAGCGCGCAGCGGCCGCCATCGAGCTGCTCGACCACGCGGCGGCTGAAGATCGCCTGGGCGTCGAGGGGGGGGATCTGCGAAGCGGCGCGGTTCTCGCGGACGATCGCAGCCCTCCTGAGGCGGTGCTGGATATCCGGCGCGTTGGGGTCCGCTTCGCCGAGGACCAGGCGGAGCCTGGGCGCGGCGTGGTGGCCTGGGCCGTGGACGTGATGGTCGTCGCCGGAGCGCATCGGTGAGGATGGGATCGGCTGTTGGGGAAGGTCTCGAAAGCTGTCCGCCCCGGATGGCCGATCAGTGTCGGTACACTCCCACCGGCCCCCGTTGAATCCGGAACAGCCCCGACAGACCACGCCGCGACATCCAAGCGCCACGACGGAGACCGCATTGACCGAAGGTCCGATTACGACAACGACCCCAGCCGAGCTGGCCACCGGCCCGATCCCGGCGCCGCCCTCGGTGCGATCGCCGGTGAGCCCCGCCGAGACGATGCAGCGCCTCGACCGCGCCTCCAAACGCGGCAAGCTGGCCGGCTTCGAGCAGCGCGGCGAGCACGGGTTCCGTGCGACGGTCTACGGCGAGCCCTTCGACCGCAAGATCATCGGCGCGATCAAGCCGAGCGATGGGGGGAGCCTGATCGATCTCCGGCTGCGCTTGCTCAAGAAGATGCCGGTGATGGCGATCGCGCTGATCGTCGTCAGCATCTGGCCCGGCGTGTGGCTGACGGACTCGATGATCCAGACGTACTTCGCCGGCTACCCCAACTCGTTCTGGGTGACCGCGGCGTGGTACCTGCCGCTGACGGTGATCCCGCTCCCCTGGATGCTGCGCTCGATGTGGCGCAAGAGCGAGGGCATCGCGCGCGAGGAACTCGTCAAGACGCTCGGGAAGATCACGGCCGC
>CAYGNN010000132.1:1819-8140 GCA_964351165.1 uncultured Phycisphaeraceae bacterium
GGGAATTCCGCGTGCATTGCGCGGATGTCCTCGACCGTCACCGCGTTGATCGCTGCGAGTTCGTCCTCGAGCGTGCGGTATTCACCGAGGTAGGTCCACTGCTTGCCCAGCCGCTGCATGCGCCCATCGGGGCGCTCGCCTGCGAGCGTGACGCTGGTGGCGAGCTTGTTGCGGAGACGTTCGAGGTCGCCCTCGGTGATGGCGCCGGCGATGTTGTCGGTTTCGCGTTCGAGGATGGACCAGACCTCATCGACGCGGGCCGGGTCGCACGTTGCGAAGGCGGAGAAGGCCCCGACGCCGTCGTGCGGGTCGTAGAAGGCCTGCGCCTCGTCCGCGAGGCCCGGTTCGATGAGCGACCAGTGCAGCGCAGAATTCCCGGAATCGCCCAGCGCCAGCGAGAGCAGCGTGGCGGCGTAGCGGCGGTCGTCGCCCATCGCCGGCGCCTCGGCGCTCATCAGCAGGTACGCGCGGGTGACGCTGTCGTCCTTGAGCGTGAACGTCTCATCCCGGAAGACCGGCTCGCCCAGGTTGCGCTGTGTGCCGGAGGCGTTCCAGGCGCCGCAGGCCTCGCGCACCTGCGCAACCGCGTCCTTGAAGTCCACCTTCCCGGCGAACGACACGACGGTGTTGTCCGCGGCGTAGCGCTCGGCGAAGTACGTGCGCATCTGCTCACACGTCATCGCGTTGATCGTCTCGTTCGTGCCCAGCACGCGGTGCGCGAGAGGGTGGGCGCCGTAACGGCGGGCGGTGAGCTCCTCGTAGAGCGTCCAGAATGGCTCGTCCTTGTACATGGCGATCTCTTCGAGGATCACGCCCTTCTCGTCGTTGAAATCCGATTCGCGCAGCGCGGGGCGGAGGATGTCCGCGAGGATGTCCGTCGCTTTGGGCAGCGCCTCGGGGAGGACCTGCGCGTGGAAGGCGGTCATCTCCGACGACGTGAAGGCGTTGTAGCGGGCGCCGATCTCGTCGAACTCGCGGTTGACGTCGTCGGGCGTACGCCGCTCGGTGCCCTTGAACATCATGTGCTCGAGGAAGTGGCTGACGCCCATGACGGCGCTCGCCTCGTCGCGGGCGCCGGTCTTGACGAAGAATCCGCACGACGCAGTGTGCGCCGCAGGGTCGGTCTCGGCGATGATGGTCAGGCCGTTGTCGAGGGTGGCTTGCTGGAATTCAACTGGCATGTCGGCTCCTGGGCGTAGGTGTCCAGTGCTTGTCGGATGGATCGGCTCGCGGCTTCAGGGTCATCGGCGCCGCAGATGGCTGAGGATACCGCCACGCCGAAGCGGCGCCCGCTCGCGGCCTCGGTCAGCTCGCTGATGTTCTGCGCGTCGATCCCGCCGATGGCCAGCGCCGGCGGGAACGCTGGATCATGCGCGAGGTACTCCGCGAGCAGCGAAGGCCCTGCGATGGCGTCCTTGTGCTTCGTGGTGGTCGGGAACATCGCGCCGACGCCGCAGTTGTCGGCGCCATCGAGCCTCGCCTGCTTCGCGTGCTCGATCGCGGTGCAGGAGACACCGACGAGCAGACGCGACCCCGCCGTTTTCCGGATCGCCTCGACCGGGAGGTCGCCCTGCCCCACGTGGACCCCATCAGCGCCGGCGAGCAGCGCGATGTCGGGGCGATCGTTGATGACAACGCTCGCGCCGGCCCCTAGGGCAATATCAACGAGCGAAGTCGCGCGCCGGAGCAATTCGGTATCGCTGAGCGTCTTCTCGCGGAGCTGGATGCAGTCCGCGCCGCCTGCGATCGCTCGCTGAGCGACCTCCAACCAGGGGCGTGCGCAGATCGACTCGGTGATCAGCACGCACAGCGACCAGCCGGTGAAACCCGCGCGGTCGGCGCCGAGCGCGAGCGACAGACGCTTGTGCAACTCGTACACACGGTAGCGGATCGCCTCGGCTTCCTTCGCGGCTCCAGCATCCCCGAGCTTCAGCGTTTCTTCGATCGATCGCAGCGCCTCTGCGGCGCGCCCTGCCGCGGCGTTCACGATCATCCGGCGCGAGGTTCGAGACGCCTCGGCGAGCGTCGTGATGGACGTCCCGACATCGCTCGGGGTATCGCGGTTCGCGATGAGCGCGAGCGCGTCGACCCCGGCTTGTGTCAGCAGCGTGCGCACGCCGTGGCGGAGGGCCTTGGCTTCTTCAGTCAGGTCGTGCAGATCCAGCGCGAAGCGCGCCGTGTCTTCCAGGACGCGCAGGCCTTCGCTGGCGCGGTTGGCCGCGGCGTCGAGGAGGCGCAGGGATGCTGGGTCGGTGATCGGCACAGGGGCATCGTATGCCCCGGCGCTGGTCACGCCAGCGCCTGCTCCAGATCGGCGATGATGTCCTCAGCGTCCTCGATCCCCACGCTCAGGCGGACGAGGTTGTCGGCGATGCCGAGCTCGGCGCGCTGGGCAGGGGGGACAGAGGCGTGCGTCATGATCGCAGGGTGCTCGATGAGCGATTCGACGCCGCCCAGCGATTCCGCGAGCGCGAAGAGTTTGACGCGTTCGAGCATGGTGCGCGAGCGTTCGAGGCCGCCCTCGAGGAAGATCGTGATCATCCCGCCGAAGCCGGTCATCTGGCGTTTGGCGACCTCGTGCTGGGGGTGCGAGGGGAGGCCTGGGTACACGACGCGCTCGATGTCGCTGCGCGCTTCGAGCCACTGGGCGATGCGCATCGCGCTCTCGTTGTGGCGCTGCATGCGCACGTCGAGCGTCTTGATGCCGCGGAGGACCATGTAGGAATCGAAGGGCGTCAGCACCGGTCCGGCGGAGTTCTGGATGAAGCGGATGCGCTCGGCGAGGTCAGGGCGGCTCGTCGCGAGGAGCCCCGCGACGCAGTCGGAGTGTCCGTTCATGTACTTCGTCGCGCTGTGCATGACCATATCGCAGCCCAGGTCGAGCGGGCGCTGGTTGATCGGCGTCGCGAAGGTGTTGTCGCAGACGACGAGGCAGTCGGGGTTCTTTGCCTTGGCCGCTTTGACGATCGCTTCGAGGTCGATGACCTTCATCATGGGGTTCGTCGGGGTTTCCAGCCAGACGAGCGCCGTGTCGCTGGTCATCGCGTCGTCGAACTTCTGCTGGTCGGTCATGTCCACAGGGACGACCTTGAGCCCCTGCGAGCGCTCGCGCACCTTGCTGAAGAGGCGGTGCGTGCCGCCGTAGAGGTCATCGCCGGTGACGACTCGCGCGCCCTGATCGAGCAGGTCGAGCGTGAGCGAGATCGCGGCCATCCCCGACGCGAACGCGAAACCGCCTCGGCTGGGGTCCGTTTCTTCCTGAATGGTCGAGCCCTCGAGCAGGGCGACCATGCGCTCGAGCGCGTAGCGCGTCGGGTTGTGCGAGCGCGTGTACTCGAAGCCCTTGTGCACGCCGGGCGAGTCCTGGGCGTAGGTCGAGGAGAGGAAGACCGGGGGCATGACAGCGCCGGTGATGGGTTCGGGGCGCTGGCCGGCGTGGATGACGCGCGTCCCGGGGCGAGTTTCGCGAGGGTCGATCATGTACAAACTCGGATGGTTGAGGGTTGGGTCGGGTTTCAGTCGGTCGGGCGCTGGGCGCGGAGGTAGTTGATCAGGTCGATGCGTGTGATCAACCCCATGAAGCGGTCGTGATCGCCGTGGTCGGCGATGATCGCGACGCGGTCCGCCCTGAAGATGGGCACGAGCGATTCGATCGACGCGCTGGGCGGGATCGTCTCGAGGCGTTTGGTCATGAACTCGCTGACCGGGCTGTCGAGGTTCGTGCCCTCGTTGAGCAGCGCCAGCAGCACGTCGCTCTCGTCGATGATGCCGATCGCCTTGCTGCGGCGCTTGCCGGTTTTGTCGGGGTCGGGCAATGGCTCGACGACCGCGACCTGCGAGACGTCGTACAGCTTCATCGTCTTGAGCGCGTTGCCCAGCGTGTCGTCGGGCTTGAGCGTGAAGTCCTCGCGCTGGCTGTGCCTGCGGGCGATCAGGTCGCGGAGATCGCCGCGCTGCTCGCGCTGGATGAATCCGTTGTCGATCATCCAGAAATCGTTGTACATCTTCGAGAGGTACTTCGCGCCGTTGTCGCAGACGAACGTGACGCACGTCTTGGGTTCGGTCTGCTTGCGGCACCATTCCAGCGCCGCGTGCAGCAGGCAGCCGGTGCTCGAACCGCCCAGGATGCCCTCCTTCAGCAGCAGCTCGCGCCCTGCGACGAAGGACTCCGCGTCGGTGACCGCGATCGCCTCGTCCACGAGCTTGATGTCGCAGACGTCGGGGACGAAGTCCTCGCCCATGCCCTCGACGAGCCAGGCGCCGGCGGTGACTTCCTCGCCCCGGTTCACCAGCGGCTCGAGGATCGAGCCGGCGGGGTCGGAGAGGACGATCTTGCAGTTGGGGTTCTGCTCTCTGAAGTAGTTGCCGCAGCCGGTGAGCGTGCCGCCCGAGCCGACGCCGACGACGAAGGCGTCCACGTTCAGGCCCAGCGCATTGATCTGCGCCTGGATCTCAGGTCCGGTGGTGTTGTAGTGGGCCGCGGCGTTGTCGTCGTTGGCGAACTGGTTGATGTAGAGCGAGTTGGGGGTCTCCTGCGCGATGCGCGCCGCGACCTCCTGGTAATACTCAGGGTGCCCCTTCGTGACATCGGAACGCGCCGTGCGGACCTCCGCGCCCATGGCGCGCAGGTGCATGATCTTCTCCTTGGCCATCTTGTCCGGGACGACGACGATCAGCTTGTAGCCCCGCTGGCCGGCGACGAGCGCCAGACCGAGCCCCGTGTTGCCGGCGGTCGCCTCGACGAGGACCGGCTTCTCCGCGGCGTTCGGGTCGATCCGCCCGTCGCGCTCCGCGGCCTCGATCATCGAGAGGCCGATCCGGTCCTTGATGGAGGCGGCCGGGTTCTGCGATTCCATCTTCAGGAAGAGGCGGCAGGGGCCGGTGTCGAGCTTCGTGACCTCGAGCATGGGGGTGCGCCCCACCATGTCCAGAACGGAGTGAAAAACGGGGCCCCCATCGGTCTGGATGGCGCCGGAAACAGCTTGCTCAGAGGACGCGTTGGTCATGCCCCGAGTGTAGCACCGGCGGTGGGGGATCGAAGCGAGAGCGGCGTCGCAGCGGGGGATTCTGATGGCCCGATTGGGGCTGTGCCGGACGCCAAGCCTGCGCGGTTCGGAGCGGAGGCTATCGGACGCGATGGCGGCTGTTGGGCGCCGAGTCTGAGCGGAGCGAAGGCTCGGATATCAGGCGGGCGAGGGTGCTGATTCGAGCGGGTCGGCGGTCCAGAAGGAGAGGATGGTGGCGAGTCTGTGGTCATCTTCATCGCGGAACATCAGGCCGGTTCGAGGGACTCGACGGCCGGTCTGATACCACTCCAGCGTTGTCATCCCGAACATCCTTGTGACGGTGCAGACCGCATCGTCCCTTGTCAGTGAGCGTGAACGGAACCACTTGGTGTATCTGATACTGCCAGGTGAGCACGTGATCGCCTGCCGCTGCGCGGAGAAGTAGGTCATGTAGAGCATGAATACCGAGGTCACCAACATCGAACCCATCGAGAAGTACATCGATGGGGCGATGCCGGATCGGTCAGCGACAAAGAGCAACGAGATCAGAGCGATAGAGCTGAACGCGAAGAACCCCCAGCAGCAGATTTTTAACCAGACTGATCGGGGCCACTTGATCGGGGGATCACCGACGAAGCGCTGCGGCGATTCGATCTGGCTCAGCGGTAGCGCTGCAAACCGGACACGGTGCAGGATGATCGATGGCGGATCAATGTTCTGCGATCGGTAGGCGTTGAAGAACGAGGCAGCATCGATGCACATGCTGCCCAGCGCGAACCATGATCTCATCTTCAGAAGACCGCTCCGGATGGCGTTCAGATGAACGGTGCAGTCTTCGTTCGGGACGCATTCGTTGGCGCCGATGTCTGCGCGGCGCAACCCACGCCAATAGATCAGGATCATGATCCCGATCCCCAGGCCGACAGCGGCGGAAGCTGCAAGCACCGCCCACCAGGGTTTTCCTTCGAGCAGGCCGGGATACTGTTTGGTCACAATCAAGATCGGGACCATGACCACCAAACCCATGATCACGCCGGTCTTTGAGTCAACTCGGTTCATCGCATCGATCGACCGGAGGCCTTCGACCCGCACCCAACGCGGCGGATCGTACTGATCGTCGATCTCGATGTGGATTGGGCTCGCCTCGGGCTCCATCGCTGCAGTCTACCCGGGCAATCGTCACGCTCATCAAAAAAACATGGCCACGGTTTCCCGTGGCCATGCGTTCGATTCTTCAGTTGTCCTGTCGAGCCTACTCCAGAGCGGCAGCGCCGGAAATGATCTCCGTCAGCTCCGTCGTGATCTGCGCCTGGCG
>CAYGNN010000133.1:0-8133 GCA_964351165.1 uncultured Phycisphaeraceae bacterium
CGACAGGTCCAGCCGAACGTATGCAAAGTTGCGGATGGTGCACGTCGGGCGCGCGGCTGCCTATGTGATGACTCTTGGTATGCTCCTGTACGCGGTCCATTCATCACTCTGGACATGGGATCAATACGCGCTCGGAAGCGGATACTCGTCGCAATACACTACGACAGTCTGGAGAAGTACATCCCCTGTACTCGGAGCATCACCGTTTTCAACGCTGATTCGGACAACGCTTTGGGACGTGTTGCTGAATCACTGGCTTGTTTTTGGCGGTGTTTGTAGCTGGATGATCGCTTGGTGGGTCTTTGCGATCCGAACTGGGTTTCGTATCGAGGCATGGAAGCAGGTCTCTATTGCTGGCACGTGCATGGGGTTGGGTTTCGTGGGTCTCGGCTTGACAATCACGGGTGCCTGGCGATGGATGTACCACTAGAATCCCACCTGCAATCTGCTTGGTGCTGTTGGGTGATTGGGACTGGTTCTATTACTAGAATCTCACGAGCAATCTTCACCGCCTCGCCCTGCCATCGGAGCCCTCACGCCATGTCCCACGACCCCATCACCGATTCCGTCCTCGACCTCATCCGCTCGCAGGACCCAGAGGCCGCAGGGATCATCGAGCGTGAGCGCGACCGGCAGGAGCACACGATCGAGCTGATCGCGTCGGAGAACCACGTCTCCCCGGCTGTCATGCACGCGATGGGCACCTGCCTGACGAACAAGTACGCCGAGGGGTACCCCGGCCGTCGCTACTACGGCGGTTGCGAGTTCCACGACCAGATCGAGGACCTGGCGCGCGACCGAGCGAAGCAGCTCTTCGGTTGCAACTTCGCCAACGTGCAGCCCCACTCCGGCGCGCAGGCGAACACCGCCGCGTTCATGGCGATGCTGGAGCCTGGCGACACGTTCGCGTCGCTGGTCCTCAGTGATGGTGGGCACCTCTCGCACGGGATGAAGATCAACTTCTCCGGCGTCTACTACAAGCCGGTGCACTACCCGCTGATCAAGGACGAGTCCTCGCGCGAGTTCGAGACGATCGACTACGACGCGGTGCGCGAGGTCTGCCTCGAGCACAAGCCGAAGATGCTCCTGTGCGGGTACTCGGCGTACCCGAGGGTGATCGACTTCGCCAAGTTCCGTGCGATCGCCGACGAGTGCGGCGCCACGCTGATGGCGGACATCGCGCACATCGCGGGGCTCGTCGCCTCCGGCGCGCACCCCTCGCCCTTCCCCCACGCGCACATCGTCACCACGACGACGCACAAGACCCTGCGAGGCCCCCGCGGCGGTCTGATCCTGACCAACGACGAGGAGATCGCCAAGAAGGTCGATCGCTCCCTCTTCCCCGGCATGCAGGGCGGCCCGCTCATGCACGTCATCGCAGCGAAGGCCATCGCGTTCGGCGAAGCGCTGCGGCCCGACTTCAAGACGTACTGCGCGCAGGTCGTCGCCAACGCGCAGGCGCTGGCGAAGGCGCTCACCGAGCGGGGCTTCCGCATCACCAGCGGCGGCACCGACAACCACCTCATGCTCGTCGATCTGGGCGCCAGGGATGCGGACCTCACCGGCGCGGACGCGGAGGCGTGGCTGGAGGCGGCCGGGATCATCACGAACAAGAATGGGATCCCCAACGACCCGCGCCCGCCGCGCGTGACGAGCGGCCTGCGCCTTGGCGCCCCTGCGACGACGACGCGCGGCTTCGGCGAATCGGAGATGGTGCAGATCGCCGGCTGGATCGACACCGTCCTCGCGAGCAAGGGCGACGAGGCGACGATCAAGCAGGTCCGCGATGAGGTCGTGGGGCTGTGCGCGAAGTTCCCGATGCCCGGGGCTGGCGCGACGGTCGGCGCGTAAACGCTAGCCGGTCGTGGTCTGCCGGAGCCCCTCGTACACCGCGGCGCACGCGGCGTTGGCGAGGTTCAGCGAACGCTCTGTCGGGACCATCGGGAGCGTGACGAGGCGGTCTGGGTAGCGGTCGAGGATCGATTGCGGCAGCCCTGCGGTTTCCTTGCCGAAGACGAGGTGATCGCCCTGCTTGAATGTGGCGTCCCAGTGGGGGCGGTCGGTCCTGGTCGTGTAGAGCCAGAGCTGGTCCTCGCGCACGCCGGTCGCTTCGAGGTAGGCGTCCCAGCCGTCGTGCTCGGTCGGGGCGAGGCGGGGCCAGTAGTCGAGGCCCGCCCTGCGGAGCGCTTTGACGTCGGTATCGAATGCGAGGGGCCTGATCAGGTGCAGCGCGCACCCTGTCGCGACGCAGGTGCGACCGATCGCGCCGGTGTTGTTGGGGATCTCCGGTTCGTGCAGAACGACATTGAATCTGGGAGGCGTCACAGGAAGGAGGATACGCTGTGCGCATGACCGCGCCCCAGCCTGAGACGAGGCCAGACATCCCGATCAGCAAGCCAAGAACGCCTGGGCTCTTCATCACCGGCACCGATACCGACGTCGGCAAGACGGTGATCGCCTGCTGCATCGCGGACCAGCTCCGCCGCAACGACGCGGTGGGATCGGTGGGCGTCTTCAAGCCGCTCGCGTCAGGGTGCGTCTCGGCGCGCGAGGGGCTGGTGAGCGAGGACGCGGAGCAGCTCGCCCACGCCGCGGATTTCGACCCTGCGGTGGGGGACCTGTCGGTGGTGAACCCCATCCGGTTCAAGCCGGCGGTGGCGCCATCGATGGCGCTCGAGCGCGAGAAGAAGCGTCTGGATTGGGCGCCGATCGATCACGCGCTGCAGCGGATCGATGCCGGCTGCGACCGGATCATCGTCGAGGGGGTCGGTGGTTTGCTTGCGCCGCTGGACGTGCCACCAGATGGGAAGAAGAAGCCCATCGCGACGACGCTCGACCTGATCGCGGCGATCGGGTATCCGGCGCTTGTCGTGTGCAGGGCGGGGCTGGGGACGCTGAACCACACGGCGCTGACGTGCGAGGCGCTGCGCGCCAGGCGCGTGCGCATCGCGGGGATCGTCGTCAACGGCTACGACCACGAATCGCAGGACGAATCGATGCAGGACAACCTGCGCTGGCTGACGATGCTCACCGGCGTGAGCGTCCTCGCGGCGGTCCCCTGGGGCGACCGCGATTGGGACGTGCAGGCGATCCACCCTGATCTGAGCGCCGCGATCGACGCGACGGACTTCAACCGCGTCTGCAAGGCCGCGCAATGAGCGCGCAGGATAAGGCTTCGGTGCGTGCGCTGGTCCGGGAGCGGCTGGCGAAGACGAGCGACGCCGACCGGCGCGCGTGGTCCTCGGCGATCTGCAAGCGGCTCATCGAATGGGCAACGACCAGCGGCGCTGCGATGCCGATGGTGTACCTGCCGACCGCGGAGGAGGCTGGGGTCGATTGCTACACCGCGTGGCGGATCAAGCGGGGCTTGGGCGTCTGTGGACCCCGTGTGGATTGGGAGACCTGGGCGATGGCGCCGCTGGTGATCGAGGATCTGGACGCTGGCGTCGAGATCCGCCGTCACGGCATCCGCGAGCCGATCGGGACAGCCAAAGAGATCGAACCGGCGTCGATCGATGTTGTGCTGGTCCCGGGCGTCGCGTTCGACGAGCAGGGGCAGCGGGTAGGTCGCGGCGCTGGCTGCTACGATCGGTTCCTGGCCAGAAATGACCTGATGGCGGGGATTCTCGCCGTTGGTGTGTGTTTCGAGGCCCAGATCGTGGAGACCGCCCCAGCCGAGGCGCACGACGCGCCGCTTGGGGCGATCATCACGGAGGAACGGATCATTTTGCCGATGAAGCAGTAGAAATACAGCACACCAGAGACAGATGCCGGCGCGGAGATGGAGCGTTGCCGGCGTCAGCAGGACACGGAGGCGCCGATCATGGCACTGGCATCACAGACAACGCGGTCGAGTTCTGCGCGGCGGACCTCGAGCAACCAGGGCGGCCTGGGCCGATTCCGCCGGCGCAAGGCCCGCGCCAGGCGCCGGAACTTCTTCATCGTGATCGTCGTCGTGCTCGTCGGCCTGTGGTGGCTCGTGCTTCGCGATCCTGGCTCGTCGCCCACGCCGACTGTCGCCGCTAGCGACGCACCTGAACAGGTCGAGACAACCGCCGCAGCGGAGAACGCTGCTGACAGGGCCGCGGCGCAGCGTGCAGCGCTGGAGGAAGCCCGCCGTCGCGAGGCTGCGAAGCGCGTCGCTGCGCTCCCCGAGCCGACCAGGCAGTCGCCGCCAGCGGAGAATGCAGGCAGCGCGCGCGCGAACCAGCCGATCAGCGTCATCACGATGGGCGAGCGCTCCGATCCGAATGGGAGCGTTGGGGATTCGATCTCCAGCGCGATCGACCGGGCGCAGGAATCCCGCAGCAGCAACGCCGCAGCGCCGCAGGCGGAGCAGCCGCCGCGTCAGGGCAGCAGCAGCGACGCCTCGACGCCGGCGATCGCGTCGATGATCGAGCGCGCCGAGAGCGCGGTCGCCCAGAACAAGCTGGTCGAGGCCCGCACGCTGTACAACGCGGCGCTCTTCGATCCGAAGGCGGATGGCCGGACGCAGTCGATGCTGCGCCGCCGCATCATGGAACTCAACGACACGCTGCTGTTCGGCCCGACGATCACCGCCGGCGATCCTTACACCGACCGGTACGAGATCGAGTCTGGCGATTCGCTGTCGAAACTGCCCCGGAAGCTGGGGCTGAGCGTGAACTGGCGGTTCCTGCAGCGCATCAACGGGATCTCCGATCCCACGCGCATCAGGGTCGGCCAGCGGATCAAGACTGTCACCGGCCCATTCCATGCCGTCGTGAGCAAGACCGCGTACCGCCTGGACCTCTATATGGGCGAGTCGTCGGAACTGATGTACGTCGCCTCGTTCCCGGTGGGGCTGGGCGAGAACGATTCGACGCCGCTCGGTTCGTGGGTCGTCCGGCAGGACTCGAAACTCGTCAACCCCAGGTGGGTGAACCCTCGCACCGGTGAGGTCTTCGGAGCGGACGATCCGCTGAACCCGATCGGTGAGCGCTGGATCGGGATCGAGGGCGTGGACGACACGACGCGGCAACTCAACGGCTTCGGCCTGCACGGCACGATCGAGCCGGATTCGATCGGGAAGCAGGCCTCGATGGGCTGCGTGCGCATGGGCGATGACGATATTGCGCTGGTCTATGAGCTGCTGATCGAGGGCGTGAGCCGGGTCGAAATCACGCCGTGATCAGGGCGGTCGGCGAGGGTTCGCAGCGGGCCTCAAAAACCGCGTTCTCGGCGCCAAAAACAGCGTTTTTTCGGCGCCCAAAACCGCCCGGAATCCAGCCTGAAAGCGGCTGATCGGCTAGAATAGGGACAGCCAGTTTCTGGCCGGTTCGGTGTCGCTGTGGAGCGCGCTGCGCCGGGGCGCTCCGGCGCTGCTCCCGTCCCTCGCAACGCTCCAGAACACGACCCAACTGCGGCCACGCCAACCGGCCCGACCGGCTCCCCTCCACAGCGCCCGCCGCTTCTTTCAAAGATGCCTGAACAGACGATGCCTGACAAATCGATGCCCAAACCTGTCGCGATTGATATCACCGATCAGGCCGACACCGGCGCTCCGCCAGCGGACAACTCCGGCAAGAGCAAGGCCAACGCGGCGTACGACGCGGCGCAGATCACCGTGCTCGAGGGCCTGGAGGCGGTGCGCAAGCGCCCCGGCATGTACATCGGCGACACCGGCCTCACCGGTCTGCACCACCTCGTCTTCGAGGCGGTGGACAACTCCATCGACGAGGCGATGGCCGGGCGAGCGACGACCGTCAGCGTCACCATCCAGGCGGATGGCTCTATCGCGATCGTCGACGACGGCTCCGGCATCCCGGTCGGGCCGATGAAGCACGAGAACCCGCAGCTCGACGGGAAGCCTGCGGTTGAGATCGTCATGACCGTCCTGCACGCGGGCGGCAAGTTCGGCGGCGACGAGTCGGCGTACAAGGTCTCCGGCGGCCTGCACGGCGTCGGCATCTCCTGCGTCAACGCGCTCTCGGAGTGGGTCGAGGTCGAGGTCTGCCGCGACGGGAAGATCCACGCGATCTCCTTCGAGCGCGGCGAAGTCGAAAAACAACTGCACGTCCTGGGCGAACTCGAGGGCGACGACAAGAACCGCACCGGCACCAAGGTCGTCTTCAAGCCGGACCCCCAGATCTTCCCGGAGACGGAGTTCGACTTCTCCATCGTCCAGACCAGGCTCCGCGAGCTGGCGTACCTCAACCCTGGCGTGAACATCCGTGTCGCGGACGAGCGCGTCGGCGCTGACGGCGAGATGAAGCAGGAGCACTACTGCTTCGAGGACGGCGTCGCGGAGTTCGTCGAGTTCCTCAACGAGGCGAAGAACCCGGTCTCGACGGTCATCCGCCTCAACGGCGGCGACGACGAGCGGGGCCTCGTCTGCGACCTGGCGATGCAGTTCAACGACTCGTACTCCGAGACGCTGCTGAGCTTCGTCAACAACATCAAGACGGTCGATGGCGGCACGCACGTCTCCGGCTACAAGACCGCGCTGACGCGCACGCTCAACACCTACGCGCGCAGCGCCGGCATCCTGAAAGAGAAAGACCCCACTCCTAGCGGCGATGACCTGCGCGAGGGCCTGGCGGTCGTGATCTCGGTGAAGCTCCCTGACCCCCAGTTCGAGGGGCAGACCAAGGGCAAGCTCCGCAACACCGACATCGAGGGCTTCGTCTCGTCGATCGTCGGCGAGCGGCTGCAGACCTGGCTCGAGGAGAACCCCGCCGAGGCGAAGCGGATCTGCATGAAGGGCGTCATCGCGGCGCAGGCCAGGGAGGCGGCGCGCAAGGCGCGCGAGCTGACGCGGCGCAAGAGCGCGCTCGAGTCCGGCTCGATGCCTGCCAAGCTCGCAGACTGCAAGACGAACGACGTCGAGCGGTCCGAGCTGTTCATCGTCGAGGGTGATTCCGCCGGTGGGTCCGCCAAGCAGGGGCGTGATGTCGAGACGCAGGCGATCCTGCCGCTCAAGGGCAAGATCCTCAACGTCGAGAAGGCGCGCCTCGACAAGATCCTCGGCTTCGAGGAGATCCGCATCCTCATCGCCGCCCTCCGCTGCGGCATCGGCGAGGACTTCGATCATTCCAAGCTGCGATATGGCCGCATCATCATCATGTGTGACGCGGATGTGGACGGCTCGCACATCGCGACGCTGCTGCTGACGTTCTTCTTCCGCCAGATGCCCGAGCTCATCAAGCGGAACCGGATCTACGTCGCGCAGCCGCCGCTGTACCAGATCACGCGCAACCGCAAGAGCCGGTTCGTTCTCAACGACGCGAAGCTCAACGACATCCTGACCGACCTTGGGCTTGAGGGCTCGGCGCTGCTCGTCCGCGACCTGGGCGAGATCGACAAGGCGACGCACGAGCCGAAGATCGTCACGCGGATCGAGGGCGAGGCGCTCACCGGGATCGTCCGCTCGCTCGGGCGCCTGGGCGAACTCGCAGAGATCGTCGAGCGCCGAGGCATCGCCTTCGCCGATCTGCTCGCCTCGCGCCAGCACGATCCGAGCGGCAATGGCTCGCTCCCGACGCACCGCCTCGCGTGGCCGGGAGGCGATGCGCTCGCGTGGTCGGAGGCGCACGCGCAGGAGATCATCAAGTCGCAGGGCCTGCGTCTGGCGGATGTTTCTGATGAAACAGAGGGCGCCCACCGCGAGGGTGGGGGGCCTGTCGTCACGATGCGCGAGCTGCACGAGAACAAGGAGCTCGCGCGGATCTTCGCCGAGCTGACCGCGATCGGCCTCGACATCGAGGACTACGCGCTCGAGCGCGAGGAATCGGAGACGGGCCAGCAGATGCCGACGAAGTACGCGTGGGAGACGCTGACGAAGGCCGCCGCGAGCAAGAAGGACGCGGGCGATGACGATGACGACTCGGCGTCAGCCGCCGGCAGCCGTCTCGTCGAGGCGGCGAACATCCCAGGCATCCTGACCGCCCTGCACGAGGTCGGCCGCCGCGGCATGGAAGTGAAACGCTTCAAGGGTCTTGGCGAGATGAACCCCGAGCAGCTGTGGGAGACCACGATGGACTCGGAGAAGCGCACGCTCGTGCGCATCAACTGGGACCAGGCGGGCCAGGCGGACCAGCTCTTCACGAAGCTGATGGGCGAGAACGTCGAGCAGCGGCGGAAGTACATCGAGGATCATGCGCTCGATGTTGAGTC
>CAYGNN010000134.1:0-8071 GCA_964351165.1 uncultured Phycisphaeraceae bacterium
AGGTGTACGTTGATAACATCAAGGTCTACGGAATCCCCTCTCCCCCGGCGTTGCCGGCCCTTGCGGTGCTGTTCTTTGGGTTGCGGCGTGCCAGAGGTTGATGGCGACGTGGATTGATGCAACGCCGTGAGTATGTAGACAACTAATGACATGGCTCAGGCGCCAATTTGCTGGTCCATGCATTCTCTCGCGCTGGTCATTATTCTCCTCGATTGATGACCACCCATCCAGACCCGAACCCAAACGCCGTCATCCTCATCGTCGATGACCACCCGGCCAACATCGCCGCGATCTCCGCGGCGTTGAGCCAGGGGGAGGGGTACCGGCTCCTGTCTGCCAGCGGCGGTGAAGAGGCCATCCGGCTGGCGAAGGCGGAGATGCCGGACCTGATCCTGCTCGATATCAACATGCCGCCTGGGATCGATGGGTACGAGACGATCCAGCGGCTCAAGGCGGATGACGACCTGCAGGGCGTGCCAGTCATCTTCCTGTCCTCGCTCCAGGAAACAGAGACAAAGGTGCGGGGGCTCGAGCTGGGCGCGGTGGATTACATCGCCAAGCCCTTCCAGCACACCGAGGTCCTCGCGCGCGTCGAAACGCACCTCAAGATCCGTCAGCTGCAGGAAGAACTCGCTCGGCACAACGAGCTGCTCGAGGAAGCGAACAGCCGGATGAAGGGCGACCTGGAGGCCGCGGCCCGCGTACAGCGGGCGTTGCTGCCCGCGGCGCTCCCTGATGCCGAGGGGTACGAGTTCGGCTGGTCGTCGAGACCCTGCGCGGAGCTCGGCGGTGATTCGCTCGACATTTTCCGGATCAACGACGACACGATCGGGTTCTACCTGCTCGATGTCAGCGGCCACGGCGTGCCTGCCTCGCTGCTGGCGATCTCCGCGACGCGGAGCCTGGCGCCGAGGGCGGATCGGTCCTCGCTGGTGACGGAGCCGGGCGATTCGCCCGGCTCGTTCGGTGTCGCGTCGCCCTGTGAAGTGGCGCACCGGCTGAACGTGATGTACCCGCTCGATGGCGAGCGGAACCCGCACTTCATGACGATGATCTATGGACTGCTCGACTGCCCGACAGGCGAGGTCCGGTACACCTGCGCAGGGCACCCTCGTCCGGTGGTCGTCAGGGCGGACGGGACAACCGAAGTCTTCCATGAGAGCGATGTCCCGATCGGGATGCTCCCCGACCACGCGTACCGCGAGCAGCGGCTGACGCTCGCGCCGGGTGACCGCCTCTACATCCACTGCGATGGGTGCAACGAGCAGACGAACGCGCAGGGCGAGCAGTTCGGCCTGCAACGCCTGCGCGCGACGATCAGCAGCAGCGACACACCGGTCCGCGCGACGGTGGAGCGGGTCATCGAGCAGGCGGTCCAGTGGGCAGGGAATGGGGATGTCATCGACGACCTCTCCATGCTCGGGATCGGCCGGCTCCCGGCGTAAGGCCACCGACATCTTGGTGTTATTCGTTGGCGATCAGCGCGTCGGATCGTGGATGTCGTAGACGCGGAGCGCCTTGAGCCTTGGTTTCCACCGTTCCACGAAATCGACGTGCGCCGGATGGAGGACGTACTCGGCATACGCCGACTCGCTGTCGAACCCGATGTAAAGGCCCAGGTCGTAGTCGTGCAGCACCGTCGGCCGGCCGGTCTCCAGGTGCTCGCCTGCGGCGTAGCTGACGACGCCTGGGATCGAGGCGAGGGCCACGTCGATGTCTGCGAGCAGCATGGGGATGTCCGCCTTGTCGTGGACCTCGATGAAGACGACGTGGCTGATGAGCGCAGGGCGCGGGGCGTGTTGGGCGCAGCCTGTCAGGATCAAGGTGAGCAGCAGCAGGAGGAGTGATCGCATGCCAGCATGCTACCAGCAGTCACTGCTTCTCGAACCGCACTCCCATCGCCAGGCGCTCAGGGGTTGGGCTCGCGGCGTCGTACATGCGCACGAATCGGTCGGTTTCTTCCGAATCGACGGCGCGGAGATCGTCCACCCACGCCGGCGGGATCGTCTGGAACCACACCCACACGATGATCGTGCAGTTGTCGCCTGTCCCATCCGGCAGCGGCACGCGGTACGTCACCGTGTCCGATCCGCCGGTGAAGTTCGGGTCATCGCCGATGCCGACAGGCGCCGTGACCGACGCGTGCGGGCCTTCCGGCGACCAGCCCATCGGGAGCAGGCGGTTGTCCTTCCGGCGCTCTGACATCTGCGTGAGGATCGTCGTGACCTCGCCGCCGGTGGTCTGGGCGGTCATCTCGTACACCGCGACCTGCGAGGGATCGGTGATCACGTCGTAGTGGGGGATGTTCAATTCGTCCTCGACACCGACGAGCCTGCCCCTCGCATCGAAATCACCGGAATCGAAGATCGGGGTGCGGCCATCCCTGACCAGCGTCTCGATCCAGACCCTGCGCGATGGGTACGCCGAGGGGAGCTTGTGGCCTGTCAGGTTCTTGATCGTCACGTCGAAGACCAGCGTGGAATCCTCGCGCTTCGGCTCGCCGATCTCGATGGTCGCGGTGCGGTGCGAGAGGGCCGCGCGCGTCGCCCTGGCGTTGCGCGCCAGGGATTCTGGTGTCGCGGTGACGCCCAGCTCCTCGGCGTTCTCGCGGAGCATGTCGAGCATGAAGGCGTTGGCGCCGACGAAGGAGTGCCCTCGCACGCCCTCTCTGGTCTGGATGTTGAAGTCGCGCCCCTGTGGGTTGCGGGCGATGCGCATGTCGCCTACCGCCGGCATGTGGCAGTCGACGCAGTCGGCCGCGAGATCGCCTGGGTTCTCGACTTCTGTGCTGAAGGCGCTGTTGCGCCATTCGTAGTAGGGGGTCTGCTCCGGGAAGAGACCGGGGCCCGCAGTGTGGCCTGTCTCGAGTGTGTGGCACGAGGCGCACAGCGCCGACGAGCGGATGTGCTCGCCCTGGGTGGGGGTGAAGGCGGTGTGCATGCGCATGGGGCCGGCGGAAGGCTCGGCGTAGGGGCCGAAGATCGCCCTGCCTGGCTTGATGATGGGGTTGCCTGCGAACGAGGCGCGCTCGCCCAGGTTGTCCGGCTGGATCTGGTGGCAGACGGTGCAGGAAACACCATCACCAAAGAGCGGGTGGCTCGCGGCTTCATCGACAGGCAGAGGGTCCCAGCCTGCGATCAGGTGCGTGTGGTGCGCCATCGGGGTGTGGCACCGCATGCACAGCGCCTCAAACTCCGCGGCTCGCGCCGGATCAGCGGCGCTCTCCGCGGCGAGCTGCGCGCGCCAGTACGGGTCGCGCGCCGCGTTGGCCATCATCGTGCCCTGCCAGAGGCCGTGGGGCGAGACATCCTCGCCGGTCTCCGACCAGAGCGCGGAGGCGCCTTCCGAAGCGCTGTGGCACAGCGCGCAGCCATCACCGGTCGCGAAGATCGGGTTTGCCGCGGTGGGTTGCATGGAGGGACCGCCGCCGCCCCAGTGGGGGAGGTCGGGGAGGCCGCCCTTGGGTTGTGATGCGTCGATCGCCCACTCGCTCTGTGCGCCGGCGATCGGTGTGCCAGGGCCGATGAGGAGGGGCAGCAGCAGCGCCAATGCCGCGAGGATCAATAGCGATAGCGAAGTCCGATTCATCCCCCGATCGTATCGCGGCAATCCGGATCAGTCCCGCAGCACGAGCAGTTTTCCGGCATCCGCGATGAAGCGAAGTGGGAGCGCGACGCCCTCAGGCGCAGGCTCGCCATCGACCTGCACCGGGGGGTGTCCGCCATCGGCGCTGGCGACCTCGATCATCCGCCCCCTGGCGCCAACGAACCCTCTCGCCCTGTCCTGCCGCTGCAACCAACTCAGGAGCGCCCAGCGGATGCCGCTGACCGCGTGCCGCATGGGGTAGAAGGCGACATCGAGCAGGCCATCGGTCATCGACGCGTCCTTGGCAGGGTTCAGCCTCACGGCGTACCTGCGGCAGTTCGCGACCACGAGCATGCCGCGCTGGCCATCGATGATCGTCTCGCCATCGACCGTCACGCGGAGCGCCGGGATCGTTGGCTTCATGATCTGCCTGAGCACCGGGCCGAAGTAGGAGGACTTGCGGATCGTCCCGGCGCGCTCCGAGCCGACCTCCGCGACGACCGCGGCGTCGAGCCCCACGCTGCACATCACGACGAAGCCGACATCGTTGACGGTGGGCAGGTCGATCGTCGAGGTGACACCCGCGTCGAGCGCCGCCCGGACCGCGTCGATCGCGGCTGGCATCCGCAGTTCTTTCGCGAGCAGGTTCTCCGTGCCCATCGGCGCTGTGACCATCGGGATCCCGGCAGTCGCGATCCCCGGCGCTGCGTGGTGGACCGTGCCGTCGCCACCGATGACGACCACCGCATCCGCGCCCTCGTATTCAGGCGCAGCAGCTCCGAGTCCGACCGCGGTTGGCGCGGTCTCCCAGCCATCCTGGCGCAGTTTGTCCGTCAGCGCATCGGCGAACCGCTTGGCCTTGCCACGACCCGATGCCGGGTTGTAGAGAAGCACCGCGCGGCGGTTCATGCGTGGGATTCCTGGTTGGATCAGCCCCTGGGGCCAGCGGCGCGGACCGCGTCCGCCATATCGAACGTCTGGTCGTTCTTGCGGAACCGGCCAGCGAGGTCGCTCGCCTGCTTGTCGTACGCGTCCTTGTCCGCCCAGGTGTTCCTGGGGTTCAGGACCTCATCGGGAACGCCATCGACAGCGCTGGGGATGTGCAACCCAAAGACCGGGTCCTCGCTGAACGAGGCGCCGCTGAGGGAGCCATCGAGGATCGCGTCCACCATCGCGCGGGTGTACTTGAGGCTGAAGCGCTGACCGGTGCCGTAGGCGCCGCCCGACCAGCCGGTGTTGAGCAGCCAGACATCGGCGCCGTGCTTGTCGATGCGCTCGGCGAGCATGTCCGCGTACTCCTGCGGCGGGCGCGCGAGGAAGGGGCCGCCGAAGCAGGGGCTGAAGTTGGGGACCGGCTCGGTGACGCCTGCTTCTGTGCCGGCGAGCTTGGAGGTGTACCCATTGATGAAGTAGTACATCGCCTGCTCTTTGGTGAGCTTGCTCACAGGGGGCAGCACGCCGAAGGCGTCCGCTGTCAGGAAGATGACGTTCTTGGGGTGGCCGCCCACCGAGGGGATCTTCGCGTTGGGGATGTGCTCGACCGGGTACGTCGCCCTGGTGTTCTCCGTCATCGAGCCGTTGTCGTAGTCCGGCACGCGGGAGCAATCGTCGATGACGACATTCTCGAGCACCGAGCCGAAGCGGATGGCATCCCAGATCAGCGGCTCGCCCTCCTTCGAGAGCTTGATGCACTTGGCGTAGCAGCCGCCCTCGAAGTTGAAGACGCCGGTGTCGGACCAGCCGTGCTCATCGTCGCCGATGAGGTCGCGGTCGGGGTCGGCGCTGAGGGTGGTCTTGCCGGTGCCGGAGAGGCCGAAGAAGAGCGCGACGTTGCTCGGGTCGTTGTGATCGACATTGGCCGAGCAGTGCATGGGGCACACCCCGGCGTCCGGCATGTCGTAGTTCATCGCGTAGAAGAGCGACTTCTTGTTCTCGCCGCCGTACTCGGTGCCGAAGATGATGACCGTCTTGCGGGTCATCGACTGGGCGATGATGACCTCGCTCTGCGCGCCGACCCTGGCCTGCTCGTCGGAGGTCAGCTTGTGCTTGCCGCAG
This sequence comes from uncultured Phycisphaeraceae bacterium, assembly GCA_964351165.1. Classification (GTDB taxonomy): domain Bacteria; phylum Planctomycetota; class Phycisphaerae; order Phycisphaerales; family UBA1924; genus JACKHE01. The sequence goes on from CAYGNN010000134.1 coordinate 5,641, forward strand.
TTGATGACGGTCCAGTCGGTCTCGAAGCCCTTGCGCTCGTCGTCGGTCGGGCGGAGGAAGAGCGTCTGCGTGAAGAGCGCGTGCCAGGCCTGGTCGCAGATCGTCGTGACCCGGAGCCGGTGGGAGGGGTCGGCGCCGACGAAGCCCTCGAAGACGAAGACCTCGTCCTGGGCGTTGGTGTGCTCGACAGCAAGCTTCTCCAGTTCGTCGAACTGCGCGCTCGTCATGGGGCGGTTGACCTTGCCCCACCAGATCTTGTCGTGGATCTCGGGGGTGTCCTCGAGGAACTTGTCGTTGGGGCAGCGGCCGGTGTACTGGCCGGTGTTGACCACCAGGGCGCCGTTGCTCGCCAGGCGACCCTCGTTGCGCCGGAGGGCTGCCTCGATGAGCGAGGGGCTGCAGAGGTTCTTCTGGATTCGTGAGCCTGTGAGGTTCAGATCAGCAAGGACACTGGTCATGGCGGTCATCGGTTCCTCGACTTTCGATTCGTCGTGGCGGTGGTTCAACAGTCCGGTGGGTCGGCGTGGATCGCCGCCTCGCGGCCGGGGCTGCGTTGGATGGTGGGTGGATCTTGGCTCATCGGCGCCAAATAGCCTCGGAGTGTAGTCACTGGGGACGAATCGGTCCCGAAATCCAAGCCCGAGAACAGGCCTGGATACACGGTCGATGCACGCGCCGGATCGGGGTCTGAAAATCGACCTATCGCAGGCGTTGGAATGCCGCTCGGGGATGGATTGACCGAGACATCCAAACGCCGTACTGTCAACGCGTCCCGGGCCTCCCGGGGCTGTAGATGGCGATCGTAGCTCAGTTGGTTAGAGCACCAGGTTGTGATCCTGGGGGTCGGGGGTTCGAGTCCCCTCGGTCGCCCTTCTCCTCGAATCGGGTCCAGAAGGTCCGGATTCCCGCCCGCCGATGATGACATGTCGGCGCTGATTTTGATCGAATATCGGGTCTGTTCTGATAGTCTCAGCCTGTACGGGATTCGCCCCGCATCGGATTGATGTGCATGCGCACAACCGCAGGGGCGTCATCGGAGAGGAGACTTCCAGAATGCGAACCAACAGAATCGCGATTACTTTCACCGCCACCACTCTGCTCGCCTGCGCCGCAGCGACCGCCGCGCCGAGGGACGTGCAGATCACCAATGTCGATCTGACGACCGGGATCATCACGTTGCACAACTTCGGCGCGACTGACGAGGTCATGAATGGCTGGCGGTTCTGCTCGCACGACACCTCATTTGTCCGTCAGTACAGCAGCGTGAGCGGCTTCAACGGCAAGAACATCGGCGCCGGGACCGATTTCTTCGTTCATTGGAACAACGGCGGCCCCAACGACGCGGACAACATCAACGCGTCGAACCTGGGTGGGAGCTCCGCCGATATCAACGACAGCGCCTTCGCGGTGCAGCTCTACTTCGCGCCGGTCAACTTCAGCAACCCAACGACCATGGCCGACGCCATCCAGTGGAGCATTGGCGGCGTGAACAACACCGTCGCTGATGATCGTTCCGACGAGGCGGTCACCGCGGGGCTCTGGACCGATCAGACACTCTGGATCTCCACGACCGCGGCATCGGAGAGCATCGAATTGCTGCCAGCCAGCGGCGGCATGCTCCTGCACGGCCCAGACGATTACGCTGTCAATGAGCCCCCTGGGATCCCCGGTGATCTCAACGGCGACGGCACAGTTGATACCGCCGACCTCGGCATCCTTATCGGTCAATTCGGGACAGCAGGCCCTGGCGCCGACATCAACGGTGATGGGATGGTGGACACCGCCGACCTCGGCATCCTGATCGGAAACTTCGGCGCTGGCGGTTGAACCCGGCGGTTGAACAAGTTGGTCGGGACGTCCTGATCGCGTTCATCGCAAGATCGCATCTGGTCATTCGTAGATTGCAACAAACAACGCCCGGCATGGAGCATGCCGGGCGTTGTCGTTTGATTCTGGTTGCGTCGAGCAGGATCAGGGCTGGCAGAAATCGCCGAACCGCCCGATGAGGATGCCGAGGTCGGCGGTATCGACGACGCCGTCACAATTCAGATCGCCGCCCGGACCGCCGGTCCCGAACTCGCCGATGAGGATGCCGAGGTCGGCGGTGTCCACGCCGCTCGCGTCACCGTTGATGTTGCCGATGATCGAGCAGACCCAGTTGTTGGTGTCGTCGAGGTTGATCCAGCCGACGTTCTCGCCCCAGGCGTAGCCTCGGAACCTGCCGGCGGTCGCGTCGTACCTGGCGCGATCAGCGCCCTTGGACGAGGTGTCGAAGTTGATCCAGCCGATGTTCTCGCCCCAGGCGAAGCCTTCGAGGTCGCCGTTGCCGAGGATGTTGACACCGAAGTCGGAAGAGTCCGCGTTGGTGTACATGCCGCCAGAAGTCGGGCCGTAGCCGACGTTGATCCAGCCGACGTTCTCCGCCCAGATG
>CAYGNN010000135.1:0-2796 GCA_964351165.1 uncultured Phycisphaeraceae bacterium
GATTTCGTGGGGGTCCATCGACACCTTGCGCGGGGCGTAGATATCGCCGTACATGAGCTTGAGTTCACCGTTGGATTGCAACACCCGCCGGGACTTCTGGCTGTAGCGGTGGCCGCACTGCGGGCAGACCGGGCCGCTGGCCCGGCACTTCATGCACTTCGGGCAGACAATCGGTTCAATGGAATCTTCGCCCGGCTCGTTGGCCTTGCGCATGGACTCGACGCGCTCCTTGACCATCTGCGCGTCGGTCTTCTGGATATCCCATTCCCGGTCGGAGTTCAACGACCCGTGCAAGTAGTAGTTCCCGCCGTGGTCCTGAATCACCACGCGGTCATGCGACGGGTGGGCACGCAGGAAGCGCCCGCCGCCTTGCAGATACGCCGCGAGCGACACGAACGGCGTCGCCAGAATCCCGTGTTGCAACTCGGGGATATCCACGCCCTCGCGCATGACAAACCGGTTGCTCAATACTTTGATTGCGCCGCCCACTACGCCCGACTTCACCATCTCACGGTTTTCTTCGTTGCTGGGCAGTTCTTTGCCGTCCAGCCAGATACGTTCGCCGTCGATGTGCGCCGCCCGGTGGCCGTTGGCGGTGAAGTGCTGGGCGAACCAGACCGATTCCTTGACGCCGGGCGCAAACAGCAGCGTCGGCGTCTCGCCCGGATTCAGCGCACGGTAGTGCTTCAACACCTCGCCGAAGATGGCCTTACGCTGTGTTTCGTTGGCGTAGGTGTAGTCGCCCAGCATGTCCGGGTCGGACTTCAGCGACGACATATCAATCTCGGACGGTGCGTAGGTGTCGGCGGGGACATGAGCGCCGCACCCCCGGAGTTCCGAGTTCGTGGCGAATACGAACAGGTTGTCGTAAAGGTGCCCGAGTTCCACGGGCGTCGCGGTCCAGCCCACCAGCGTTGCGCCATGGTCCGCGTGACGGGCGAGAATGTCGCGCTTGCGTTCGCCCTTGTCGGCGTGGCACTCGTCGTCGTGGACGACCTGGACACGGGGGACATCGAACACGGGGCTTTCCAGCTTGCGTGCGACGGTCTGAACCATGCAGAGCTGAACCGGCGCGTTGATGTCGGGTTCCCGATCGGCGGCGATGAACCCGAACCGAATCCCGTCCTTCGCCAGCCCTTCGGCCATCTGGTCCAGCAGCATCCGGCGATGGGTGTAGACGGCCGACGTGACGCCCAACTCGCAAAGCCGCCTCATGCAATAGCTCTTGCCCGCGCCGGTCGGGGCGCTCGCCACAACCCGCTTGCCGCCCGCATGAATCATGGGGGCCAGCGTGTCAACGCATCGGTCCTGGTGGGGCCACGCAATCATGCGGTCTTGATGGCCTCCAGGATGGCGTCGGTGTGCGAACGGGTTCGCCCGTGAATGCCCATCCGGGCGGCGACCTTGATGTAGGCGCTGATGTGGGCGCGGGCGTCCTTGCGGTCCTTGGCCGACACCTTCTCCGCGCCATTCTTCTTCTTGGGCGGTTCGGGGTCGGGCGTGGTGTCCCCCAGCGCCCGGCGCTCCACCTTCGCGGGCTTGCGGGTGTTGGCGACCCGCTTCACGTCGTTTGCGGTGGGTTTGCGCCCCTCGGACTCGGCTTCTTCGACGACTTCGACCCACACCTCGGCCTGTTCGTCTTCGGGGACTTTTGCGAGTTCGCGGGCTTGGCGTTCGTTGGCGACGGGCTGTTTAGGTGAACCATGGTTCACCTTGGACGCCACCGCCTCGGCGTCAATCATCTGCTTGGCGCGGCGATAGCTAAGCCCGTGGGCGTTCTCCATGTAATCCGGGAACGTGTCGTGCCCGAGTTCGCGGTAGAGCTTTTCGTCCCGCATAGTGCGGAGCAACCCATAGAACTCGAACGCGGCGTCGCGCTTCTGGCAAGCCTGTTCGTGGATGTTCTGGGCGCGTGTCAGTGCCGTTTCGGGCATATGCCAATCCTTTAGCTGTGCGACGGAAGCCTTCCCGCCGCGGGTACAAACAATCTCAGCCCGCCTTCTTGCGTTTCACGGTGCGCCCGCCCAGGTTGTGCGGAGCGATGATTTCCAAGCCCGGGTCACGGGCAATCGCCCGCTTCAAGTCCGCCTCACTCATGCCCAAGCGTTTCTTGAGCGTCCCGAACCCGATGCCGTAGTCGCCGACGTACTTCCGAATGTCGGAATTGGCTTGGGTGAACGGGCTGCCCTTGGTGCCCTTCGGGTCGGTGGTTTCGGCGTGGTAGAGCATGTGGGCTTCCGCCCGCCAGTTGCGTTCGGTGCGGTCCCACGACCGGGACGTTTCAACCTCGGTGACTTCGCCCGAATCGTTGACCCGCAGCAGCCCGTAGCCCAGGGGCACCGCCACGTCCACGCCCACGGGCGAAGCGATGTAGCGGGTCAATCCCACGCCCAGCGCTTCGCCGTTGACGTAGGGCTTGTCGAATTGGGCCTTGGAGTCCCCAAGGGAACGCTTGATATCGACGGCCACAGTGAAGAATGCGCCGTTCGTCCAAGCGAACACGTCGGGCGACGGCCAGGGCTCCGGCCCCCACGCAGAAGGCCGGGCGGGCTCCCGCACGATGCGCTTGCACTGGCACTGTTCGGACAGATACCGGGCGACGGGGGCGATGAGAGAATCGTGGGCTTCGGATTGACTCACCAGCCAAACCCTCCGATCGGGTCGGGGGCGAAGGGGATGTCGTCCTGCGCCACGTCGCCGCCCGCTTGGTTTTCCTCGCCCGCCCGGTCTTGGGCGGATGCAGAACCGCCGCCGTTCTTCGAGTCACAGAACGACCACCGGTCGATGACGACCTTG
>CAYGNN010000135.1:2806-8063 GCA_964351165.1 uncultured Phycisphaeraceae bacterium
ACCTTGAGCTTGCTTCGCTTCTGGCCAGACTGTTTGTCGTCCCACTGTTCGTAGCGCAGCTTTCCTTCCACGAGGATCGGGCGACCCTTGGCGAAGAACTTGGCGATGGATTCGGCGGACTTCCCGAACGCGGTGCAGTCGATGAAGTTCGGACGATCGACCCACTCGCCGGATTGCTTGTCCTGGTAGCGCTCGCTGACCGCCAAGCCCATATCGACGACGGGCATGTTGCTGGGCAGGTGCCTTAGCTCTGGGTCGCGGGTTAAATTTCCCATGAGGATTACTCGGTTAAAACTCGCCATTTACTTGCTGCTCCCTTGGAGTTCGGAATCGGGGATCGGGTCGAGGTGGCCCGAGCGGATGGCTTTCAACGTGTCCACCCACCACTGACGGTCGGGCGTTTCGCCCTCCCAGCGGTCCACCGCGTCTTGAACAATGCCACGCGCCTTCTCGGCGTCGTCGAGGCGTTTGGTCAACGCGGACTCGCACGTCTTGCGGGCCTCGTCGGCGTTGAAGTTCTGTTGTTGGGCCTCCTCGCGCTTGCGGTCGTTGACGTACTTGTTGTCGTCGAACTTGCCCATATGCACGTCGGCCGAGAAGCCGAGCCAGGACAGCCCCTTGGAGATGGCGTCGGTCAGCGACTTCTTGGGGGCTTCTTCGTCGGTGAACGCGCCGTACTTGTTTTTCCCGACGAACGTGGTTTGGCCGAACACGGGGAACTCGGCCATGGTGCCGTCGTCCATCTTGGCCCACAGCTTGATGCGGACGACGTGGATGATTTCTTGCCCGCCGCCGTCAAGCGGGGCTCCGGGCGCGTACTTCTCATCTTCCACGTCGAACCCCCAGCCCGAGCCGACGGGGCCGAACTTCTCGGTGGCCTTGCGGATCAGGTACATAGGCGAGATGGCCGTCCCCTTGAACCCGCCGCTCCGGGAGAACGACTTGGTCTGGCTGGGGTCGGTGCGTTCGACGCTATTCCACAGTTTCAGGTGGTTCGGGTTGCTCACGCGGACCTCCGGTGTTCGTTGGGTTCGTGGTCGGCCTCCATGCCCCAGGGCATATGCAGCTTGTGAACGGGCGCGCTCTGCTTCCATCCGGGCGACTGAAGCGCCGCGTACTCCCGCAGAAGTTCATCCCGCAATCGCAAGGCCGACTGCATCTCGTCGTCCTGCCCGTCCAGCGAATAGCCGAACACCCGAACGGGGTGCCGGTCGTGGACGACGCCCGACTTGATGGGCTCTTTTTCAACGACCAGAAACGCGAAGTCGCGCGGCCGGTCGGAGCCCGACGCCTGCACGGTGCCGTCGAGGTAGTGGGCGGCTTGCAGGAAGAAGCCGAGGATGCGGGCCTGCTTGTCGAAGATCGCAGGCTCGCAGCTTTTCGTGGTCTTGATATCGACGTGGACCGGGCGCATCACCCGGAGCGTGGGGTGTGACCATTCCGTTCGGCGGTCCACCCGGCCCTTGCACCGAACGCCCGTGTTGGGCTCGTCCCACACCAAGGTCGTCTGCCACTCGCCGCGCCCGTTCAGCAGTTGGGCGGCGAGCGGGTGGCGCGACATGGAATCGCGCATGTTGACCGCCCGCATCCAGTCGGCTTCGAGGATCAGCGTCTTGTCGGATTCGGCTTGTGCCTTCCAGTACGCCTTGCACGCGGTCTTGTGGGCGTCGTAGACGGCGAAGCGGGATTCAATCAACGCCCGGTCGCCGCCGCTGGAAATCAGGTCGTCAAAGAACCGCCCGAAGTTCAGTTCGTACTTGTCGTCGGGCGACTCGTGCATGTACGCCAGCCACTCGTCGCGGGACAAAACCTCGTGCCGGTCGCGCAGCCGCCAGAGCTTTGACTTGCTGGCGTAGGGCAGGGCGAAATACACGTCGTCGGGGATATCCGAGTAGACGCCGGGGTCGAATTCGGGCGTATCAGTCTTCACGCTGGCCTCCTATCCCACACTCCCCCATCAACACCAGCTCGTCCCCGTCTTTGTTTGTGTCCTTCGTGACGCCCGGCCTCCACTCGCTGCGGACGTAGGGGTTGACGCCCGGATAGCGGACGACGGGTAGGCGGGGCGGGGTGGTTTGTTCAGGCATCCGACCCCTCCGTGATGGCGACGCGGTGGGCGGCAGGAGCAATGACCGCGCACTCTGTCGGTAGGAAGACGACGAATGTTGGTACGCCCGGAGTATTGCGAAATACGTTCTTTCCCCAGCGAAACAGCCCTTCGTCAGCGCCAAAACTTTTGTCGCACGGATACACCACCCCCTCCTCCGCATCCGCCAACGTCGCGGGCAGCTTCGGCTTGACTTCGGGGAGGGGGTTGCCGTCGAGGCGTGAATGGACGGTGACTTGCCACGGCAGAGCGCCCGAAGTCTTCCACTCATCGCCAGAACGGACCCAAGAGACGCCCCCCGCGTCCACAAACATCAAGTATCTGGTGCCTGCAAAAACCGATTCGACAAAGACCCAGCGCGGCATCATGTCCAACGTCACCGCGCCCGCTTCGGGCTCGATTTCCTCGATGGTGATAACGGTCTTACGCGACATGCGACACCTCGTCTTTCAACTGCCGAATGCGCTCTGATTCCGCCCGGATATGGGCGAGGCGTTCGTCGCACACCGCGTTCATCAGTTCATGCCCGACGCTTCCGGGCACGCGCAACAGCAATTCGTTGACCCGCTGCATCTTGGCGTTCTGTTCGGGCGTGAACGGGTCAGGCATCCGACACCTCGCCCTTGTCTAAAAAGTGAAACATCAGGTTCGTTCGGTAGTGATGGCACAGCGCGATTCGGGCCAGACGTTCACGGTGGATGGCCCGACTAATCGTCAGGTGGTCCGCCCGCTTGCAAAGCAGGTCCGTCACCTCGGCCATACGGGCGTCTACCGCGTCTTCCAGTTGCTCCGTCTTGGTGCGGGGCTGGGTGAGGTCCACCGCGTACACGCACTCACGGTCGCCGAACGGTTCGGTGCGTCGCTCGCCGATGGCGTCGAAGCCGTCCTGGTTGGGTGGGCAGTGGAGCGTGCTCACGCTTCACCGCCTTTGGCTTTGGCGAGGGCGGCACGGGCGTATTCGATGGCGGCGATTTGGATATCGTCGGTGCTGCGGGATTCCCACAGGGAGACCATGTTGCACAACGCCTCCACCAACTCCGGCACGGCCTCGGGGTCGATGCCTTCGCAGGCGTTCCAGCAGTCGGTTATTCGCTGGGCGAAGTCGCCCGGCTCTTTGTTGGGCCACCCGAATACCTGCCCGACGCTCGAAACATCGTTGGGGTCGTCGGGGTTGATCAGCGCGATATCGCAAGTGTCGCGGTCAATCGAGTCCCAGCGCATTCTCCAAGAGTTCACATCGCACCTTCCTTCTGCCACGCGGGCGGCGTGTTGTCGGATTCGTCCAACGCCTCCGGCTGGTTCTCGTGAACCGTCACGTCGGGCGTGTCGTCGTCTTCCCGGGCGCGTTCAATCGCCCGGTCGTGGTCCAGGTCGGCGTCCAATGCAAACGCCCAGAGATAGCGGATGCCGTCAAGCATTAGTGGGACTCCGTTTGAAACCCGGGCGCGGCTTTTCGATCGCGCCCGGTGGTTGCCCGCAACGTGCGGGCAGCGCCTGTTTTGAAAGAACCCCGCCCGCCGTCGCGTGACGCCCTAAGCCCCCGCACCTCCCGGTGTGTGCGGAACCGTCCCGCCCGCGTCCGGGCCAAAGCCGCCTTTGTCGTGGCTCCCCGTGTAGGGGCGATGGCGGGGGAGTCTGTATCTGGGCAAAGGGCTACGGGGTAAACCGCCGCACCGCTGGGGGGCGGGGCGACGGGATTGCGTTGACGCCCAACGCCAAGCCGCAAGTTTCCAGCGCTTGCGATGGGTGCTGCTTCATCCGCGGGGTGGTTAATCCCTTTGTCCACAGCACAACACCCGTTAGAACCCGCCCCGCCACGGTGGGCGACGGGAGCGGAGTGTGCGTCACACAAACTGTTGGGGTTCGCCCCCTCAACGCCAGTCCGGCGGCGTTTCTGGCTCAATGTTGCAGAGCCCGGCGCAGGTTTCGTCGTCCGGCAAACGTTGCCCCGCACACTCGGGCCAAAGCCAGACCAACGCAAAGCAAACAGCGGCCCACACCCAAAAGCAAACTGGCATGAATGCTCCTTGTGTTCGTCTACCAATTCCGCCACGGGGTCAAACCCCACCACCGGCGGGAGGCCGGGGGTGGAGCGAAGAGGCTTGTCATGCAGCAGCGTGGCGCTCGTCGAACGTTTGCATCCAGTATTCGAGAACAGCTTGAGCGTTCGGCGATGAGAGCCGGCCGATTTTTTTGTCGCCGCGCAGCTCGGGGTACTCGTCGTCGAGGTATCGGGCAGCGCCGAACATGTTTGCGACGCCCGATTCGCGGAGGCCGTCGAGGTATTCGAGCATGTCGTCGGTGCAGAAGTCGGGCCGTTCGGGCTTGGGCATGGAGCCTCCAAAAGAGAGAAGTTGAAAGGAAAACTCCCGCCACCCTTGCAAGCGACGGAAGCCGGGAGGAGAAAAGAAACCCGCCACGCCATCACGGAGGACGACGCAGCGGTTTGGGGGGCAAGTTCAATGAGTTCCAAGTCAACTGAATCTGCATCCCCGTAGGAAAGGCCCGCCCCACCGCTAGGTAGGGCAGTCCGCCCGTCCATGGACGGACATGAGGAATCGCCAACAACGGGGAGGGCCGTTGAGGGCGTGGCGTGCCCGGCTTGCTTGGCAGCTGGGCCGAGGCACGCCGAGAAGGGTTGGCAAGGTTGGGTGATGCTGCCAAGCATGGGCACCAAGTTACAGGAAGTTGAAGGGCAAGTCAAGCGTCTCCCTTCGACTTTATCGAAAAAATCGCCGGGAGACGCGGACAGCGACCGTTAACTCCCTGCATTTATGGGTTTGTAGTTGACGGGAGTTGAAGGGTCTCGTTAGATTGGCGGCAAGTGCCGACCCAGCGGGAAATGCTGGCCGTGGTCAGGAGGACCAGGGGCGTTCACGGAGTCGAACCAACCGCCAAGTACCTCGGAGTTTCCGAGGGTGCTGTGCGTTCGATGCAGAAGAACAACGCCCGCAGCGACACGGTGGGGAAGCTCGAAACCGCTTATTTACAAGCGATCCGCGAAACCGACAGCTACGACGTTGAACCGCCGGAAAGAAAGCGGGAACAACTCATCGGAGCGCTGCACGTCGTGTCCGACAAGATGATTGCCGAGTTGTACGACACGGTCCTGCTCGCCTTGGACGAAGACATGAAGGCCCGCTATCGCAC
>CAYGNN010000136.1:0-8013 GCA_964351165.1 uncultured Phycisphaeraceae bacterium
CGGCGAGGTCGCCATCGACGAGCGTGCGCATGAAGTGGCGCTCGCCCAGGCGCCAGTCGAGGCGGAGGTCTTTCGTCAGGAACATCGCGGTGATCATGCGCAGGCGGTTGTGCATCCATCCGGTCTTGGTGAGACAGCGCATCGCGGCGTCCACGATGGGGTAGCCGGTCGCGCCGTCGATCCAGGCCTGCAGGTCTTCTTCGGATTCGCGCCAGCGGATGCGGTCGGTCTCCGGCTGGAAGGCGCGGTGCATGCAGACGCTGGGGAAGCCGACGAGGATGTGCTTGTAGAACTCGCGCCAGATCAGCTCGTTCATCCAGGTGGTGGCGCCCTTGTTGGCGTTGGTGCGTCTGGATTCGAGCTTGCCGTCGTTGGCATCGATCGCGGCGCGGAGGCAGTCGCGGGGCGAGATCGCGCCGATGGTCAGGTAGGGGGAGAGGGCGCTGGTCCCATCGAGGTCGGCGCGGTCGCGGTCGGATTTGTAATCCGCGATGCGGTCCTTGATGCACGCGCCGAGGCGGCGCTGCGCCTCGCGCTCGCCTGGGGGCCACAGGTCCTGGGCGATTGTTGGCTCGAATCCATCGAAGGATGCAGGGATGTCGTCCGGTGTGGTGACCAGTTCGGGCTGCTTCTTGACGCTGACCGCCGGCGAGATGCCCTCTCGCTCTTCGACGACCGCACGCCAGCGCTTGGCGAAGGGCGAGAAGACGCGGTAGTAAGAATCGCTCCCGGTCAGGACGGCGCCCGGCTCGATGGCGACCTGATCATCGAAGGCGCGGACGGCGCGACCGGCTGATTCGAGTTGGGCGGTGACCGCTTCATCGCGGCGGGCCTCGTTGATCTCGTACTGCTTGTTGAAGTAGAGGGCGTCGCAGTTGTGCTCGGTCATGACGCGCTCGATCGCTGCCGGGGCATCGTCGAACGAGGGCGCCTCGCGGATGAGCAGGGGGATGTTCTTCTCCGCGAGCGCCTCGGAGAGCTCCACCAGCGTGCGGCGGATGAGGTCGAGCTTGTTGGGCGAGTCGTCGTGGGCGCGCCAGGCGTCAGGCGTGACGGAGTACACGCACACAGCGCCCCTGCTCGCATCGCGGGACGCGGAAGCGAGGGCGAGGTTGTCCCGAGTGCGGAGGTCCGCGCGGAGCCAGATCAGTGGTCGCATGTCGGGAGCGTACTTCGACGCGCCCTGGCGTGCGGATTCAATGGATCGGGATCACCGGACGTAGTTGCCGCCGGGGTTGCCGTTCTGGATGACGCCGCCCTCATCGACCTGCGGGCCGATGGCGTTGCTGGCCGCAGAGTCGTTGACGCGGACGCTGGAGCCGGTTTGAGTTGTTCAGTCGAATATGACCAGTATCGAGATCAAAGCAAATTGCTAGACGAAATCATCCTTGGACAATCCGCCGGCTGCTCCTTAGTATGTCATTAGGAGTGGAACGAGATCGTGCCGGATGTCACGGAGCGATCTAAAGTTCAAAGAGAAAAGGAAGAAACGTCATGAAAATCAAGTTGATCGTTACGTTAGCGGCCATCGCTTCATTCACCGGAGCAGCCTCCGCGACCACCGTATTCTCGAACAACGCCGCGCCGGGCGACAGCTTCTCGGAAGCCGGCGCCTCGGTGCAGGGGGAAGCTGTCTTTATGTCCGAGTTCTTCTACAACAACGTGCGCAACAGTGGCATCGTTGGGATCAATGACAACTACGCCCGTTCTGGGAACGGCTCCGCCTACATGGAAACCACGGTAGGACCGGGCGGCGCTTCCAGCAAAGCCGACATCGAGTTGCTCGCTGGCGGTGTCGATTTCGGCGGCAACTTCTACGCGGGCGGATCGATGGGGCGCCTCGGTGACCTTACCACGCTCTCCTACGAGTGGTACCGTGATTCGGCAAGCTCAAATAGCGCCGTGCAACACCCGGTCGTGCGCCTTCTGGTGGACGCCGATGGTGATCTCGGAACGACCGATGATCGAGGCGGGCTGGTCTTCGAGCAGGCGTACAACGGCTCCGTCGTCCCGGTTGACACCTGGGTTTCCGAGGATGTCTTTGCCTACAACGCGGGCAGTGGCGCCAACCTCTGGACGTTCGGTGCGGGGATGGCCTTCGCCGAGGAAGGGTACGGCGTCACACTCAACAGCTGGCAGGCCGGGTTGAACACGATCTCTGGCGATAGCGCGATCGTCGGGATCTCGATGGGCGTCGGTTCCGGCTGGGGGCCCTTCCAAGGCGCCGTGGACAATCTCACCGTCGGTTTCGCCGGCGGCGCAACGCAGATGTACAACTTCGAGGTCGCGCCGACTCCAGGCGCCGCAGCGGTTCGCCGGTCTCCGCCGTCGCCGCTGATCGAAGAGATTCTCGGTTCCCGGCCTCCTGATCGGAGACCGGGGACTATTGCAGTCAACACAGATACCGTCCTATCCAGCTACCCGGCCGGGCCCCCCCAACGATTCCCTGCGGCATATCGAGAGCGGTTCGTCCGTCGCTATTGCTCTGCAAATAGCGGGGGTTCGATCTGATCTCGGGATTTCACATCGTCGAGTCGAGGGGACTTGTTTGAGGCCGGTATCGCCCCCGACGGTGTGGCTGGCCATAGCGCGAATTTATTACGCGATTGCGGAATGATCGGTGAAAAAGAATGCTGGATTGTCGCGATCACTCGGTGCGTCGTGAAACCGCTGTGTTCTCGAGGAATCTCCGGCTGTTCATGTCACCGAACGTAGTTTCCGCCTGGGTTCCCGTTGGTGGCGACGCCGCCCTCATCGATCTGGGGGCCGATGGTGTTGCCGGGGACCGTGGCGCGGATGCCGTTGAGCGTGTTCCCGGCGGCGGAGTTGTTGACGAGGATGTGGCCGAAGCCGTCGAGGTTGATGCCGTTGCCGCCGTTGCCTGAGGCGATGCAGCGCTGGATCACCATGTCGGTGGTGGATGCGGGGCAGTTGATGCCCTGGCCGCCGTTGTTGTTGGTAACGCAGGCTTCGATCTGCCCGAAAGCGGCCTCGGCGAGCAGGATGCCGCTGCCGCCGTTGCCTGAGGATCGGACGGAGTGGAGCATCAGCGACTGCGGCGGGATCCCGCTGGCGGTGTTGTTGATGCGGAGGCCTGAGCCGGTGTTCCCGGTGGCGTTGATGTCGGTGAGGTGGACGGACTCAACATCTGCGGCATCGAGACCGGCGCCGACACCGCCGCCGCCGTTGGCGATGAGGTGGTTTGTTTCACCGCAGAGGTGGCCGCCCTCAACGAGCGCGCCACCGGAGTCGTTGCCGCGGATGGTGCAGCTGTTCATGGTGACGGTGGTCCCCATGCCGTTGGTGCTGGAGCTGTGGACGCCGAAGAGGGCGTTTTCGCCGCAGGTGGTGTTCTCGGTGTGGACCGGGGATTCCATGGTGCGGAGGCCTGAGCCGCTGTTATCGAGCACCGAGGAGTCGTGCATGATGATGTTGCCGCCGTTGACGTCGATCCCGTTGCCGCCGTTGCTGATGAGGTGGCAGACGTTGAAGGTGACGACGCAGCCGTCGGCGTCCACGCCGTTGGCGACGTTCCGGTCGGCCCTGGACTGGTAGTAGTCGTAGCCCTTCCTCGTCGCGACGCCGTTGGTGTCCGGCGCGCCGTCGGTGTCGAAGCCGTGGGCGGAGTTGCCTGTGGCGACGCAGGTATCGAACGTCCCGCCCTCGGCGAGGATCTCGAAGCCGCTGCCGCCGTTCTCGTTGGAGTTGCAGCGTGTCGCGCGGAGGTGTTGGATCCTGGCGCCCTCTTCGCCGAAGCAGCGGAGGCCGGCGAGGACGTTGCTGGCGAATGTGGAGTCGGTGATGCTGACGCGCATCGCTGGTGCGGCCAACGCGTGGATGTTGGCGCCGTAACCGCCGTTGTGGCCGACGTACATCTCGTCGATGGACATATCCATGTCCATGGACTCATCGCCGACGCCCATGATGCGGAGGCCATCGCCGGCGTTGGCGTCCATGCTGGCGCGACGGATGCTGATGGACATGTCGTCGGGGACCATGTGGTTGATGACGACGCCGTCGCCCAGGTTGTTGTTGGCGCGGACCTCCTGCAGGCTGACCTTCTTCACCCACTGCTCGGGGACGCTGAAGGAGACGGAGATGCCTGTCCCGAAGTTCCGGCTGGCGTCCACGCCGATGATCGCGGTGTCTGGGCAACCCTCGAGGACGATGCCGCCGACCGGCAGGCCCTGGCCGCCGCCACCGCCGTTGTCGAAGATCTTGACCTGATCCGCGAGCGCTTTGCCGGCCTTGAACTTGGCGACCTTCTTCGCGCGGATGCCGGCGCCGCCGTTGCCTTCGCTGTGGATCTCGATGGAGACCTCGTCGGCGCCCTCGGTGTGCACACCGTCTCCGCCCCAGCGGCGCGTGCCGGACTGCTGGCCGAACTCCTGCTTGACGTTGAACCGCTCGACGCGGACGTTCTGCACGTCGGGGACGAAGATGCCGTGGTTTGAGCCTGGCACGCCGATCATGTCGAACCCATCCATGGAGATGGAGATGTTGTCGTTGTCGGAGTCTTCGTCGAGGACGATCATGATCCCGCTCTTGCCTGGTTCGCCGACGATGTCCGCGGCGAGGTAGTAGTTGCCTGGCTCGCTGATGACGTGCATCGCTTCGGAGGAGCCTGGCAGATCGTTGATGCAGACGCGCGGCTCGATGCGGTCGAGGGACTTCATCGTCGGGGCGATCGCGCCGGCGGGCGGGTTGATGTCCCCGCCAACTGCGTGGCCGCAGATGGCGGTCATGAGCGCGATGCAGGCGGTGATGTGCGTGCGGTTGTAGGCGTACATTGGCTGGGTCCCCTCCGAGTTTGCAGTTCGAGCGCCGATCGGCGTTGATCGCGCGATGCTACCACGGGTTGTGGCGGATCGGCCCTCTTTCTTCGGCGAAATCATGATCGGACTTGTCGCGGCGTTCACGCCCACCGGCGGACGTTGAAGGCAAGGGGAAGAGCGTCATTCAGGGCCGGAGCGTCGGTGAAATCCGGGAAATTCGAGCATTTCTTTGAGGACACGCAAGGGGAGCGGTGAGCGCACGAAAAAACCGGGCGCCCCCATTGGAAGCGCCCGGCCTTTGTTTCAGTCCATCAGAACTGACAGGTCGCGGTTTACACGCGGTCCTTCAGGTTCTTGAGGGGACGGATCTTCACGACGTTGCGCGCGGGCTTCGCCTTGAACCACTGCTCCTCGCCGGTGAAGGGGTTGACACCCTTGCGGCGGGGAACGGCGGGCTTGCGCTGGACGGTGACCTTCATCATGCCGGCGAGGTTGACCGCGCCGGGGCCGCCCTTCTTGAGATCCTTCTCGATGATCTCGCCCATGCACTCGAAGACGCTGGCGACCTGCTGGCGGGTGAGGTCGGTGGTCTCGGAGATGAGGCGGAAGATCTCGGCCTTGGTGCGCGGCTTGTCGGCGCGGGTCATCTTCACGCTGGGACGCGTGGCGGCCTTCTTGCGCGTCGCGGTGCGGGTGGTCTTCTTGCGGGGGGTCGAGCGGGCCGCGGTCTTGCGGGTGCTCTTGCGAGCGGTGCTCTTTTTGCGGGTGGTTTTACGGGTGGTCTTGCGGGTCGCCATTGTTCGGAGCCTCCGTGTTCGAGTGTTTGTCCTGGCGGTGTACTGTCGGAATGCGCCCCGGGGTTTCCGTTCCCGCGGGCGTGACATGCGTGTTTGTATCCCTCCATTGGCGATATCACAAGAGCCGCTGCAACTTTTCCACTTTTTTTTGAGGGCAAAACGCCGACCAGCCCCGGCCGCCGGCGCTCCCTTGGTGGCCATCGACGCTAGTATTTGAGCATGAACAGCCGCGACTATGACGCCATCGCTCGCTCGGTCCGGGGAGCGCTCGCCGCCCCCGATGGTGCGGGAAACACTGCAAAAACAGGGTTTTTGGGGTCTTCAGGGGCGCTTCCGGTGTCGGGCGGCGCTGTCGCGCCGGACGAGCGGGCGCTGCGGATCGTCGCCGATGCGCTCTGGGAAGGGCTGCACGACAAGGGTGTTTCGTGGGTGGGTTTTTACCTCTTCCACCCTGGTGAGCCGGAGGACCGGGCGATGACGCTGGGGCCCTCGCGCGACACGCCGGCGTGCTCGCCCATCGGCCTGCACGGCGTCTGCGGTCAGGCCTTCACCGGGGCCAGGACGATGATCGTCCGCGATGTCCGGGACCTGGGCGATGCGTACGTCGCGTGCGATCCGAGGGACGCCTCGGAGATCGTCATTCCCTGCTATTACAGCCCCGATGGGCCGGACGTGGGGACGCACGAGCCGGTCTGCTGGGGCGTGCTGGACCTGGATTCGCACGAGACAGGCGCTTTCGACGAGTCCGACGAAGCAGGGCTGGCGATGGTGCTGAGCGCCGCAGGAATCGGCGTTCGGATCGCTTCGGTCTGAACTCGATGCGTCAGTCGGCGCGGTGAATCAGGCCGTTGATGCCGCGATCGATCAGCCGTTCGAGTTCACGCTGGTTCCTCGGTGCTTCCTCGATCATGGGTGACCACGTCGAGGCGACCGCGTGCGCGACGGCGCGGGACCACTCTGCGGAATCGGATTCGATCACCAATCCATGGGTGAGGTCGCCGACGCCGGACCAGAGCGCGAGATGCACCCTGCCTGGTTTCTTCCTGGTCCCGAAGCGGGCGATGGCATCGACACTGGCGGTATGCATCACCCAACCGCCGCCCTCGTTGGCGGCTTCCATCGCTTTGAAGAGCGTGCGGAGGTAGAGCTGGCCGAAGTCCTCGTCATCGAGGGACCAGATGAGCGGCGCGGTGGCGGGCATCGTGCGCACGGTGGCGGCGTTCCACTCGAAGCCTGCGGCGCCCTCGAAGTCGGCGCCCAGGTCGAAGTCCTCATCCATGCCGTGGAAGGGGTCCTGCTCCGGCGTTGCGCCAGCGCCGACGACGCCGATGATCGGGTCCCAGACGCCGTTGCGGCCCTTCCATCGGAATGGCGCGAAGGCGACGACGCGGCCCTGCTCGAACTTGATCTCGGTGATGCCTGGTCGGATCTGTCTCGTCAGGAAAGGTGCGCGTTCGAAGCCCATCGCGGCGTATCCCAGGTCCACGATGTGCGGCTCGATGGACTTGGGGCGCTGGGTCGTGAATGAACCGGAGACAGCGGCGAGCGTCGCTGGGTTGGACAGCTCGCTCTGGTAGATCGCGACGCGCGAGGCGCGCGGGAAGGCCCAGGCGAAGACGGTCATCGGCAGCCCCAGGATCAGGAACGCGACGAGGAGGCACGTCTTCAGGTTCGGCTTTGTTCTTGTTCTGAGCACCCCAGAGTCTGCCTGACCGGTGCGCGGATGCCACGTCCGGAAAACGAAAACGCCGGTCAGAGCTGCTGACAGCGGTGGGGCAGGGGCGGGCGCCGTTACAACCGGCGCGGCTGGTTCATCCGCGCCTGGAATGACCCGATCCGAGATGCGGATTCCCTCCGCATCACAAGGAAAGACCCGCCCGCTCTGATCCCATGATCTCCGTCGCCACGAACATCCCGATGCTCCGCGGCATGCGCGCGCTCGACGATGCGCAGGGGATCGTCGCGCTCGCGGCGGAGCGGCTGGCGACCGGCAAGCGGATCAACCGGGCGTCGGACGACCCTGCCGGCCTGATCGCGGCGGACAACCTCCGCCAGGAGCGGACGGAGCTGGGGGGGCTGATCAGCTCATCGGAGCGGTACCTGCACCTGCTGGGCGCGAAGGAGGGGGCGCTCTCGGTGATCGAGGACCTCTTCCACGAACTCGACGGCCTGGCGCGCGAGGCGGCCAACGGCGATGCGCTGGCGCCTGAAGAACGCGAGGGGCTGCAGGTCCAGGCGGAGGCGATCTACAAGACGATCGACCACCTGATCGAGACGACCTCGTTCAACGGCAAGCGCGTGCTGGCGGACTCGATGATCATCAACGTGGGATCGACCACGGAGGTGCAATCGGGGATCAAGCTGGGCGATCTCGGCTCTGTGACGAGGGAGACGGAGGACGAGGACGGCGAGTTGGTGGCCGAGTCGTTCTCGCTGCGGGA
>CAYGNN010000137.1:0-626 GCA_964351165.1 uncultured Phycisphaeraceae bacterium
CCCTCGCTGCTGATCAACGGCGCGATGCTCTGCGTCTTTGTTGCGCAGCACACGATCATGGCGAGGCCCTGGTTCAAGGCGTGGTTCACGAAGTTTGTGCCGCAGTCGATGGAGCGGAGCGTCTTCGTGCTGCTGGCGAGCGTGATCCTGGCGGTGACGTTCTGGCAGTGGCGCCCGCTGCCTGATGTGATCTGGAGCGTGAGCGATCCGATCCTCGCCAATGGTCTCTTCGCGCTCTCGATGCTCGGCTGGGTGATCGTCTTCGGGTCGTCCTTCATGGTGAGCCACTTCGATCTCTTCGGCGTGCGGCAGGTCGTGACCAACGCCGCGGGGCGTGACTACAAGCCGGTCTCGTTCCGCCTGGTCGGGCTCTACAAGATCGTCCGCCACCCCCTGATGCTCGGGTTCCTGATCGCCTTCTGGGCGACGCCTGTGATGACAGCGGGGCACCTCTTCTTCGCGATCATGACGACCGGGTACATCTTTTTCGGGACGACGATCGAGGAGCGGGACCTGGTCGCGGCCTTCGGCGACAAGTACCTCGAGTACCGCAGGAACGTCCGGGGCATCATCCCGCTGCCAAAGTTCAACACCACCAGCAACTCCAGGAAGGGAGCGACATCATG
>CAYGNN010000137.1:636-1106 GCA_964351165.1 uncultured Phycisphaeraceae bacterium
GAAATTCAACACCAGCAACGGAGTCCGGTCATGAACACCACAAAGGCTGCCAAGCGTCTGGGGGCCCTGGGGTTCGCCTTCTTCGCGATCAAGGGCTGCCTCTGGCTGGGGCTCGCAGCAGCCGCCTCGATGGGGCTCGTGAACCTGCCGGGCTGATCCGGACAACCGAACGCATCACCACGACGCCCGCTCCGGTACAACACCGGTGCGGGCGTTTCCTGGGAACACCGGACCGGACAAATCGTGGGAGTTCAACAGATGTGGAAGACACTTGGAATCATCGTCGGCGCCTCGGTGGCCTCCGTTGCGCTCTGTCAGGATTCGGAGGTCCGGCCGGTTGATCAGGTGCGCGCCGATGCGCGAGCGCTCTCCGCGATGGTCGGATCCGATCTTGCGAAGTCGTTCCTGCAAGCCGCGGAGGACCTGCCGGAGATCGAGAAGCGGATGCGCAGGATCATCAAGGCGAACGA
>CAYGNN010000137.1:1116-1976 GCA_964351165.1 uncultured Phycisphaeraceae bacterium
TGCCGGAGATCGAGGGTGAGCGCATCGTGTACTGGGATGGCGCCAACCGGCGGGCGCTGACCGAGGATGAAGCGGCCGCGCTCGATGACAATGCGCTGGAGGGATTCCAGAAGCGGGAGTACGGCGAGTCGTTCTATTACAACACGGCGTACGGCTCACCGATCGCCTACGGGCGTGCGCTCGATCTTGTCGGTCAGCAGGGCATGACCAGTGTGGATGGGAAGCGGATCCTGGATTTCGGGTTCGGCGGGATCGGGCACCTGCGGCTGCTCGCGAGCCTGGGCGCTGACTGCGTGGGGCTGGAAGTGCTCGAGCTTCTTGAGAAGTTCTACACAGAGCCTGGCGACACCGGACCGATCGCGCGCGCCGCGGTCGCTGGGCCAGGCGAGCGTGGATCGATCACGCTGCTGTATGGCGAGTTCCCAGCAGACGCTGCGATCACAGCGGCGGTCGGCGGTGGGTATGACCTGATCGTCTCGAAGAACACGCTGAAGAAGGGGTACATCCATCCTGAGCGCGAGGCTGACCCCAGGTTCCTGATCGATCTCGGTGTCAGCGACACGGTGTATCTGCGTGCGATGTACGAAGCGCTGAACCCTGGTGGGTTGTTCATCGTCTAAAACATCTATCCGAAGCAGGCGCCGCCCGAGGAGCGGTACATCCCCTGGGCGACTGGTGGCTTCCCCTTTGATCGCGACCTCACACAAGATGTTGGGTTCGAGGTCGTCGAGTGGGATGTTGATGATTCCGAGGCGATGCGCGAGATGGCGAAGGCTCTGGGGTGGGCCGAACGCATGGACCTGGAATCCGTGTTTGGCATGTACACAATCGTGCGGAAACCGGTCGAATAGAACAGGCGT
>CAYGNN010000137.1:1986-7944 GCA_964351165.1 uncultured Phycisphaeraceae bacterium
CTACTTGGTGTCCTGTTCTGGTTTTACTCCGGTGTTTATCCCCGGCAAAAACCCTAGGTTTTGATCGATCTGCACGTTCAGTGCGCAGAAAAATGCCTCCAAGCTGGTCTTGCAGCCGGGAGGCATGAGGATCCGCGCTGGTCATCCGGCAGGCATGGCCAGATCCTCCAACTTGTCAACCTCGTGAGGGGCGGTTTCGCCTTGAACCGATCCCCCTTCTTAATGCCGTGAATGGTGGCCCGATCCGATCACGAAACCTGAGAATTCCCTTTTTTCGATGACCCGCCTCGATCCCGAAGACGTCACCCGCCTCCTCAAGGAGGTTGAGCAACAGACCCCAGGGGCTGTCGATCAGCTTGTGGGGCTGGTGTACACGGATCTTCGCAGGATCGCCTCCGGCAAGTTGCGGCGGGACTCCGGGCCGGAATCGCTCCAACCTACGGCGATGGTCCACGAGGTGTTTCTCCGGCTCTTCGGCACGCAGACCCCCTCCTGGCCTGATCGGCGGTGCTTCTTCATTGCTGCGAGCAGGGCGGTGCGGGACATCCTGGTGGATCGAGCGCGCCGCGCAATGGCGAAGAAGCGCGGGGGCGGTTGGAAGCGGCTGCCCCTCGACGATGAGGCGCTGCTTGTCGAGGAATCGGAGAACATCGTGCAGCTGACCGAGGCGCTGGCGGCGCTCGGTGCGGCGCACCCCAGGCCTCTGGAGGTGGTTGAGCTGAAGTACTTCGCGGGCCTGACCGAGGCGAAGATCGCGATGACGCTTGGAATTTCAGAGGCTACCGTTCGCCGGGACTGGCAGTACGCCAGGGCGTGGCTGGCGCAGCGGATGAGCGCCTCGCAAGGCGAACGCGGAACACGACCGGGGACGCGCCGATGAAGAACGACTCCCAGCACCAGCACGCGCCGAAGCCTGGCGAGGATCACGATGCGCTGCTCTACCGGCTGTTCACCCGGTTCTGCGATCTGGAGCCTTCGGCCTGGAACGATGCGGTCCGGGAGATCGGGTTGGATCCCGACGTTGAGGGGCGGCTGCTCGATCTGCTCATGCAGCAGTCGGAGTCGTTCCCGCTGCTCGATCGCAGGCCGACCGAGTCATTCCCGCTGCTCAGCGAGTTCGCGCCGACGCAGACGATCGAGGGGTACGAAATCATCCGGCAGATCGGCGCTGGCGGGATGGGTCTGGTGTACCTCGCGGAAGAGACGAACATCAAGCGGCACGTGGCGCTCAAGATCCTGTCCAGCGTGCTCACGAGCACCAGCACCGCTGTGCAGCGGTTCCAGAACGAGGCGCAGTCCGCGGCGCAGCTCGATCATCCGAACATCGTGCAGGTGTACCGGTTCGACGAGTGGAACGGGACGTACTACATCGCCTCGGAGTACATCGAGGGTGAGACGCTCGCACAGTCGCTTCAGCGGGTGCGCCAGGAAGGATTCGACCGGCGCTGGATGCACACCTCGATCGATCAGATCCGCCAGATCGCGCTGGCGCTCGAGTACGCGCACCAGCACCGGGTGATCCACCGCGATGTGAAGCCATCGAACATCCTCATCAGCGCCGACAACTCGGCGCACCTGGCGGACTTCGGCGTCGCGAAGAGCGCGCAGAGCGTCGAGATGACACGCACGGAGGAGACCCCCGGCACGGTCGCGTACATGAGCCCCGAGCAGGCGGGGCTGATCGAGGCGGAGGTCGGGCCCCGGTCTGACGTCTTCTCGCTCGGCGCGGTGCTGTACGAGTGCCTGACGCTGAAGAAGCTCTTTGAAGGCTCGTCCAGCCTGCACGTGCTCCATCAGATGCACGAGCACGCGAACATCTCCTGGGGCGGCAGGAAGCATTCGATCCCAAAGGACATCCAGCTGGTTTGCCAGAAGGCGATCGAGCGGGATCCGAGGCACCGCTACGCGAGCGCTGGGGAGCTTGCTGCGGATCTCGACCGGGTCATCCGCGGGAAACCGATCCACGCGAGGCGGCAGCCGGCGCTGCGGAGGGCGGCATCGTTAGTCGTGCGACGGAAGGCGCCGCTGGCGATCGCCGGTTCGCTCGCGATCGCCGTGCTGGGTGTCGCGGTCCCGATGCTGATCCCCGATCCGCCGCCGAGCGGGAAGCTCGTTGTCAATTCGACGACTCCCGGCGCGGAGGTCTTTGTCGAGCGGTACGACATGGAGACGCAGTCCTTTGCTGACCCGGTTCGGCTCGGGCGGGCGCCGCTGACCAGGAGGCTTGAACCTGGGAAGTATCAGATCACGGTGCAGCGCCCAGGCGCGATGGTGGAGATCACGCGGGATGTCCTCGCGTCCGGTGAGTACCTCATCGACGCGACGCCGGCCCCCAACGATCTGGCGACCGCAGGGATGCTGCTGATCCCTGGCGGGGATTCGTTTGTCGGGATGCGCGAGTCCCACGACGAGCGGATGGGGATGCGCCGGGTGGACATGCCTTCGTTCTGGATCGACCGGACGGAGGTCACCAACGCGCAGTACCGCGCGTACGTGCTGGCGACCGGCGCGCCGGAGCCCAGGCTGTGGAGCACACCCTACGACCCTGCGATGGATGACCTGCCTGTCACCGCGATCCCGATCGCGGAGGCGAGGGCGTACGCGGAATGGGCCGGCAAGCGGCTGCCGACGGCGTGGGAATGGGAGCGGGCGGCGCGCGGTCCGCTCGGGTTCTCGTACCCCTGGGGCAATGAGTTCAAGGGTGTGGACAACCCTGGCAACGTGGGTGTTGTCGGCAACCAGGGCTGGACGTTCGATTTCAGCAAGCAGGAGCTCCGCGACGAGGTGCTCAGGCGGATCCGCCCTGCGGATTCGGTCAACGGCGGGGATGTCTCGCCCTACGGCGGTTTGAACTTCTACGGCAACGTCGCGGAGTTCACAGAAAGTCCGGTCGTCGCGTTCGTGGATGCTGAAAGCGGGTACTTCCCAGGTCAGCTGCAGATCAAGGGCAAGCACTGGAACGCGGAGGGCGATGGGTCTTACACCCTCTGCTCGATGGTCCCTGCGGCGCCAACGAGGATGGCGGCGGGTGTCGGGTTCCGGTGCGCCAGGTCGGTGTCGCAGGATGAATCCGGCACGGCCTCGAACCGGCAGTAACGCAACTGACTTCAACGGGAATGTGCGGTCATGAACAACGCCCCCCACGATCGGTGGAGGGCGTTGATGTGATGCTCGAATGACTGATCGGGTGCGTCAGGCAGCGGTCCGGCGGCGACGCGCCGCGACGATCCCGCCCATCGCCATCAGCGAGACTGCGCCGGGAGCGGGGATGAAGCCGTCGTAGGTGTGCCTGCGGATCTCCGCGTTCTGGAGCGCGATCGAATCGACGATGACCGTGCCGTTGACGCCGCCACCGTTGATGGTGAGGGCGGCCTCGGTGCCGAGCATCGCGCCGTTGAAGCTGTTGTTCACGGTGATGCTCGTGGCGTCGGCGAAGTTCCACATGATCCTGCTGGAGTTCGCCTGGTTGAAGCCGCCGATGATGTTGGGCGGCGCGGTCAGGTCCACAGCGCCGGAGCCATCGTGGATGAAGTTGATGATGACCGAGTCAGCAGCGCCGAAGTTCAGGTTGAGCTGGCCGAGGCCGTTGAACTGGGCCTGGGTGATCTCGTAGACCGCGACGTTCTGGCCGCCGATCATGACTGGCGCGGCGTTCATGTTGCCGGCGCCATCGAGGTTGCCGTTGGCGGTGAGCGTCGAGAGGTAGGCGCTGACGCCGACGGCGCTATCGACGATCGACGCGGCGGTCGCGGCGGTGGTCGGGTCGGTGATGGTCACGCCGCCGCCATTGAGGTTGACGGTCCCCTGCATGTTGGCGAGAGAGCCGATGCGGAAGTTCCCGCCGTTGTTGATGTTGACGGTGACGTCGGAATCGAGCAGGCCGCCGATGGCGAGGCCGTCACCGTTGGAGGCGGTGACCCCCTGCACGGTGTAGTTCGATGTTCCGCCGAGCAGGCTGCCGCCGATGAGCGCGCTGCCATCGACCTCGGAGGTCGAGAGCGTGACGTCGTTGCGGACAACCAGGTTCCAGTTTTCGAATGCGCTCATTCCTGCGCTGGCCGTGGCGCTTGTCGCCAGCATGGCCGCGAGGATGAGTCCTTGTACCCTCTTCATGGCGGGTCCCTCCTGTTGGCGGAAAGATAGCACAGCGCGGGCCGCGGCGTAGCGATTTTTCCGATCATTCCGGGAATTCCGGTCCGAAACCGCTCCGGCGGCGTGTCCTGTCAGTATGCGCTACTACAGGTTGTGGTCGTGGTCGTCCGAGAACGCCGCGGCGACTGGACGCCCCTTCAAAGGGCAGTTCATCCGGCCATCACGCGAGCAGCGCCGAAGAGCGGAAGCATCATCGAGAGCGCGACGAAGGCGATGATCCCGCCCATGAGCAGGATCATGATCGGCTCGATGTATTGCGTCATCAACGCGATCGATCGCTCGTAGCGTTCTTCCATGAAGTCCGCGACGCGTGCGAACGAGGCGCCGAGCTGCCCGGCCTGATCGCCGTTGTCGATCATCTGCGCGATGGACTCGTCGATGAACTCGGACTCGAACAGGGGGACGGCGAAGCGCTCGCCGACCTGCGCCTGTTCCTCGATCTCCGACCAGAGCTCGCGGTAATTGTCGTTGGGGACGATGCGCTTGACGATCTGGATCGAATCGATCAGCGGGGCTTGCGCGTTGATCAGCATCGAGAGCGTGCGGAACGATCGGCTCTGGTAGAGGGCGTTCGTCACCGGCGCCAGGAGGGGCACGGTGATCAGCATCCGGTGCACGATGCGGCGGCCGGATTCGAGTTTCAGGAAGATGAACACGCCTCCGACGATCGCGGCGACAACGCCGAGGCAGATCGGCCAGGACCCCAGGATCATCTCGCTGATCGCGAGCAGCGCACTGGTCGGCAGCGGCAGCGTGGCCCCCCTGGTAGCAAAGACCGCGGCGAACTTGGGGAGCACGAACGTGATCAGGAAGACCGAGACAGCCATGCACATGATGAGCATGAAGATCGGGTAGGCGAGCGCGGTCTTGAACTTCCGAGCGATTTTGATGTCCTTGTTGAGGTACTCGGAGCTCTGGCGGAGCGCGACGCTGAGCGAGCCGCTGAGCTCGCTGGCGCGGATCGTTGCGATCAGTGATTCCGGGAAGGATTCGCTGTGGGATTCCATCGCGTCGGAGAAGGGCTTGCCCTCGCGGACCTGCTTGGCGATGTCTTCCAGCAGCAGCTGCACCCTGGGCTGGGACGCCTGCCGAGCGAGGCAGTCGAGGCATTCGCTGAGGCCGATGCCTGCCTCGACGAGCGATGCGAGCTGCCACATCTCCCAGGCGATCTGCGCCTTGGTCGCTCGGCCTGCGCTGAGCGGGAGTTTCCCACCGGCGCTGGCGGAGCGCCGCCCCTCGGTGAGGCGCACGACAAAGAGCCCCTGCTTGCTCAGCAGATCGCCGGCTGATTCGCGGCTCCCAGCGGCGATGGCGCCGGAGACCAATTCCCCGCGGTCGTCGCGCGCTTCGTATTGGTACTGCATCCCGTTGGTTGATTCGTGTGCCATGTGGTATCCGTTCTGTTCAAGCCGCTGCGTTGCGTGCGTCGCGATGCGGTTCGCTGGTTGTGCTGTGTTCTGCCTCTTCGGTGTGCGAGACGATCTCCAGGAGCGCATCGAGGTTGATCTGGCCTTCGCGCACTTTCTCGAGCCCATCCTCGAGGAGTCCTGCGGCGCCCTCGACCGGGGCGCCACCGCCCTGGGCGATGGCGGACAGGGTGACCTCGCTGAATCGGAGCAGATCGAAGACGCCGATCCGCCCCCTGGAGCCGATCCCGCCGCATTCGGCGCAGCCTGCGCCGGTGTGCACCTGCTCGAACGGGACGTTCCCTCCGCAGAGGCGTTCGAGCGCGGCGCGTTGTGTGTCATTGATCTCGACCGGCTCGGTGCATCCTGGGCAGAGCCTGCGGACGAGCCGCTGGGCGAG
>CAYGNN010000138.1:0-7941 GCA_964351165.1 uncultured Phycisphaeraceae bacterium
CGACGGTGACCTGGTAGTGCTGGATCGTGGTCTTGGACTCGACGAGGCGCCTGGCGATGGTGCGGCGCATATTCGAGAGCTCGACCTCGCGGGCCTCGAGCCTCGCCTGGGGGGCTGGCATCGGCGCGGGGGCGGCACTGGACGCCGAGTCTGAGCGCATCGAAGGCTCGGATACCGATCCACCAAATCCCCCCCTCGCCGCGGCCTCAACATCCTTGCGGACAATCCGCCCGCCTGGGCCGGTGCCGGTGAGGCGGGAGAGGTCGATCCCTGATTCTTCGGCGATCTTCTTCGCCAGGGGGCTCGCCATGATTCGCTCACCCGATGGCGCGTGCTGAACGGCCTGCGCGCCGTTGGATGCCGGCGTTGGCGCCGGAGCGGGCGCTGCTTCCGCCTTGGGCTCTTCCTGCTTGGCGGGCGCTGGCTCGGGCGCCGCTTCGGAGGCCTCGCTAAAATCGATCGAGCCGGGGTCCTCGCCGTCTTCGGCGAGGACGAGGATCGTCGAGCCGACGGCCATCGACTGGCCCTCGCCAACGAGGATCTTCGCGACGGCGCCCTCGTCGAAGGCTTGCAGCTCCATCGTCGCCTTGTCGGTCTCGATGTCCGCGAGGATGTCGCCCGGGGCGACGGCGTCGCCCTCCTTGACGTTCCACTTGATAACCGTGCCCATTTCCATGGTGTCGGAGAGCCGCGGCATGGTGATTGCAATTGACATTCGGTTCGTTCCTCTGCTGCTTACAGCAACCCCAGCGTTGACTTGACCGCCTCGATGATCTTGCCCTTGTGCGGCAGGTACGCCTGCTCGAGCTCCTTCGCGTAGGGCGTCGGGACGTCGTCCGTGTTCACCCTGACCGGCTGGTGGTCGAGGTAGTCGAACGCGCGCTCGCAGACCTGCGTGATGACCTCCGTCGCCGGCGAGGCGAAGGGCCAGGACTGATCGACCACGATCAGGCGGCCGGTCTTCTGCACGCTGCGGACGATCGAATCGATGTCCAGCGGCCGGATCGTGCGCATATCCAGAACATCGCAGGTGATCTCTTCCTTGTTGAGCTCGACCATCGCGTCCAGGCAGAAGTTCACCGGGCGGCCGAAGCTGACGATCGTCGCGTCGTCGCCTTCGGATCGCAGGATCGCCTCGCCGAAGGGGATGGTGTACTCCTCTTCCGGGACAGGGCCCTTATCGCCAAGCATGCGCTCGGACTCGAGGAAGAAGACCGGGTCGTTGCAGCGGATGGCGGTCTTGAGGAGCCCCTTGGCGTCGTAGGGATTCGAAGGGATCGCCAGGTGCATGCCGGGGACGTTGGAGAAGAGCCCCTCGACGCACCAGGAGTGCGTGGAGGCGAGCTGGCCTCCAGCGCCGTTGTTGCCGCGGAAGACGATGGGGCACCCCCACTGCCCGCCGGACATGTAGAGCATCTTGGGGCAGTTGTTGAGCAGCTGATCCGCCGCGACGAGCGAGAAGGACCAGCTCATGAACTCGATGATGGGGCGGAGGCCGTGCATCGCAGCGGCGATGCCCAATCCTGCAAACCCATTCTCGCTGATGGGCGAGTCGATGATGCGCTTGGCGCCGAACTCGTCGAGCATGCCCTGGCTGACTTTGTACGCGCCGTTGTACTCCGCGACCTCCTCGCCCATCAGGAAGATGCGCTCGTCCTTGCGCATCTCTTCGGACATGGCCTCACGGAGGGCCTCGCGGTACTGGATCTCTCTGGTTGTTTCGATGATGGCGGTGGTCATGTCACTGCTCCCCCCGCATCAGGTGGTTCGTCTCGCCGTGCGTGTAGGGGCCGGAAGGGCTGCTGTTGGGCAGCGGGTCGATGAAGACGTCGCTGTAGAGCTCCTTCCTGGCGTCGGGTGATTCGGAGTTCTCCGCGAACTTCACCGCCTCGCGGACGACCGCGCGGACTTCCTTCTGCATCGCCTTGAAATCCTCTTCCGTCATGCAGGCGCGGTCCTCGATCAACTGCCGCTTGAGGTTCTCGATCGGGTCCTTCGCCTGGTACTCGCTGACCTCTTCCTTCGTGCGGTACTTCTGGGGGTCGGACATCGAGTGCCCCTGGTAGCGGTACGTCTGCAGATCGACGAAGCCGGGCTTCTGGTCCCTGCGGCAGGCGTCGGCGAAGGGCTTGAACTTGTCGTAGATCGCGCAGACGTCCATGCCGTCCTCGATCGTGAGCGATTCGATGCCGTACGCCGCGGCTTTCGCTTCGAGCTTGTGCGCCATGGAGGTGCCGCGGTCGATCGAAGTGCCCATCGAATACCCATTGTTCTCGACGATGTAGATGACCGGCAGCGAGAGGACCGCGGCGAGGTTCATCGCCTCGTGGAGCGAGCCCTGGTTGAGGGCGCCATCGCCCAGGTAGCAGAGGGTGATGCGTTTCTCGCCCTTGCTCATCACCTCGTTCTCGTACTTGGTGGCGAAGGCGAGCCCTGCGCCGAGGGGCGTCTGGGCGCTGACGATGCCATGACCACCGAAGAGGTTGTTGGGGCGGTCGAACATGTGCATCGACCCGCCCTTGCCCTTGGCGCAGCCTGTGATTTTGCCGTACATCTCCGCCATGCAGGCCTTGGGGTCCATGCCCCTGGCCAGCGCATGGCCGTGGTCGCGGTAGGCGGTGATGATGGGGTCGTCCTTGGTGGTCGCGGCGAAGGTGCCGACGACGACGGCTTCCTGGCCGTTGTAGACGTGGCAGAAGCCGCCGATGTGGGCGTTGGAGTACGCCTGCATCGTGCGGATCTCGAACTCGCGGATCAGCACCAGGTCGCGCATCCAGCCGAGGAGGGTGTTGTCGGGGAGCGTGCTGCTCGCCCCTGTATTGCGTTGCCTGTTTTTCGAGGCGGTCGCGGTGCTCATGCGTGGGTTCTCGCTCTTTGCGGTCACGGTGCGTCTCGCGGCGTTCACTCGGGGCTTGGGAGGGCGCCGGCGCACACAGCCGACCGATCTGCTTATCGGCTCATTGATACCGCCCGGACAGGGGCCTGCCGGGCGATCTGGTGGTTGTTCGGAGGAAACGTGCCCCAGATCCCTACGGCGGCCTGGGCGGCTGGACAGGCGATTGTAGAAGAGCACAGAAACAGCGGCAAACCGGCCTGCGGCGGCGGTTTGTGCCTCATCGGGACGAGATGCTGGATGTCAAAGGAATGTCAGAGGGGGGACTGCCGGTTCAGGAGCCGGGGCCGCTCTGGATCGCCGCGAGCAAGGGGCGGAGGTCATCGCCGTCCACTGTGCCGTCGCCATCGAAGTCGTACGCAGGGTTGGTGGTGCCGTAGGCCCTGGTGACGATCGCGACGTCGGTGGAATCGACCTGGCCATCGAAGTTGAGGTCGAGCGCCGTCGCTGCCGGGATGGACCAATCCGGGACCTCAGCGACGAACTCTTCGGTGGTGTTGATCTTGAGCTGGCCTGCGATGATCGTGCTCGAATCGCCGGTGAGCCTCGCGACGCGGAGGTAGTACCTGGCGTCGCCGAAGCGGAAGGCGTCCTGGACGTAGAAGCTGGAGATATCGGGGAGCGGCGAGGTCCAGATCGCGCGGATCGCTGGGCGCCATTGCAGGGGCATGTTGCTCCCCAGTGCGGCGGGGTTCAGGACCAGGCCAGGGGCCCCTTCGCCCAGGCTCAGGTAGGTGTCGTACGCCACGCAGGGGTTGATCGCGAGGTCGCCAGCGGATGGGGCGATGTCGCCATTGCCGGTGAGTCGGCCGACCTGCACCAGCGAGCCGTTGGTCACTGTGAGGCCTGGGCTGTCGAGGCTCTCGAAGGACGAGAAAACCGGCGTCGAGGGGATCTCTTTGAATCCGAGATAGAGGTCGGCGGAACGGTTGCCGTTGAAGATCTCGCACTCGCCATCGAAGGAGACATCGACCCAGCGCGAGATGACCGCGTCTTCTTCACCCGATCCGGGGTTGTCGCCGCCGCCGGTTTCGCCCGGCTCGTACTCGTCGCCGAAACGGCCGGTGAGCATGCCGAGGTCGGCGGTGTCCACGACGCCATCGCCGTTGAAATCGAAGCGGGGGTTGTTGGACCCGAAGGAGCCGATGAGCATCCCGAGGTCGGCGGTATCGATCCGGCCGTCCATGTTGGTGTCCACGATCGTGATCGTGGGCGTGATCTGGATCACGATGTCGCGGCTCTCGCCGCCGACCGTGGCGCGGATCGCCACGCTGGTGGCCTCGTTGACGTTGGCCGCTTCGATCTGGAAGACCGTGCGAAACTGCCCGGCGGGGATGCGGACTGTCGCCGGGATGATGACCGAGTCTTCCTGATTCACCGAAAGACTGATCGTGGTCCCGCCTTCATCAGCAGGGTGATTGAGGCGGATCACAGCGGAGGTTCGCTGGCCATCGCGCAGGTCGGTGTTCAGGGCTTCAAAGCTGAGGATCGAAGGGGCTTCGAGCTGCAGCATGACGCTGCGCTGCGAGGTGTCAGTCAGCGCTGTGATCGTGGCGGTCTCGACGACGCCGGTCGCGATCGTCTGGATCTCGAAGGTCGCGCTCTGCTGCCCCTCCGGGATCAGCACGCTCGAGGGCAGCAAGACCCGGTCCGGTCGGTTGGTCGCGAGAGAGACGATCGTGCCGCCAACAGGCGCGGGGATATCGATCGCGCCCGCCCCCTGGATCGTCGAGCCGCCGAGCACGCCGGCGCTGGGGGTGCTGACGCTCGCCACCTCCGGAAGCTCCGGGGTGTCGTCGGTCGTGTCGTCGAGTTCAGCGCCCTGCCAATCCGGGACCTCCACGATCGCGGGCAACCCGGTGAAGTCCACGCGGAGCTTGCCGAAGACCTTGGCGTTCTCGTTGGCGGTGAAGCGGCCCACGTGGACATACCAGCGGTCATCGCCGAACGCGTCCGCGTCCTGTGTGATTTGAGCGCCGCCGAGGACGAACCACTCCGCGAGCAGCTCGGAGCCCCAGTCGGCCGGGTCCGGCGCTGACAGGAAGATCGGATCCGCCTTGCCGATGGTCAGGTACGAATCGAACTGCGTGCAGTTGTTCTCCGAGAGCGAGGGCGGGCCGTTCGTCCCGAGAGATTCCTGGTAGAAGACGCCGTCCTGGATCGTGAGCGTGTTCTCGCCCTTGGAGCTGAGCACCGGGGGGCCGAGCGGCTGCTCGAGGAACGCGATGTAGAGATCACGCGTCACCAACCCCTGGGTGTTCGCGCTGCCGCAGCTGGAGTTGTCGATCGGCGCCCACCGAGCGATTACCGGGGTGGTCAGATCGATGACGTCATCCGGATCGATCGGGATGACAGGGCCGTCGATTTCGTCGAAATCGTCGTCGTCATCATCGTTGCCGTTGCCGGGATCGAAGGGGTTCACCGGGGGCGTGGTGCCGGTCACGACCTGCTGGATGAGGTCGATGAAGGACTGATCGATGCCCAGATCAGCGAGCAGGTCTGCGAACTCACCGAACTCGTCGTTCGCGCCGCCTTCGCCATCGCCGCCGCCACTGCCGTCGCCGCCCCCACCGCCGGAGCCGCCGACATCACTGCCGCCGCTGCCGGATGAGCCGGAGCCCCCCTCGCCACGCTGGGCGCGGAGCTCATCGCCGGCTTGCGCGGCCGCCTGCGCGACCGTGTTCTCCAGACCGGCGCCGGTCGTGCTGGCGCGGATGGCCGGGTCGATCACGTTGGGATCGTCGGCGCTGAAGCGGCGCGCGCGCTCGCGGTACTGCTGGGTGCGTTCTCTGGTGAGCCTGGCCAGCTCCGCCTTACGAGCGGCGTCGGCGCGGCTTCTCGCAGCGGCGCTCCGCTCGATCGCTGTGCGTCGGTTTGATGTCGCGTTGCGGCCGCTGGAGCGCGTGGTGCGCCCGTTCTTGATCCGATCCCTGCCGTTGCGGCGGCTGCTGTTGAATCGGGCGTTGGTGTTGCGGCTGGAGTTTGCCTGCGGCTCGTAGGTTCTGGCGTTGTTTCGGGTTGCGCTGAAGTCGCGAGCGATCGGCTCCGGCCTGTCATCGGTGGTGACGACAGCGGAGCCCCCCTGAGCATCACAACCACGCTGGAGCATGCCGAAGAGAACGAAGCCCAGCAGCAGGCCGGCGATGGCCGTGAACCAGATTTTGCCGCCGATGTTGGGCATGCAGGTCTCTTCAGTTCCTTCGGGGCGCCTGAAACCGGTCGTCCGGCCTCGCGTGGGGCACACCCCTTCATCATGAGTGTAGTCGGAAACAGGGCCCTGATTGGCTTGAAATCGTGATCCGGAGGACATTTCGGCCCCCGGGACGGCTTGTCCGATCTCTGCCGGTTGTTCCCCCGACCAGATCCCGCAACTGGACGCACCACGCCCCGATCTGTTCCCTGACAGGCTGGAATCCTGCCGGATTTTGTTATCGGCCATGCGGTGGCGGGATTTCGCCCTTCTCAAGGCTGGATTCGAGGATTCCGGTTCGCGTCCACCACATCCAGCAGATAGGCTCTTGGGGTTGGAATGCACCGTTGTTTGTCCGCCTGGAGAGCCACTATGCGCCTGATCCACTGCCTCGCCCTGACCTCGATCACCTGCGGCGCATCGGCCGTTCTGGCGGGCTCTGACGCCGTCTGGCCCTTCGATCTGGAGACGACCGGCGGTGATGTGACCTGGGATTCCGATTCCCCCATCGACGCGACGGCAGGCAGGTACCGCTTCGAGTACCTCATCACAATGGCCGAGGCGGACGGGACAGTTGGCGGTTTCCCGATCGGGACGATCGACATCCTCGACATGCTCCCGCCTGAATTGATCAGTGATGTTGGATACGCGCAGGGCCCGGCGCCGGTGATCGTCTGGAATTCGCACATCGATGCGCCGGAGCCCCCGGCCTCCCCGGCGGTCAGCGCGGATATCCAGATCACCGTGGATGCCTCCGGATTTGCGCACATGTCCATGACGAACGTCACGCTCGGGACGACCATGGTGGATATCGGCCCCCCCTTCGGCGTGGTTTCGGTGACCGCGACTCGGATCCAGATGTCAGGGCAGATCTTCGCTGACGCGTACGAGCTGACCAGCGACCTCAACGGCGACTGCGTCGTCGATACAGCGGACCTGGGCCTGATGATCGCCCAGTTCGGCTCCGACGATGAGCAGGGCGACATCAACGACGACGACGTCGTGGACACGGCGGATCTCGGCATCCTGATCAGCCAGTTCGGCGATGTCTGCGGCATGAAGTAACCTTCAGACCCTGCCGGACACTGGCGCAGGAGCGCGAGGCGGACCGGGGCTATGGTGACGCCATGCCGACCGCCAATGCAGAGCCCAACACGAACACGTCTTTCCCGCTCAACAAGATCCACGTTGTGCTCGCGGAGGGGCTGCACCCTGCCGCGGAAGAGATCTGCCGCGCGGAGGGGTTCAACGTCACGACGATCCCAGGGGCGCTGACAGGCCGGGAGTTGCTCGATGCCGCCGGTGATGCGCACATGCTGGGCATCCGATCGCGCTCGCAGCTGGGGAGCGATTACTTCAAGCACGCGAGCAAGCTCTGGGGCGTCGGGTGCTTCTGCATCGGCTCGAATCAGGTGGACCTCGACGCGGCGGCCGAGCACGGCGTCGCGGTCTTCAACGCGCCGTTTTCCAATACGCGCAGCGTCGCGGAGATGACCATCGCGGAGATCGTCGCGCTGCACCGGGGTCTGGTGCAGGCGTCGGCGCGCATGCACGAGGGCGTCTGGACGAAGTCCGCGAGCGGCCGGCACGAGGTCAGGGGGCGCACGCTCGGGATCGTCGGGTTCGGCCGGATCGGTTCGCAGGTCTCCATCCTCGCGGAGGCGATGGGGATGCGGGTCCTCTACTTCGATACCTCGCACCGGCTCCCTCTGGGCAACGCGGCCTCGGTCGGCACGATCGACGAGCTGCTGGAGCGATCCGATGTCGTCACGCTGCACGTCCCGGCGACCGGCGACACCGACAACCTCATCACAGCGGACGAGCTGGCGAAGATGAAGCCTGGCGCCTTCCTCATCAA
>CAYGNN010000139.1:0-2118 GCA_964351165.1 uncultured Phycisphaeraceae bacterium
CGTCGAACCCGTCGGGCCGTTCTCCGCGAGCGTCGCGATGGTCACCGAAACCGCGCCCGACCTGTCCGTCCGCATCGTCGCCCCGCCCAGCGAAAACCAGCCCGGCTCCATCCTCCCCGCCCGCGAGACCGACGCC
Source organism: uncultured Phycisphaeraceae bacterium (assembly GCA_964351165.1). GTDB lineage: Bacteria > Planctomycetota > Phycisphaerae > Phycisphaerales > UBA1924 > JACKHE01. The sequence goes on from CAYGNN010000139.1 coordinate 137, forward strand.
CGCGTCACCCTCGACGCCGACGCCGGCCTCTTCATCGCCGACGACCTCGGGCTCACCGACGACGTCCGTGTCGGCGACACCGTCTACCTCGCCGACGAGTTCAGCTACGCCGACGCCCGCGGCTTCCGCTTGGGCACCGTCATCGAAGCCGCGCCACTGCCCGAAAACCCCGAGCTGCTTCAGCGCGTCGTGGTCCGCGCCGACACCGACTTGTCGCGCCTCGGCCGGGTCGTGGTCCTCGTGCCACCCCACGGCAACGCTTCATCGCCCTCGTCCCAACCCCGCGGAGCCGGCCCGTGAAGTGGCTGACCTTCGCCCTTGCCGCCTACGCGGCGCTGCTGCTCCAAGCGGCCTTCGCGCCCGTGTGGACGATCCGCGGCCTGTCCCCGGCGCCGCTGCTGGTCCTCGCCGTCTTCATCGCCCAGAGCGGCCCGGCCACGCTCGCCCTGGGCTCCGCGATGTTCCTCGGCGTCCTCGCCGACACGCTGTCACGCCCGTACCCCGAGGCCGGCGTCCTCCTCGGTCCCTACACCGTCGGCTACGCCGTCGCCGCCTACGCGGTGCTCCAACTCCGCAACCTCGTGTTCCGCCACTCTGTGCCCGCGGTCGTGGCCATGACCCTTGTCGCCGGCTGCTTCGCCGAACTCGTTGCCGTCGGGTTAATCACGCTGCGCGGCGTGTCCTTCCTCGCCGCCGACCCCCCGCCCGGCTGGCGCGCCTTGGGCGAACTCGGCCGACGCTTCCTCCAAACGCTCTACACCGCCGCCCTGACCATCCCCGTGGGCTGGGCCCTCCTACGCTCCCGAAAGCTCTGGCACTTTGGTCAGGAGTGAGTTGTCAGTTCTTAGTGGGCAGTATGGAGTCAACGCCAAGAACGCCACGCTTCCGCCTCCCGACTCACCACTGAAAAGTCACAACTAAGAACTTCCAACTCCCACCAACGCCATGCCCTCCCTCCTCCCCGACCGTGAACCCGATCCCGTCGAGCCCGGCACCCAGACCTGGTCCCCGCGCATGGGCTGGCGCGGCAAGCTCGCCGCCTGGGCGATCCTGCTCATGATTGCCGCCGGCCTGATTGCGATGGTTGCGTTGTCGTTCGGTTGACCCTTGCTCGACTTCAGGGGGTTGAGGTGTCGCCGTCTCCCCCGCAGGTGTAGCACGCGTCGCCGCTGTACGGGTGCCGGCCCATCCCCCAACACCCCGGGCACCCGAACAGGCCCTGCAACGCCTCCGCCGCCGCGGGATTGTCTCGGCCGATCTCCTCCATGCCGGCGTTCCAAAACCCGCGCATCAAATCGCCGAGGACCTCCTCGCCGCGCTGCGAGCGGTCGGCCCGGTTCGCGGCACCGCCGAACATCCGCTGTGCCAGCTGGGCGGACCTCTGGTTCTCCGCCCGGCGTTGCCGCGTCTTTGTGCGGTTGAGCTCGTTGACGTTGTTGCGGATCGCGACCAGCGTGCTCTCGTAGAGCGCGTTGCCCGGGTCGAGGGCGAGCGCCTGCTCCATGTCGTCAACGAGGCTTTCCGCAATCTCCACTTCCCACGACGTGCCGAGCACATAGACCATGACCAAGCCGTAGGTCAGGTAGGCCCGGTCCTTGTCGGTAAATCGCGGGTTGTTGTCCATCTGACGGACGCCGTGGAAGATGGCCTCCGGAACACGGCTGTACGTCGCGGGCTCCCGGCCGTCCCGGGGGTCCAGCGTGAACAACACATAATCCGTGTACCGGATCGACGGGTACGGGTCGCCCGGGTCCATCGCCTGAAGCTTCTCCAGCGCCCGCCGCCCCCGCCACTGCGCCGGTTGGCCGCCGCGCATCTGCGGCACCTTCGTGTCCGGTCGCCGCCGCTGCACAAAGCCCAGGTTCAGCTCCGCCAGGCACTGCATCGCCACACGCGAGTCCGGGTGTGCGTCGATGAACGCGTCCGCCAGGTTCAAGAGCAGAAAGTCCTCCGCCGGGTCCGCCGACGACAACGCTTTCGCG
>CAYGNN010000139.1:2128-7902 GCA_964351165.1 uncultured Phycisphaeraceae bacterium
CCGGCGCGGGGTATTCAACTTCCTCGCCCTCTGCGCGCAACGCATCCCGAGCCTGGGTCAACGACGACTTGACCTTGTTCGCCTCCTCCAACAGCATCGCGAACACCCAGTCCAACTCGCCCGCGTTCGGCCGGCCCTTCTCGAGCACCGCGATCGCCGAGTCGAACTTCCCGAACGTCAGATACGCCATCGCCAGGTCGGTGTAGACATCCGTCTCGGGGTTCTCCGTGTCCGCCAGATACGACTCGAAGCAATACACGACCTTCGGGCGGTTCAACGACCCGAAGTAACGCCTTGCGTAATCCAGACAGTCGGCCGGCCGCTCGCCCGCGCCGCCGTTGTCGATGCCGGCGTTCGCTGCGGGCATCGGCACCTCCAACACCGGCTCGCCCGCCGCCGCCCCCGCCGCCGACGAACCGCCGCACCCGACAAGCCCCGCCAAAACCGGTACCCACATACAGACCCAGATTCCGACGCGCGCACACATGTCACCTCTCCCTGGAACAGTTCGTGAAACGTGATCCACTCGACGCGTGTCAAACCCTGACGCGACGGCCTCTAGCCACCGCCGATCGGTCGCTCTCGTCGTGGTCCGACCATTAAAACCTACGCCCGGCCCCCGCCCGCGGCAACCAGACCAACGCGATCGCCCTTGTCCGGCATCCAAACAAAATACAATCATTTTCGGAAGTATGTACTTGAGTAAATGTGCGGAGACGGGGACAGGACGGCGGCTTGCTCGGGATTCCAAGGTCCGTCATCGCTCGCCGCGCTGGTGACAGAGTGCCTTACTAGTCACCAAGTTCCTCTTTGCGCCCCGTCTCCGCGTCTTCGTCGTCTTCAGGCTCCGGCCACCCCTCGGCAGGCTTGGGCCTACCCATCGCCTTCTTCACAGCGTCTTCCCAATCGCCGTCGATCTTGAGGCGTTCGGGCTCTGGGCCGGGGTTCTGTTTGTCGCAGTCCTTGCTCATCGCACAATTCTACTCGCGTGGGCGGGCAGCCGATGGTAAAATGCCATTGCTCGCGACGGGACTCGAACCCGCAATCCCGGCCAGGACGGGGCATCCAAAGCCCCTGCGTTTGCCAGTTTCGCCACGCGAGCTAGAAAGCCGGGCAACCCCTTTCGAGGCTGCCCGACCGGTTAGAGGGTCAGGACTAGTCGGTTCTGTGCCTTGCTACTCAAGCCCCGATTCGGCCTCACCCGATTCGGGGCTTTTTCACTCAATCATTCCGCGGACTACCACTCGGCAGCGGGGCAGCCCTATGTCTTGTTGTTCGAGTCATCCGTGGAGTCCTTCCTTAAGCGTGGCTCACCCTTTGGCGAGTTCTTTTGCCAGATCAACGAGATGTTCGTTGATCTTCATCCCCCGCTGCGTACCGACTCGGCAATCACTGAAAGGATCGACCGATTCATCCTGAGTCAATCCAATCCGGTGCGCCCAGACTTTTGCGGCCGGTCGAATCGCCTTGCCCTGTTTCCCGAGCATTGCCCCCACCTCGCCGGTCTTGACGCCACCAGGCTGCGCGTCGTTGAACTTCTTGAGCAACACGGTGTCTGGCGTAGAGCGCTGTGGATTGCCCCCCCCGTTGGCCTTCTTGCTTCCAGCGGCAGCGCCCTCCTCGCTGCCGCTTGGCTTCGACAAGGTGGCGTCGCCGTAGCGAGCCACGATCTCGTCTAACTCATCGAGCGAGACGTCTTCGATTTCGATGTTCCCGATGCGGATTTTCATGGGCGGTTAGGCTCCTGTTCTTCGCGGTCGCACACATATACCGCGCCGACCCCATACCGTGCAACCCCATAAGCCAGAAAAATCACACTTTTTTTCACGGAAACACGGAAAGCCCTTGAATGCCGTGTTTTACTCATGTATCATGATGTCATGAACCCCCAAGGCAGCAAAACCAAGGTCGGACAGGACAAGAGCGAGATCGTCCGCGAGCTACCAGCCGCGTGCGGTGACGAGCGGGTGGCCTGCGAGTTCCTAGAGCGTCAGCGCTGGGGCGATGATCCCTGTTGCCCCTGCTGCGGTTCGGTCGCTGTCTACAAGATGACCAAGCGGGGCACCGACGAGCGGCAAAAGAACCTGCGCTGGCGTTGCCGCGACTGTGGTAAGCAGTTCACGGTGCGGACGGGCACGGTGATGGAAGACAGCCGCATCCCCCTGCATCATTGGTGTTACGCATTTTGGCGTGCGGCGACCAGCAAGAAGGGCGTCTCGGCGTTGGAGATCAAGCGGCACACGGGGCTGTCCTACAAGTCGGCCTTGTTTCTGATGCATCGAATTCGTTGGGCGATGGCACCAACCGAGGACGGCCCCAAGTTGACCGGGACGGTCGAGGCTGATGAGACGTTCATCGGCGGGAAGCCCCGTTACAAGAGCAAGCACAGCAAGGACGCCCGCAAGCCCGGCCAGAAGAACCCCGCCAAGTGGCGTGAGGAAAAGGCCGTGGTGTTCGCCGCCGTCCAGCGCGACGGCCAGGCCCGCGCTCGCGTGGTGCCCGACGTGAAGGCCACGACGCTCCGCGCCGCCATCGCCCAGCACATCGACGACGCGGCCCGCCTGATGACCGACGAAGCGCGGGCGTACATTCCCATCGGCAAGGAACGCAGCGGGTCACACGAGGTCGTGCCACACAAGAATCGCATCTACGCCCGTGGCGACGTGACGACCAACACCGTTGAGGGGTTCTTCTCGCTCATCAAGCGAGGCATCTACGGCGTGTACCACAACGTCAGCCGCGAACACCTGCAGCGCTACATTGATGAGTTCGAGTTCCGCTACAACCACCGCCACATGGAAGACGGCGAGCGGACGGTCGCGGCGATCAGGGGTGGTGAGGGGAAGCGGTTGATGTACCGCGAGCCAGCGGGTCAGGCGTAACGCTGTTGCTCGGCGGAATCAAGCAATTCGCTCACCGTAACCAGATTCAATTCTCGTCCAGAATCTTTGGCGTACTTCCGGGCATACACCTCGGCGGGCTTTGAGAATCCGAAGCCAACCACATACCCCTTCCGGCTGTCGTGTTCTTCCATGACCGCGCGGAAGTTCTGGATATCGGGGCGACCCACTTGCTTCTGCTTCACCTGCACAGGGAAAAACATATCGAGCGTAAATTCAAGCTGCTCGCCACTGGCCCCAAGCTGCTTCATGTCGGAAGCGGGGTAGATTCGCCCGTCGATCCCACCGTCGCCGACCTTGCGGGCGTTCGGCTGGCCGTTAAGGGCGATGACCGCCCAATCTTCAAACTGTGACGGGGGTATTTCGCGGAGCCGGTCTTCCGTCCAAGGCAGGTTTTTGACCACGAAAGCGCGGTCAGCCAGCCAAAGCCCTTCGTCCTCTTTGATGTTGCAGCGGTCGCGCAGTCGCTTGGACATGACCTTGCAGGCTGTGGGCGATACGTCAATGCCAACCCACTGCCGGTTGAGGGATTCGGCCGCTTCAATCGTTGTCCCGCAGCCGCAGAATGCATCCAAGACCACGTCACCCTCGTTACTGCTGGATTTGATGATGCGTTCGAGAAGTGGCAGCGGCTTTTGCGTTGGATACCCCACACGTTCGCGGTGTCCGCCGCTCAGGCCCGGAATGTCATCCCACCAGGTCTGGAGCGGCACGCCATCGCGTTCGTCTAGAAAAACGATGCGGCACCGTTTGATCGGCGTGCCATCTTTCCCAAGCTTGATACGCCCATGGCTGTCGGGCACCTCAGTTTGCGGGGCATCCCAGAGTTGCTGCATTCCTTCACGGTTGGTTCGCCACCGCGCCGTTTTGCCCTTGAAGTCAAACTCCTTCATGGACCCGCGTGGGTCGAGCATGTTTTCTGTCTTGTAGTAGCGACCGGAGGGGAGTTCCCGCCACTCGGAAGATAAATAATCCTCGCTGTACGCGGTATATTGGGGATTCCAGGTGTACTTCTTACTGGCCGTATAGAAGAACAGCGTGTCGTGTACGTTGCCGTATTTACGCCCGTCGTTGTGGGCTTTGGTGCGACGCCAGACAATTTCGTTTCGGAAATTGGCGATACCGAACATCTCATCAAGCATGACCTTGATGTAGTGGCTCGCGTGCCAGTCGCAGTGGTAGTAGAACGATCCCGTAGGCTTCAATATGCGGACCAACTCGGCACATCGGGGGCGCATAAAGTCGCGGTAAGCGTGAACCGATTCGTGGCGGTCCTCAAATGCCCGGCTCTCCCCCCGCTCCCCCCAAAACACCTCGTAATTGCGATTAGAGTTGAAGGGCGGGTCGATATAAACCAAGTCCACACACGCATCGGGCAGCGTCTTCAGGTATTCGAGGTTGTCCCCGCAGTAGATAACCCGCGTGTCGATGACGCGGGACAGCTTCAACCGCCCCTGCCCCCGAGATTTGGTCTTCTTTTTCTTAGCCACGACCGGCGATATCGGGCCGTCCAGACCGCCCATTTTGCAGCCGATAAAACCGGTGCCCCATAACGACACCTCGGCTGATTTTCGGGCTGTACAGTCGGGTTTACTCAAGTACCTACTTCCGACAAACTGCGTCTATCCAGCGACGGGCGATGCAGGTGCAGCCCGCCGGGGTGTTGACGTTCACGCGGTTGCCCGACGCCAACTCCCCCAACACCTCCGCCTGTGCTCTGGTGGGTAGGTCAGTCATGGTCGGGCTCTCTGCTCGGGCGTGGTGTGTGGGTCGGGCATGGGGGTGGCTTACGAGTTAGGCATAACGGGGCGTTGCCGGTCCCGGGGGTGTTCCCTCGTTCAGTCCGGAGCGTCGTGGGTCGATGGGGGATCGTTCGGCGGCGCCTGCGCGGCGGGCGGGCGCCAGTGAGGCGGGTCAGTCGTCCGGGGGCAGCGCCTCCTTCACGGCCTCCTGGAGCTTGGCCAGCGAGCCCGGCTCGTTGCGTTCGACCTTGCCGAGCATCCAGACGTGGCAGAACGTGTCCATGAACTCCTCGAAGCCGGCGAAGTTGCTGCCGTCGGGGTCGATCTCGCCGCGGATCTGCGCGATGCGGATGCCGACGTCTTCGACGAGGTCGGCGTCGAGCGTCATGCTCAGCGTGTGGTCGAAGGGCACGCGGACGGTGGTGGTTTGCGGGTCAGTCATTGTGTGGGGGTCCTTTCTTGGCGTGGGTTCTCGGGCTTGGGTTCACTCGTCACGGCTCACGGCTCACTGACCACTTCTTCTTCCGGGGGGCGCGGCTGGGGTCACACCAGGCGCTTCGAGGTAGCCGCCCACGCAGCGGTCGTCGTACTCGTCGGGGATGGCGGGTTCACGGACGGGCGTCCACCAGCCGCCGTAATCGTCGACGTCGATCGCGTCGCGGATGCCGTACTGCCCGGACATGACGAACAGCTTGCCGGTAAAGCCCGACCGGGAGATCGACAGCGGCACGGGCGCGTGTTGCGGGTCGCCGCTCCAGTGCCAGAACAGGTCGCGCCCGTGGCCGTCGTAGTCGGGCGTCCGGGTCCAGACCAATTCAACTTCCGGGGGCCGGGGTGTCGGGGCGGGGCCCTGACCGCCCGCCGCGGAGGCGCTGGGCGCACCTTTGTGGGGTGGGGTTTCTTCGTCTTGGAAGACCTGGTCGGCTTCGTCGGGCAGGCCCAGCAGGCGGTGCGCCGCGATGCGGGCCATCGAAACGTCGATGCGGGCGGCATCGACCGCGTCCTCGTCGCGGTCCTCCTCGCACAGCTCCACCTGGTCGAGCCACGCCATGGACCTGACCAGGCGGCGGAGGGTGGTGATGTATGGGTTGTCCGACTCGGCGGGCGCAGTTACCAAGGAGGGGAGGGTTTC
>CAYGNN010000140.1:0-7813 GCA_964351165.1 uncultured Phycisphaeraceae bacterium
AATCCGCCGAACTCGCCGCGTACCAGCGCGACGCCGGCGAATCCGACGCCCGCGCCATGCTCGCTCGGTTGGAGTTGACCGCCGACCAGTGCGCACACATCGTCGAGCACACGCACGCGCTGGGCCTGCACGCGATCGTCACCGTCTTCAGCGTTGGCCTCGTCGAAGAAACCGCTCTGCAAGGCTTCGACGCCTGGAAGACCGCCTCCCCCGACATCGTCCACCGCCCGCTGCTCGAAGCGCTTGCATCGACTGGTCACCCGATCATCGCCAGCACCGGCGCTGCGACGATGGCGGAGGTCGAGCGCGCCGCAGGCTGGCTGGATCCGTCACACCCTCTGGCGCTGCTGCACTGCGTCAGCAGCTATCCCACGCCCCTCGATGCGGCGCACCTCGCCGGCGTCCGCGCCCTCGCAGACCGGTTCGGCTGCCCTGTCGGCTACTCCGATCACACCCAATCGCTCGACACCGGCGCGTGGGCCATCGCCGCTGGCGCGCACATCCTGGAGAAGCACCTGACGTGGGACACCGCCGCGCCAGGCCCTGACCACGCAGCCTCGCTGACCGGCGATGACCTGGCGGTCTACATCGAGCGCGTACACCAGGCGCACCGAGCGATGGGTTCGGACATCAAAGCCCCCGCCGAGATCGAATTGGAAGTCCGCAGCCTCGCGCGGCAGGCGATTGTCGCGGCGAGAGCGATCGACGCCGGCGCAATCATCAGCGAGCGCGATATCACCTACAAACGCCCAGGCGCCGGCGCAGAGGTCATCCTCGAGCCATGGCGCGCCGCCGAGCTGATCGGGAAACCAGCGAGCCGGAGCATCGACGCCGACACCTGCTTCACCGACGAGGACCTGCGATGAGCGCGCGCGTCGCGGTGGTCACAGGGACCAGGGCCGAGTTCGGCCTGCTCGACACCGTCATGCGCGCGATCGAGGCGCACGCGGAACTTGATCTGCTCGTCTTCGCCGGAGGCGCCCACCTGCTTGAGCCGGCCGAGACGTGGCGCGAGGTCGCGGTGAAGTACGACATCGCCGCGACGATCCCGATGCAACGTAACGGCGAACCATCGAGCCGCCTGGCGGACGCCGCGGCGCTGGGGCGGGGCGTGAGCGGATTCGCCAGCGCCTTTGTTGAGCACAAGCCGGACTGGGTTGTCGTGCTGGGGGATCGCATCGAGGCCTTCGCAGCGGCTTCCGCTGCCTCGATCGGCGGGATCCGGCTCGCCCACATCCACGGCGGCGACCGCGCCGAGGGCGTCGCGGATGAGGCGATGCGGCACGCGATCACCAAGCTCGCGCACCTGCACCTGCCGGCAACGGAACGCTCGGCGCAGCGCATCATCCGGATGGGTGAGGACGCAGCGCACGTCCGCGTCGTCGGCTCCCCCTCGATCGATGGGCTCGACGAGATCGCCCCGATGGATGATGCAGAGTATGAATCGCTCGGCGCTCCGGAGGTCCTGTTCCTGATGCACCCGATCGGCGAGCTGGCGGAGGCTGAATGCGCCGCCGCCAATGCGGCGCTCGATGCGATAGGAGGACACAGGGTGCTCGCGCTCCATCCCAACAGCGACCCAGGCCGCGAGGGAACTATGCAAGCCATCGAGCGATCCGGTGTTCGTTCAGTCGATCACCTGCCGCGTGATCGGTTCATCGCGCTGTGCCGCAGGGTCCGCGCGATCGTTGGCAACTCGTCCGCAGGGCTGATCGAAGCCTCCGCCCTGGCGCTGCCTGCGGTGAATGTCGGCCCCAGGCAGGCAGGCCGCGAGCGGCCCAACAACGTCTTCGATTGCGACGGATCAGCGCCATCGATCAAGGATGCGCTCCACGCGGCGCTGGCGATGGACCGCGCTCCGATCGTCTCGCCATTCGGCGATGGCCGCGCCGGCGAACGGATCGCAAAGGCGATCGCCGCCACCGGCGCGTCCGATAGCGCGTTGCTCCGCAAACGCTGCGTCTACTGAGCAGGGTTATTCCCGGACGCGATGAACAACCGTCGCATCCCACTGCATTTGCGCACTGCCAACGCAAGTCCTGCCGGCCTCCGGTCGATGCTATGGCGCACCGGGAATCCGGGATTGTTCGTTGAGAGAGACCAAACCAGCAAGTGACAGACTGGAGTGCTGACATGGGCGTGACCGCCGAGGAAAAAGCGCAGGTTGTTGAGAACGCGATCCAGGGCGTGAGCCACATCGCGACACTGCCCGAGATCACCCTGCGCATCATCGAGCTCGTGGAAGACCCGACCTCGACTGTGCAGGACCTGCACCAGGTCATCTCGCACGACCCGGCGCTGTGCAGCCGCATCCTGAAGGTGGTCAACTCCGCCTTCTACGGCCTGCCCGGCCAGATCGGCTCGATCAACCGCGCCGTCGTGCTGCTCGGCCTCAACGCCGTCAAGAACATCGCGATCGCCGCGAGCCTCGCCAAGCTCTTCCGCGGCGGCCAGCTGTGCCCCGCCTTCAGCGCCAAGGACCTGTGGAAGCACTCTGTTGCGACCGCCGCGGGCGCCAAGTCGCTCGCCGACACCATGAAGCTCGGGCTCCCCGACGAGGCCTTCCTAGGAGGTATGATCCACGACCTTGGCGTCATGCTCGAGATGCAGTTCGATCGCGAGAAGCTCATCGAGGTCTTCGACAAGCTCGAGATCGGCCCCGATGGCGCGCCCAACAAATCGATGATCGAGATCGAGGACGAGGTCTTCGGCGCCAACCACCAGGACTTCGGCCGCGCGATCTGCGTGAAGTGGAAGTTCCCCAAGCCGCTGCACAACGTGACCGGCGCTCACCACGACCCGCTGTCGCTCCCTGAGGGCAGCCGCACGCTCGCGTGCGTCGTGCACATCGCTGACATCCTTGCCGCCAAGAACACCGAGGGCTTCCGCCTGGACCTCAACGACCTGACCGTCGATCCGGCGGTGCTCGATGAGCTCAAGCTGACGCAGGCCCAGATCGACAACGTGGAGCAGGGCCTCCCTGAGGCGCTCGACGTCGTCGAGACCATGCTCGCAGGCTGAGCATCAACCAATCAATCGCACGCCGTTGCACGACAGTGCGGCGCGTGACACATCTCTCTCTTTCTCCCTCCGGGCGGCGTGAAGAAATTCACGCTGCCCGTTTTCCTGCGCTGGTTCAGCGCGCCGCCACCCCAGCCATCCGCTCGCGCCACACTCCCAGATCGCCATGGTGCGTCATGTCGTAGCTCAGTGGGGTGATCGTGATGTTCCGCTTGAAGAGCTCATCGACGTCCGCGCCCTCGTCGGAGCCGTGGAAGTCGAGGCCATCGCCCGCGGCCCAGTAGTAGGGATTGCCGCCCGGGCTGTGCCTGGCGTCGAACTTGTCGACGAGCCCATGCACGTTCATCGGGCATACGACCATGGGCGGCATGTCGGTCTCGCCCTCGGTCACCGGGATGTTGATGTTCAGGCAGCTGTGCTTGCGGAGCGGGGCGCCGCCATCGGAGGCCAGCACCGCCTCGATCGCGCGCCGCGCGTGACGCGCCGCGACATCGAAATTGGGCTTGCTCTTGCCGATGTGCAGGCTCACCGCGATGGAGGGGACGCCGAGGAAGGCCGCCTCGATCGCCGCGGCCACCGTCCCTGAATAGATGATGTTCACGCCGCAGTTGGCGCCGGCGTTCATCCCGCTGATGACGAGGTCCGGCTTGTTCCCAGCGCCGAAGCGCTCGGGCCACAGCTCGGAGATCGCCAGCTTCACGCAGTCCGCCGGTCGGCCATCGACCGCGAGGCCTGACATGTGCCCGCTGACGCGCTCCTCGCTGACCATCAGCGGCGTGTGGAAGGTCAAACCGTGGCTCGTCGCCGACTGCACAGTCAGGGGCGCGACAGCGAACGTCGTGGAGCCCAATTCAGAACCGAACACGCCGTCACGATCGGTCAGGGCGGCGTGCATCGCCTCGATCCCGGGCGCGTGGATGCCGTCATCATTCGACAGGAGGATTTTCATGGACGCATGGTACGCGATCGGCGCCCTACGCGGCCTGCTCATTCGCCCTCGACGCAGGGCTCCTTCCCGAAATCGGCCAGCAGGTGCCCCAGGTCCGGCGCGTTGACGACGCCATCATCGTTCAGGTCTGCGAAACCGTAAGGGGCGCCGAACGTCGCGATGATGAGCCCCAGGTCGGCGGAATCGACCCGGCCATCGAGATTCAGGTCGGAAGCGCTGGGCCTGCCCGCCTCCTCGATCACGCCGAGCTGCCGCAGCGCCAGCGCGCGGTAGCCGGCATCGGACATGTGCGCATCGCTGCCGGTCGTGTCGTTGTCGGAGTAACCGCCGTTGATCATGTCGCGGATCGAGAACTCCGCCGCTGGGTCGTAGAAGGCGACCCTCGGCGTCACGAGCGCGTAATCGCGGAGCTCATCGCGGAACCCATAGTTCGGATGCTCAGCTCTGGGGTGATAGCCGACGAGCAAGAAAACGATCGACTCCGGCGTGTTCCCCGCCGAGAGCCAGGCGTCCTCGCACTGGGCACGCATCGACTCGATCGCGTTGGTCACGCTCACAGGCCCCGACACGTTGCCCCAGTCGTTCCCGCCCACCACCAGCTGGACGATGAGCATCGGCTCGTCCTCGTCCTGCACTGTGGAGAGGCGCTCGAAGACCTTGTCGATGTGCTCGGGCGAGGCGCTCGCCAGGGCGGACGCCGCATCGACGGCGCGGCCGCCGCTCTCGACCCAGAGCTGGGAGATGTGGAACCCGGTGCGCCGGTCCGGCGCCTCCGGGATGATGTAGTTCCACACCGCCTGACCGGTGATCCCCTTCGAGACCAGCGCCAGCCGCTGCCCGAGCCCCCGGGGGAGCTCCCCCGCTTCCGCCTCGATCGCCGCGTCGACCACGGTGTCCTCGTCGCCGTCATTGGTGGCGATCTTCGGACCGATCAGGATCGGCTCCTCGTCCTGCGCCAGCTGCAGCTGCAGCGTGCCGTTGCCAGCTGCTGCGGAGAGGAACGTCGTGAAGTGGACCGTCAGCGGGAACTCGTCCCAGCGGAACCAGGACGGCGCCTGGTAGCCCTGGACGCTGCGGATCCCGGCGCTGGCCATCGCGCCGGCGCTGAACCCATTGCGGACGGAGTAATAGTTGCCGTTGACGCTCCCGGTTCCCCGGTACGCGGAGGCGAACCCTGAGACGACCGGATCGCCGATGCTGACAGGTGAGCCTGCGCTGACGGTGAAGACCGGGTTCGCGGATTGCGTGAACGACCCGCTGAAGAGACCGGTCGCCCAGCACTCGTACTCGGCGTCTTCGAAGGCGGCGTCGTGCAGGCCGTAGACATACCCATACGCGCCCGGACCGTCCGCGTTGATCCCATTGGAATCGGTGATGAGCAACATCGAGACGCGCCGATCGCGCGCCGCGCGGTAGAACTCGCCGACGACGCACAGGTCCGCATGGCCCCCAGCCTCAGGCGTCTGCGCGGTCGCCACGCTCGACATCGCGATGGCGCTGCAGCAGGTCAGGATGATCGGGGCGGATCGCATTCGCTTCTCAGTATGCGCAGTCCATGGCGCTGAACCCTGCGACGAGCAGGCCGAGGTCTGCGGTGTCGATCACACCGTCGCTGTTGATGTCGCCCGGGCCGGACATCCCGAACGAGCCGATGAGGATGCCCAGGTCCGAGGTGTCGATCACGCCATCGCCGTTGATGTCCTCGGGGCAGGTGCTGGCGATGCGGTACACGCGCGCTGAGCCCATGTTCAATGCAGCTTCATCATCGAGGCGGATCCCGCACACGACCATGTCGTCCTGGATATCGATGTCGTAGGCAAAGTTGTCGCCATGCATCGCGTCGGGGCTGACGATCTTCTGGAGCAGGCCCCAGTTGTCAGCGCCGCCGATATCACGACCGTAGACGTACGCCGCTCCGCCCAGGTTCCCGTTGGCGAAATCCTGGTACGTGCCGACGACGAGGAAGTCGCCATCGAACTTCACGTCGCGGCCGAACCAGAGATCCATGTGCCCGACCGGCGGGAGGATCTTCTTGTGGAACCCCCAGTTGTCAGGGCCGCCGGTGTCGCGTTCGAAGAGGTACACCGCGCCGGAACGGGGGTTCAGGTCGCTGTCGCCGAAGGCGCCGCACGCGATGAAGTCGCCCTCGACATCGACGTCGTGCCCAAAGTTCTTCAGCACCGATGGATCCGGTGCGACGAGCTTCTTCGTGAACCCCCAGTTGTTGGCGCCGCCGGTGTCCTGCATGAACACGTACGCGGCGCCCGAGCTCGAGCCGGCGTCATCATCGCCGCGGTCGCTGACGACCGCGACATCGCCCTGGATCCCGACGGACTCGCCGTAGACGTTGAAGGTGGGCGCGGGCGGCAGCAGCGTCGCGATCGAGCCCCAGTTGTGCGGCCCTCCCTCGTTGCGCTGGTGGATGAAGGCGTGGAAGTTGCCCGGCTGACCCACGATCAGCAGGTCATTCTCGATGTCGATGCCCTCGCCGAACCGGCTGTTGAGTGTGATGTTGGGCGAATGGATCTTCTTCACGAACCCCCAGGGGTTCATCACCGAAGGCCCCTCGATGAACATGTACACCGCGCCGGTCTGGTTGCCGTTGTCGTTGTCGCCTGGTGTCGCAACCGCGAAGAGGTTCGTCGCAGGCCCGAACCCGCCGGACATCGCCACGCGGTACCCGAAGAATCGGTTGGGCTGGGCGTCTGGCGCCACGACCTTCTGCTGATGACTCCAGGTCCCGTCCACGTTCTGCTTGAAGACGTACACCGCACCGGACTGCACGCCTGCATCGGCGTCCCTCGGGGCGCCGGCCACCATCCGGAACGGCGCGATCGCCACGTCGTAGCCCAGCTCGTCGTTCGCAGCGCCGTCGAAGGCGGTCACCTGCTGCACGTGCTGCACCGGCTGGGCGTTCGAGGCAGCACCGCTCGCAGCGAGGAGTGCCGCGCAGGCGACCCATGTGATGGCGTGTTGCGCTTTGTTCAAGGTGGAACTCTCTCTGTTGTCGTTGTATTGATCAGGGCACGAATGCGCAATCGGTGGCGCCGTACCCGCCGATGAGGGCGCCGAGGTCCGCGGTATCGACAACACCGTCGAGGTTCAGGTCCCCCGCGCCCGAGCCGCCGAACGAGGCGATCATGATGCCCAGGTCCGCCGTATCGACGACGCCGTCCCCGTTGAGGTCCTCCGGGCAGATGCTGTTGACGCGGAACACCCGGACGGCGCCCTGGAACCCCGAGATGTCGCTGTCGCCCCAGGCGCTGGCGACGATCGTGTCGCCCTCGATATCGACGTCGTAACCGATCACGTCGTTGTGATCAGGGTCCGGCCCGCTGACGCGGCTGAGGAACCCCCAGTTATCCG
This sequence comes from uncultured Phycisphaeraceae bacterium, assembly GCA_964351165.1. GTDB lineage: Bacteria > Planctomycetota > Phycisphaerae > Phycisphaerales > UBA1924 > JACKHE01. The sequence continues at coordinate 7,337 of CAYGNN010000140.1, forward strand.
CGCCGCCGAGGTCCTTGACGAAGACATAGATCGCGCCAGCGGACGCGCCGGGGGCGCCCTCTTGCGAAACACCGACGACGAGCAGGTCGCCATCCATGTCGGTGCTCCAGCCGTAGCTGTCGCCCAGGTTGTCGGTGTCGGGGTTCGTGAGTGTCTGCACAAGCCCATAGTTGCCAGGGCCGCCCTGATTCCTGTGGAAGACATACACCGTGCCGAACACGCTCGTGTTTGAGTTGAAGAAGGGCGCGCCCACGATGACATACCCATTCTTGACGCAGACGGAGTACCCGAACTGCTGGTTCGGCGCTGCCACCGGCGCGACGAGCCGCTTGGCCAGCTTCCACGTCCCGGTGCGCTCCACCGCGCCGTGCGGATCACCCGCCGGGAGTTCTTCATAAACGTACACCGCGCCGGAGTTCGTACCGACCTCGTCCTCCTGCGGCGCCCCAACAGCGGCGGTCCCGTTGTCCACGGAAA
>CAYGNN010000141.1:0-7736 GCA_964351165.1 uncultured Phycisphaeraceae bacterium
CCTACTCGCGGTGGTAAGCCGACAAGCCTCCACAGCACGTAGTAGCGAACAGGGCAGATATTCTCGGACGTTGAAACAGCGTGTATGAGCGGTATTTTCGCCCCGCTGGCAATTCAATGCTTGTCCGGAGGGCCGCTTGCGATATACTCACAGCGACGTGTTTCTTCCCTCCTACCCACCATTCTATCCCCCAGAGTGGTGGGTTTTTTGTGCGCTGACTGCGCCGGGACACGCCCAAACGAGCGCCAACGCACCGCGCACGGCGCTCTGAAACACACACGTTTTCTCGTTACCGCGACGTCGTGTTCGGCTCAACCACCGGCATGCCGTGCAGGCCATCCGCCGTGCGCAGTTCCGCTGCGATAACGCGCTCCGGCGCCTCTGTCGCGAAGAACCCGCCGCCGCGCATCTGCTTGCCGTGCTCATCAACGAACGCGCTGATCGGGATCGAGAGCGTCTGACCAACCGCCATCCCGTCGATCGCGACGCTGTACCACTGGTTCAGCCACAGCACCGAGGGTCCGAAAACCGTCCCGGTCGAGTTGGTGAACTCCACGCGCTTGGAATCAACCACGACATGGATCGGGAGCGTGTCGCTCCGGGGCGCTTCCAGCGGATACCGCCGAGCGATCCGCTCGGCCGGAGTCGCCGCGGCGCAGCCGCCGAGCAGCACCGCTGCCAGCAGAGTGAGGGTGAACAACAGGCCGCATTTCGCGAGGTTCGTGCGCATGGGCATCTATACTCACACCGATGGGCGATTCACGCAACAACACGCCAAACAGCACACAGGCCGGCCAGCCCGACCCGCCGCACATGCGCGCCAAGCCGCGCCCCAAGGCCGCCAGCCGCAACGCCACGCCCCCCGAGCCAGGCGTCGCGCCGGGGATCCGCCCCATCGACCCCGCCGCATTTGCCAGCGCCTACACCATCGACCCGCGAATTCCCGCGACCACGCCAGGCTTCGACGCCCCCTTCTTCCAGGCGGGCCTCGCTGGGTATTCCGATTCCGCGATGCGCATCATCGCCCGCCGCCAGGGTTGCCCTTACTGCATCACCGAGGCGCTGCTCGACCGCACGCTCATCGACGGCGGCCGCGGCTTCGCGAAGGCCGACCTCGGTGAGCTCGAGAACAACACCCCAGCCAGCGCCGAGGACCACCCCCTCGCCGGGCAGATCATGGGCTCGAACCCCGACGAGATGGCCGCCGCCGCTGTGAAGATGGTCGAGCAGGGCAAGCGCCCGGCCAAGGCGTACCGGATGATCCGGGAGCATGGTCTGGTCAGCGCCCCGATGTCCGCCGGCGCTGTCACCGCCTCCGACACGACCTTCGCCGCGCTCGACGTCAACGTCGCCTGCCCTGTGAAGAAAGTCTCCCGCAAAGCGCGAGGCGGTCACTGGCTCTGCCAGCCGGAGGGCGCGATCGAGATCCTCCGCGCTGTGCGCGACGCTGTCCCCAGCGAGATCCCGGTCACGATGAAGATCCGCCGGGGCACCGACGACTCGCCGGAAGCGGAGGCGAACTTCTACCGTCTCTTCGACGCCGCCTACGAGATCGGCATCGCATGGGCGACCGTCCATGGGCGCACTGTCACGCAGAAGTATGTCGGCCCCTCCAACTGGGGATTCCTCCGCGAGCTGGTCAAACGCCGACCGGACCGCGTCATCTTCGGCTCCGGCGACATCTGGACCGCCGAGGACATCTTCCGGATGATCGAGTACACCGGCGTCCACGCCGTCAGCGTCGCGCGCGGCTGCATCGGCAACCCGTGGATCTTCCGACAGGCCCGCGCCCTGATGCGCGGCGAACAACCCAAATCCCCCACCATCGCGGAGCAGCGGGAGGTCCTGGAAGACCACTTCCGCCTCTCGCAATCGGTCAACGGCGAGCGGAAGGCCTCGCTGCTGATGCGCAAGTTCGGCGTCCGCTTCGCGACGCACCACCCCCAGCGCGACGAGGTCCACCGCCGCTTCGTCGCGGTCAAATCCACGCAGGAGTGGATCGACGTGCTGAACGAGTGGTACGCGGTTGACGCGTCTTGTGCGCAGTTCGCTGCGCAAGTCTGACGACGCGCGCACACCGATCGGCGCTCGGCCGATCAACGCTTGATCCAACCAGCGCCTGAGCAACGGTGTTCACCAGCGGGAATCCCCCCACCGGAGAACACCATGCGAAGAACACCGATCCTCATCCTCGCCATCTCGGCGATCACGCTCACCGGCTGCGTCAGCGCCAGAGACACCCACGACGTCGCGCTGGCGCAGGCCGAGGCGCTCGACCGCCTCGCGATCGAATCCGCCCTGACCAACGCGGCGCTGCTGCACATGACCAGCGCCGTCGCGGCGATCCGCGTCGAGCGTGCAGCGAACGACGCCGAAGCGCAGATCATCACCGACCTGCTCACACCCAGTGGTGAAGCAGACCACTCGGCCCTCGACGCGCTCCTCAACCGGACCGACCATCCAGCCAACCCACTGGCGCGGCAGGTCCGCGAGTCCCGCATGACCGCAGGCGATGCCCACGATTGGCTCGAGACCTACGCCGCGGCGTGGCGCGAGCCGAACGCATCAACTACCCGCAGGCGCCTCCTGGAAGCGATCCACGCCGTGCAATACACGCGGGACGAGGGCGCCCAGATCACCGCGCTGCTCCGCGACCGCGCCGAATCAACCGCACAGCTCTTCGCAGACGCAGGCGCCAGCAGCAGAGCGCTGCGCAGCGCCGCGACGAGCGACCCGACCCTCGACGCCCTCGCGAGCGCCGCGGCTGAATCGTGGTCGGATCTCCTCCTGCACAGCATCGACGACCCAGACCAGCGCACCGCTGCCGAGCGGCTCATACGCACGATCACCGGCCTGACCGAGTTCAGCGCCACCACAGGAGACGACCAGTGAGCATCAACGCGACCACCATCGAGAACCTGACGGCGCGACTCGTCGCCCCATCCGATCAACCGCTGGGGGATGACGAGCGCCAGCTCCTGACCGCCGCGCTGGAGACACTCAGCGCCGATCAGGCCGTGATCGTCAACCTCCAGCGCCTGCTCCAGGCGAAGGGCGAATCCCTCGAGCGCATCGACGGCATCACGAGCGCCGCCCTCGCCACCGCTCGCGCCAGGCTCAACCAGCCCCACGCGGATCTCGACTACGACTACGCCGCAGCCGACCTCGCGAGACGATCGCTGGCGAGCGCTGTGCACGACGCCCAAAGCGGCAAAGCAACCATCACCGCTGCCTTGCAGTTCGTGCGCGATTTCGTGGTGCTGGCTGGTTGAGAGCCGTTAGAATCCCGGAGCAACAACAACGCCGCCACCATCATCTGGAGACCGACCATGGAAATGCCCAAACCAACCGCCGAGCACCAGTGGCTCCAGCAACTCGCTGGCGACTGGACCTACGAGCACGCCTGCTCCGGCGGGGCTGACGGCGAGTCGGTGACGTCAACCGGTTCCGAGAGCGTCCGCATGGTCGGCGGGTACTGGGCTGTCGGTGAGATGGAGGGCGAGATGCCGGGGACCAGCGACCGGTTCACCTCGCTCCTGACCATCGGCTTCGACCCGGCCATCGGCAAATTTGTCGGCACGTGGGTCGGCTCGATGATGACCAAGATGTTCGTCTACGAGGGCGAGCTCGACGACGCCAAGCGCGTCCTCACCATGAACACCAGGGGCCCCAGCTTCACCGATCCGGAAGTCGAGGCGGACTACCAGGACATCATCGAACTCAACGATGACGGCTCGCGTGTCTTCCGCTCGCAGTGCAAGAACGACGACGGCACCTGGACCGAGTTCATGCGCGGCGTGTACCACCGGAAGGGCTGAGCCAGACCAACGTGACCCCAACCGGGTCCGATTTTCCTGGGTTCCTCGCCGCATCGTTGGTACCGTATCGCCGTTGTGATCATGTAGATCACGCGATATGAGGAGCTTGGCATGAATCAGCGTCCCTTCCGTACTTCGTGCACCGTTGTCGTGGCCTGCGTTGGCGGGCTGCTGCTGAATTCCGGCCAGCTCTCCGCTGGGCCGCTCTCACCTCCTCCCGGTCCGATCTCGCCGACGAGCAAGCCGCTCGTCGATGTCGAGCCGCGGACCATCATCCGCCAGGCTGACATCCCGCTCGTCATCACTTCTCCTGGTTCGTACTACCTGGGCGAGGTCGTCACGCCGAACGTGGACGGGGATGTCGCGGTGGTGATCGATTCGGACCACGTGACTCTCGATCTCAACGGCTACACCATCATGGGCGAGCCAGGCCGGTTCGCGAGATTTTCGGCAGGCGTGGAGATCAGCGGGACATCACAGGGCGTCACCGTCCGCAACGGCGCGATCGTGCACGCCGACGAAGCGGTGCTGGGACACCCCGGCTCCGAAATCGCGGTGGAGCATCTCCGCGTCTCGCAGGGCGACGGCATCGGCATCAGCGTCGCGAGCAACAGCTCTGTGCGCTCCTGCACCGTGTCGTACTTCGGAGCGAGGGGCATCTCCACCGGCAACGGCTGCCTCATCACCGACTGCATCGTGTACAGCAATGAATCGGCTGGCATCGCGGTCGGGATCAACTCGGTGCTCGAGCGCTGCACGTCGCGCGGCAACACCGGGCTGGGCTATTTCGCAGGCGATGGCGCGGTGTTCAACCATTGCACCGCCGCGGACAACACCGGCGAGATCAGCGGTGGCTTCGAGTTCGGCTCGCTGTGCGCACTGACCGCCTGCGTTGCCCGCAACAACACAGGATTCGGGTTCGCGAGCGTCTTCCAGTCAGCAGGCTCGACGCTCGAATCCTGCACTGCCCAGGGCAACACGAGCTCAGGGTTCAATGTAGAAGAGGACAGCACGCTCAAGGGGTGCGTGGCGTCTGGCAACTCAGGGCTGGGATTCCTGCTCCGACCCGGCACGCGCGCCACCGATTGCGCCGCGAACAACAACGGCGGCGATGGCTTCGCCGTCAACTCCAGCTGCGTCGTCACAGGGTGCACGGCGCGTGCGAACGCACGCTACGGGTTCTCAACAGGACTCCTCGCGAACTCATTCCGGATGACAGGCTGCGCCGCCTCGCTCAACGCTGACGATGGGTTCCATATCCAGGCCGGCGGCTTCGATATCTCTGAATGCATCGCGTCGTCGAACACCGGCGCCGGCTTCAACATCGGCTCGCAATCGGCGCGAGGCCGCCTGACGTCGTGCCATGTCTACGATGACATCTACCTGCTCAGCAACGTCGCCAACAACTTCTTCGGCCCGGTCGAGCAGGCGGGGACGGCGCTGCAGGGCAACAACCCCTACATCAACACGCTGTGGTGAACCCACCGAGCGTGACGCTCATCACGACTCTCGGGGCTCGTTGCGTGATGGAAGGAAAGCGGTGGGGACGGGATTCGAACCCGTGAGACCCTGACGGGCCTACCGGTTTTCAAGACCGGCGCATTCAACCGCTCTGCCACCCCACCGGGCGCCCGGCGTCTTCGCCTCGCGGTCGGCGGAGTGTAGCAACGTCACCATGTCGCGTGGCGACTCCCGGCTCAGGGCTGCGGCGGGTTCCCGCCATTGAACCACGCGAAGACCTTGCTCCAGGGCTTGTGCAACCGATCATCGAAGTAGTACGTGTAATCGGTCGTCGTCGCGGTCCCGTGCTCCGTCTTGTGCGCCCGGGCGGAGCCATCGAGGAACGCGAAGTGGTTCTTCTGCTCGCCGTGCCACCAGGCGTACGGCAGCGGGAAACTCCCGAGCGTGTCCAGATCAGCCCTCGAAATCATCGTCATCCCCGCATCCGCAACCAGAACGAAGCTCGAATGATCCGCGACCATGTCTGGCTTGTTCTTGGATGTCCCTGCGTTGTTCAGGAGCCCGCCGTTGACGCTGCCTGGCTTGACCCAGATCCAATCATTCGCGCGGTAACTCGTGCCGATTGATGCGAACAGGTTCTCTCCTGCGTCATCGGCCCTCGACGCGATCCGATCATTCTCTCCGAACGGATTGATGTATTCAGGCTCGAACGAGTAGTAATACCGTTCCTGATTGGTGCCCCATTTGAACAAACCATGATCGCTCGGGCATTGGAACACGGACGACCTGGATTGCTCGTTGCTGTGCGACCCGATGTACACGTTCACCGGGCGATCCGGTGTCAGCGGGACTGTGTTGTTCTCGTAAGCTTCAGCGGTGTACCAATCGACGCCGCCCCAGGTCAGTTCCGGTGAATGGGATATCGGGAAGTGGACGTGGTCTTCGGTGTACATGATCCACGCGATCGCGATCTGGTGATGATTCCCGATGCACTTGACCGAGCGGGCGGCCTTGATCCCGCCAGCCAAAGCCGGAACCAGGATCGCCATCAGCACCGCGATCACCGAAATCGTGACCAGCAACTCAACCAGCGTAAAACCCCTGAGGGCCGCGCGCGGCGATCGCTCGCTTGCTTCCCCCAGTCTCAGGCAGGTTTGCCGAGGCCAGTGCGCCCGATGGTTGAACATAGTCCGAGTATACATCACGTCTTGGCGAGCGCCGATGCAAAATCCGCCCTTCGGCGTATCCGAAACACCCCGGCCTGGATTCGAACCAGGGACCTGCGGATTAGAAGTCCGCTGCTCTATCCAGCTGAGCTACCGGGGCCACCGCCGGGACATCAGCATCGCCGAGCCCGACGCCGGAGGCTATCGCTGATGTTGGGCCCCGGCAATGCTCCGCGCGAGGACACGCCGAACCCCCTGTCACGGCATGGAATCGCAACAATGCCCCGTTTTCGGGACTTCCTGCTTCCATCCGCATTCCCAGTGCGGTACGGTTCGCAACGTCCGGGCCGCAAGAATCGGCCCAGGACCCTGAGGCTCTCAGCACCTTTCTCCGGGACAACTGATGACCGCCGATCGAGATGATCGGCCACCACGTCGGCGATGAGCCTCAGCTCAATTTGCGTGCTATTCGCACACCGTGCGATCCTGGAAGGCGCTGTGGGGTGTTCCCATGGCGCCTTTCTCTTGCGCCCACCCAACCTCATCCCCCTGACAGGCAGGACTCGCCCCGCCTCCCCGGCTATCCTCATTCCTGTTCAGCAGGAGCGACTCCGGCGATCACCTGGCCTCATGTCAAACCCAACCACACACGCCCACCAATCAGTCACCGCCAGCGATCGGACACACCAGTCGCTCGCCGCGGATCTGCTTGCGCTCAGCAAGCCTGGCATCACGAAGCTAGTGACGATCACCGCAGGGCTCGGCTTCGCGATCGGCGCTGCGGGCAGGACATGGCACGCAACTGACCTGATCATCACGCTGCTCGCGTGCCTCGCAGGCACGGCGCTCTCGTCATCGGGCGCCAACGCGCTGAATCAGTGCTGGGAGCGCGACCGCGACGCGTTGATGCCGCGGACGATGGACCGCCCCATCCCCAGAGGCTCGGTCACCGCGAAGGTCGGCGTCCTCTTCTCCTTCGTCTGCCTGCTCCTCGGCGCGGTGGTGCTGGGGGTGTTCGTCAATGTCGCCGCGATGACCATCGCGCTGGCGACCACCGCGACGTACATCCTCTTCTACACCCCGATGAAGGTGAAGACGCCGATCGCGACGCACATCGGCGCGATCCCCGGCGCGCTGCCCCCGATGATCGGCTGGGCAGCAACAGCGACGACCATCGGCGGCTGGGAGACACTGACCTCCCCCATCGGCTGGTCGCTCTTTGGGCTGCTCTTCGCCTGGCAGATCCCCCACTTCCAGGCGATCGCGTGGATGTACCGCGATGACTACGCAG
>CAYGNN010000142.1:0-7679 GCA_964351165.1 uncultured Phycisphaeraceae bacterium
TTCCTGATGACGATGGGTGCCTTCATCCTGGGCTTCTCGTCGATCTTCACTGGCCTGAACTTCATCGTGACGGTCCACAAGCTCCGCGCCCCTGGCATGGGCTGGTTCGACATGCCCCTCTTTGTCTGGGCGATCTATGCGACGAGCCTGATCCAGGTTCTTGCGACGCCGGTGCTTGGCATCACCGTGCTCCTGCTCGCGATCGAGCAGGCCTTCCACATCGGCATCTTCGACCCGGCCCTGGGCGGTGATCCGGTGCTCTTCATGCACTTCTTCTGGTTCTACTCGCACCCGGCCGTGTACATCATGATCCTCCCAGGCATGGGCATCATGTCGGAGCTGGTCGCTGTGCATGCCCGCAAGCGCATCTTCGGCTACAAGGCGATCGCCTTCTCCAGCCTCGGCATCGCAGCAGTCTCCTTCATCGTGTGGGGCCACCACCTCTTCACGTCGCAGACCGCGATGGCCAACGCCATCTTCAGCGCCCTGACCTTCTTCGTGGCGATCCCGTCAGCGATCAAGGTCTTCAACTGGGTTGCAACGCTCTACAAGAGCTCCATCGCGTTCACCACGTCCATGCTCTACGCGCTGGGCTTCATGTTCACGTTCACCATCGGCGGCGTCACCGGCCTCTTCCTCGCCACGCTCGCCACCGACATCAGCCTCCACGACACCTACTTCGTCGTCGCCCACTTCCACTACGTCATGATGGGCGGCGCCGGCATCGCGCTCTTCGGCGGCATGCACCACTGGTGGCCCAAGATGTTCGGCAAGATGTACAACGAGACCGCCGGCATCATCGGCTTCTTCTTCGTCTTCATCGGCTTCAACACCACCTTCTTCGTCCAGTTCTTCATGGGCTCGCAGGGCATGCCCCGCCGCTACGCGACGTACATCCCCGAGTTCCAGATCTACCACCAGATCAGCACCGTTGGCTCCTGGCTCCTGCTGATCGGCTTCCTCATCCACCTCTTCAACTTCATGCACTCGCTCAAGTGGGGCAAGAAGGCGCCGCGCAACCCCTGGGGCGGCCTCACGCTCGAGTGGACGACCGACGCGCCCCCGATCGAGCACAACTTCCACCACGAGCCGGTCGTGCACCACGGCCCCTACGACTTCGACGACGTCGTCCCGCCCTTCTGCGATGAGAAGGACTTCCCGATCGCGCCGCCCCTGAAGCCGGGCGAGTCGAAGCACTAAACCGATCTCCATACCAACGACCAGCATCCCGGACTCCGAACACCCCGGACAACGACAACAATGACCACCGCATCACCAACATCCAGCAAGCTCCCGTACCACGAGACGTACAAGCACCAGGAGCACTGGCGGAACCAGGAGGACGAGTTCGAGGGCGCCAAGCTCGGCGTCTGGCTCTTCCTCACCACCGAGATCCTGCTCTTCTCCGGGATGTTCTGCGGCTACGCGATCCTCCGGCTCTTCTACCTCGACCACTTCACCGAGGCCTCGGCGCACTACCTCAACTGGAAGATCGGCGCCCTCAACACCGGCGTCCTGCTGATCAGCTCCTTCACCGTCGCGATGAGCGTCCGCGCCGCCCAGCTCAACAAGCAGGGCCAGCTGATGATCAACCTGCTGATCTCAGCCATCTGCGGCATCATCTTCCTCGTGGTGAAGCTCGGCTGGGAGTACTGGCCGAAGTACCAGAAGGGCGAGCTCCCCGGCGCGCTCTTCTCCTACGGCGGGCACGCAGGCGAATTCGTCCCCAGCACCTCCGACCCGGTCTTCCTCGCGATCTACTGGGTCGCCACCGCGATCCACGGCTTCCACGTGCTGGTCGGCGTGGTCCTGCTGCTCTGGCTCGCCTGGCGCGCCGGCAAGCTCCACTTCGGCCCCAAGCACTACACCTCTGGCGAGAACGTCGGCCTCTACTGGCACCTGGTTGACCTCGTCTGGATCTTCCTCTTCCCGCTGATGTACCTCGTCTGATCCCGGCTCGCGACGACCAACGGAACAACCACCATGAACGCCACAGCCACCGCTGACAACCACGCCCACGACGAGCACGGCCACCACCACGTCGCGTCGTTCCGGATGCTCTTCAGCATCCTCGTCATCCTGCTCATCATGACCGCGCTGACCGTCTGGACGGCCAAGTTCGTGGACCTGGGCGACATGGGCAACCTGATCCTCGCTCTCCTTATCGCGACCTTCAAGGCGACGCTCGTCTGCGCGATCTTCATGCACCTGCTCTACGACAAGCTCCTGAACTCCGTCATCCTGGTCACGTGCATCATCCTCGTGATCACCTTCATCGGGTTCACCGCGATCGACATGAAGTCCCGTGGCGCGCTCGACCCGACCCGCGAGCACTTCATCGCGCCGCCGCCGCTGGCCGAGGCGCAGATCAAGGCAGCCATCGAGAAGGCCCACGCCGAGCATGCCGGCCACGGCGATGACCACCACGGCGACGACCACGCCGATGATGATCACGCGGACGACGACCACGCGCATGACGATCACGCAGCGGATGGGCACGACGAAGGCCACCACTGATAACCAGGGGGCGCCCGCCCCGATCGAAGAGTCATGAACAACAAGGCGCAGCGCAAGATCGGTCTCATCGTGCTCGGGATCTCTACCGTGGCGCTGGCGGTGTCTGTGCCGCCGATGATTTCGCGCATCCGCGCCCACAGCGCCTCGATCGAGCCTCCAACATGGCAGGGCGAGACCTTCGACCAGACCGAGTTCGATCACCGCGGCAGGGCCTTCTCGCTCACCACGCGTGACCTGCCAGCCGGCGATGACCGCCCTGGCGCTGAGGTGGTCGTCCGCTGGGGCGACGAGCAGGAGACCGTCCTGACGCAGGGGCTCGATGACCCCCGCCTCCCCGGCATGGACCGCCACCGCAACTGGATGCAGATCATCGCCTTCTCCAGGGCGGACGACCTCGCGACCCCTGAGGACGCGATCGCCGCGAACCCTGAGGGGATCAGCGACACCGACCCCTGGCGGATCGTCGTGGTGGCGCGCAGGCCGACGACCGTCCGCGATCCGGATGAATGGAAGGCCGTCCGGTCCAAGGACTGGAAGCAATGGTCCTATACCTTCATCGAGCTGGGCGACACCAGCCTCGAGCGCACCGACGAGGTGTACGCGAACCTCGACGAGCAGGGCTGGCGCTACTTCGCCGCCGGGATCGTTACGCCAGGGGTCTTCCGCGACGCGTCGAAGGCGATGTCGGTGATGAACTACCCCAACTACAAGGGGGTCCACGACGTCATCGACGAGATGGGCTGGACCTGGGCCGGCGTCGGTGTCGAGGCGATGGGCTTCGTGATCGGCGGCCTGATGATCCTGCTCTCCTTCGGCTCGAAGGAACACGTCGACCGCGTGATCGCCGCCTCTGAGAAGAACTCCGCGCCCGACCCGGCCTGACCGCAAACCGGGCCTATCGTCGCAGGCATGTGCCCCCCAGCGACCGACGCGGTCCTCGAACAACACGACGAATGCCGAGCGCCGGAGGTCATCCCGTCGGAGCCGATGTGCGCGCCGATCCCGGAAGTCGTCTCGGCGCCGGCGCCCGCCATGGCGAGCCTGAGCCGCCCCGGCGCGCGCTTCTGGGTGGTCTTCATCTCGCACATCACGGTTGACCTCTTCCCGATCTTCCTCGTCGCGCTGGGACCGGCGCTCAAGGCGCGGCTCCTGCTGAGCGAGCAGCAATACGCGATCTTCTTCGCGATCAGCCCTGTCATCAGCGGTCTTTCCCAACCGATGTTCTCGTGGATCTCGGACCGCTACAACACCCGCCTGCTCGGGCCGCTGGGTCTCACTGTCGCGGCGCTCTCGATCTGCTCGATCGGCTTCGCGCAGAACTTCTGGCAGCTGCTCGCGCTGCAGGTCATCGGGATGACCGGCGTCGGCGTCTACCACCCGATCGGCTCCGCGGTCGCCGGCCGGCTCTCGCGCGGCGCGATGTCGAATATCGGATCCGCCAGGCGCGCGCGCGGGATCGGGCTCTCGATCTTCTTCACAGGAGGCATGCTGGGCGGCTTCTTCGGTCCGCTCATCGCATCGAGCATCAATGTCAGCTTCGGGATGCCCTGGCTGCTCGTGCTCGCGCTCCCCTCGGTGCTCATCGGCTGGGCCATGTGGATCGCGACGCGCCGCGTGCCGCACCGTTCGCCCAAGCCGGTGATCGATCCGCACGCCGAGGATGCGCACCAGAGCGCCGCGGAGGTCAGGCGCCGCTGGCGCGCCGTGTGGCTGCTCCTGGCGATCAACAGCTTCCGCTTCACGACCAACGTGGGGCTCTACTTCCTCTTCACGCAGTGGGCGATGCTGCAGATCGCTGATGGCGACGAGGCCTCTGTCCTCTCATCGAGACTCATCTCGGCCTCCACGCTCGGCATGGCGGCCGCAGGGCTCCTCTCTGGCTGGGTCATCCCGGCAGGCAAGGAGAAGATCCCGTTCGTCGCGATCAGCTTCCTGATGGCGCCAGCGGTGGCGATCATGCCCTGGGTCGGCCTCTGGCCGATGTACGCCTGCGCCTTTGGGGCAGCCCTGGGGTACTTCATGCCGATCCCGCCAGCGATCGGCCTTGCCCAGCGCCTGCTGCCGCACGCGACAGGCTTCACCGCCTCGCTCCTGATGGGCTGCGGCTGGGCGATCTCCGCGCTGGGGCCGCTGGGACTGGGATGGCTCATCACGTCCGATCGCGTCGAGGGGCTGCGTGGCCTGCTGGGTGTCTCAGGCGTCGAGCTGGGCTTCCTGACCGCCTCGCTGCTGCTGGTGATGGCGGGGCTCCTCTCGCTGCTGCTGCCCAGCGACCTGCTGGAAGCGACGGCGCACCACGAGGACCACTGATCGGTTTTCCACGCCCCCCGACAGGCTTCCGCAGCGGTACATTGCCCGCATGGAAGCAAGCACGATCGAAGCCAAAACCACCGCCACACCCGTCGATCACGTCGCCCCGGTCTCCCCCATGCGGGACCTCATGGGCGGCGATGAGCGGCAGGTCATCCCCATCCACGACCACGGCTTCGTCGCCCTCGTCGATGTCATGCCGAGGCTCGCGCCAGAAGGCCAGACCGCCGACGCCGCGATCGTGCAGGCCGCGCGCGTCTCGTACGGCCAGGGCACCAAGAAAGTCAGCGAGGACCGCGGCCTGATCCGCTACCTCCTCCGCCACCGCCACACGACGCCCTTCGAGATGGTGGAGTTCAAGTTCCACTGCCGCATGCCGATCTTCGTCGCGCGCCAGTGGATCCGCCACCGCACCGCCAACGTCAACGAATACTCCGCGCGGTACTCCGTCGTCCCGGACCGCTTCTACCGCCTCGCCGAAGACGAGGTCCGCAGGCAGTCCACCAGCAACCGGCAGGGGGGCGAGGAGACGATCGAGCCATCGACGGCGCAGGAGTTCCTCGCCTACCTCGACCGCTCCGAGGCGCTCTACGCCGAGTACGAGAAGCTCATCGAGAAGGGGGTCTCGCGCGAGCTCGCCCGCATCGCGCTGCCCCAGAGCGCGTACACCGAGTGGTACTGGAAGTGCGACCTGCACAACACGCTCCGCTTCCTCTCGCTGCGCATGGACCCCCACGCGCAGAGCGAGATCCGCGACTTCGCCACCGCGATGATGCGGCTCATCGAGCCGATCTGCCCGATGACCGTCGAGGCGTTCAAGGATTACGAGATGGGTTCGATGCGCCTGACCAGGCTCGAGATCGAAGCGATCCGCAGCGGGTCAGATTCGATCGACTCGACCAACAAGCGCGAGCAGTCCGAATGGGAAGCGAAGCGGCAGGCGCTGGGCCTGGTCTGAGTTGCATGACTCAGCCGCCCTTTTTCGCTTCCTCGAGCAACTCCATCAGCTGCTCCACGGCGCCATCGGTGTCGATGTCCGCGAGGTTGGGCATCGCGTCCTCAGCAGCCGAGGGTTGCTCCCCAGGCGTCCCATCGGTGGGTTGATTCGGCTTGCCCTTGACGATCTTGATCGGCGCCATCACGTTCGCCTGCTGCTTGAGCCGCTCGTATTCAGCCCCATCGGAGACGCCGCCTGCGGAGATGATGATCGGTCCGCTCGACTTCTTCGTCGCCGCCTGCTCGGCGCTCAGCACGCCCTCGAGCCCGGCCTGCCCAAGAAGCTTCGCAGCTTCGGCGTCTACTCCGCCAGCGCCGGGGATCAGCGTCCCGAGCCCCGCATTCTCGAGCTTGTCGATCGTTCTGGGCAGCATGTAGGCGCTGAAGCACAGCGATCCGAACATGATGAACATCTTGATCATCCGCCCGCGCGGGTTCTTGTAGTAGGAGTTGCTCATAGCCCGCTACATCGACCAGCTGGGAGCGTGGTCGCAGCAGGATCAGCTCCGACGAAACGACCCGGGGTCGTCTGGGAGGATCATCCGGGGCGTCGGGCGGCCGGTCGGTATTTGGGAGGTCCGATCACCGCCTGCCGGCCGCCAGGTCCCTCGCGGCCACCGCCAGGGCGTCGCACCGCTCGTTCTCAGGGTGCTCGTTGTGCCCCTTCACCCAGTGGTAGGTGAGCCGGTGGGTCCCCCGCAGGTCATCGAGGCGCCTCCACAGGTCCTCGTTCTTCACCGGCTTCTTCGCCGCGGTCTTCCAGCCCCGCCGCTTCCACTGGTCCAGCCAGGCGTTGAGCCCATCGAGGACGTACTTGCTGTCGGAGTAGACCTCCACCGCGGAGGGCTGCTTGAGCGCCGTCAGCCCCTCGATCACGGCGCTGAGCTCCATGCGGTTGTTCGTTGTCGCGGGGTCGCCGCCGGAGTCCTCGCGCTCCGCGCCGCTTGGGCCGTGCCGGAGGATGTACGCCCAGCCGCCAGGCCCTGGGTTCCCGGAGCAGGCGCCGTCGGTATAGAGCTCAACGTGGGGCATCTCGGTTGGGGATTCGGTCATCGCGAGCGAGTGTAGCCAATGCGCCAATCCGCGAACCCGAGCATCCCCGGATGGGGTACAGTCCGGCATGGGAACCCCGACCGCTGAACACCCCGCTCCGGCTATTCCTCACACCACCGCCATGCACACCGTCCACCGATTCGAGGTCCGACCTTCGCCAGGCATGCAGGACACCAGGGGCGACGCGACCCGCCGCGCCGCGGCCGGCCTCGGCATCACACCGACCAGCGTGCGCACCGCTTCGGTCTACCTGATCGAGGCCGACCTGACCGGCGCCGACATCCAGCGCATCGCCGGCGACCTGCTTGCCGACCCGGTGACCGAAACCGTCACGGTCGGCGCGGTAACGACACCCGACGCGCGCACGATCGAGGTCCTCCCACAGCCAGGCGTCATGGACCCTGCCGCGCAGACAGTGCAGGCCGCTGTCGCAGAGATCATCAGCGCCAAGGAAGCCTTCGTCGTCACCGGCCGCCGGTACGATTTCGAGGGCATCACCGCAGAGCAAGCCGACACCATCGCCAAACGCCTGCTCGCGAACCAGGTCGTCCACGACATCCACACCGAGCCATTCCACCCCAACGAGTTCCCGCACGGCCACGCCCGCGAGCAGCGCGTTGAAGAGGTCCAAATCAGCGGCCTTGACGACGAGGCCCTGCTCCGGCTGAGCAAGCAGGGGTCCTTCGCGCTCAACGCCGAGGAGATGCGCACGATCCAGGCGCACTACGCCGACCTGGGCCGCGAGCCGACGATGATCGAGCTCGAATCGCTGGCGCAGACCTGGTCGGAGCACTGCGTCCACA